>DFYP01000208.1 GCA_002382645.1 Desulfovibrio sp. UBA4079 | reverse complement strand
GCCGGGCGTCGTCCAGGGCCACGGGCACCGAGGTGACCATGCCGCCGCGCACGGCCACGCCCGGGGTCAGGCTGGGGGCCTGGCCCGGGTTCTGGGGGTCGCGCACGCGCACGTCGTAGACCCCGGGCGGGGCCAGGAAGGGGGCGGGCGGCACCCCGCTGCGGCCCTGGACCGCGAAGCCCGAGCCGTCCAGGGCCTTGATCTCCACCTCGGCGTCCAGGGGCGTGCTGTTCCGGGTCACGCTCACGCGCACCTCGCCCCCGCCGAACTCGGCCACCTTGCGGACCACCCGGCCCTCGGTCAGGACCACCCGGTTGAAGGTCAGGCGCCGGTTTCCGGGCGAGGCCGGGTCCAGCACGGTGACGTCGTAGGTCCCGGGGGGCAGGGAAAAGACGGCCAGGCCCGCGGGCCCGGTGCGCATCCCGGCCAGGGGCTTGTTGGTTCCGGCCGCGGCCACCTCCACCCGGGCGTCCATGGTCCGGCCCTGGCGCAGGGCCTGGACCTGGAGGGTGTGCACCTGGAAGGCCCGGCGCAGGGCCAGGGTCAGGTCCGAGGCGTTGGCCGCGGTCTCGAAGCTGCCGCCCGTGGTGTTGGCCAGGCATTGGAGCGGGGCGGCCTGCATGGGCGTCACCTGGTAGCCGATGACCTTGAGGTTGAAGGGCACGCCCAGGGCCTTGAGCGAGGCGGCCGTGGCGCAGGGGTCGTCGTCGCAGGTCTCCAGGCCCGTGGACAGGAGCACGGCGGTGACGGCCTGGCGCAGCGAGAGGATGCGCAGGGTGGCCTGCTCCAGGCCCAGGGCCTGGGGCGGCCGGCCGTCGGGCGTGGCGAGCGTGGACAGGGCGCGCAGGAACGCGGGCTTGTCCAGCGCGCCCAGGGGCACGAGCTCCTGCACCGGCAGGCAGGCCTCCCGGGTGGGCCGGGGATAGAGGTACAGGGCGGCCTGGGCATTGTCCGGCAGGTCGCGGATCACGGCCGAGAGCGCGGGCTTGGCCGTGTCCAGCCGGCCCATTCCGGCCGTGGCGTCCAGGATCAGGACAAAGGCGGGGCCCGCGGCCCGGGCCGGGACAGCGGCCAGCAGGACCAGGGCCAGGACCAGGGAGACGAAGCGGGGCATGGGCACTCCTTGGACGGGGCATCCGTCACGGTCCCGGATTTTGCCCCAGGAGGGTGTCCGTGTCCAGCGGGCCTTGCCCCCCGGGCCGGGCAGGACTATGATCCGCAAATGACTGCAACCGTCCACAGGACCGGCCAGGAGGCCTGCCACGACCGCCAGGGCCGGGAGCTGCCCTGCCGGGGCTCGGGCCAGGACGCCGAGTTCAAATCCGGGACGCCCTGGCCCAGCCCGCGCTTTGAGGTCCAGGCCGGCGTGGTGCTGGACCGGCTCACCGGCCTGGTCTGGACCCGGGACGCGGACCCGGCCGGGTTTCCGCACAACCGGGCCGAGGCCCTGGCCTTTGTGGACGGGCTCAACAGCGCGAAGCACCTGGGTTTTTTTGACTGGCGCCTGCCCAACCGGAGGGAGCTGCTGAGCCTGGTGGCGTTCAACGCGGCCTCGCCCTGCCTGCCCGCGGGCCACCCGTTCGAGCGGGTCGTGCCCAACTGGTACTGGAGCGGCACCCCGGCGGCCGGGCGGCCCGGGTATTTCTGGAACCTGGAGATGTTGGGCGGACGGCTGTTCTTCAGCCAAGAGAACGAGTTCCGGCTGGTCTGGCCCGTGCGCGGCGCGAGCCCGAGCCTGGCCAACCCGGTTGCCGGGCCCGGGACCGGCGTGGTCTGGCCCGAGCCGCGCTTCGCGCTCCTGAACCAGGACGCGGTGCGCGACAGCCTCACGGGCCTGGTCTGGGCCCGGCGCGCACACCCCGGGCCGCTCTCCTGGCCCCAGGCCCTGGCAGCGCCCCACGCGGCCATTGACCGGGTGCTGGGCGGCCGGGTGAACTGGCGGCTGCCCACGATCCTGGAGCTGGAGTCCCTGGTGGACGCGGGCTTCCAGACCCCGGCCCTCACGCCCGGCCACCGCTTCCTGGACCTGGCCGACACGGTCTGGTCCTCCACCAACAGCGGCCTGGATCCGTCCTGGTCCATGTGCCTCTACCTGCACAAGGGCGCGGTGGGCGTGGCCCACAAGCCCACGGCCTCCTGCGCCGTCTGGGTCGTGAGCGGGGGTTCCGGAAAAATCGCCTCCTTTTGACGCAGGTCAAGGCGTGCCTGCCCGACTCCGGCTAGAACCGGAGCCAGGCTGGAGCACAGCCGTGAACCCGCAACCAAGGAGGCATCCATGTTTTGTTATCAGTGCGAACAGACCGCCAAGGGCCAGGGCTGCGACAAGCTCGGCGTCTGCGGCAAGACCCCGGAGACCGCGGCCCTGCAGGACCTGCTCCTGTACGTGGTCAAAGGCCTGTCCCAGGTGGCCCAGGCCGCCCGCGAGGCCGGGATCACGGACCGCGAGACGAACGTGTTCACGGTCCAGGCCGTGTTCTCCACCCTGACCAACGTGAATTTCGACGCGGGCCGCTTCCCGGGCCTCATCGACCGGTGCGTGGCCCTGCGCGAGAAGCTCAAGGCCGCCCTGGCGGCCAAGGGCGTGGCCAAGACCTTTGACAAGGCCGCTGAGCTCATCCCGGCCCGCGACCTGGCGGCGCTTGCGGCTCAAGGTGAAACAGTGGGTGTGAAAGCCCTGGCCGATCCGGACGCCGACATCCAGTCCCTCAAGGAGACCGTGGCCTACGGGGTCAAGGGCGTGGCCGCCTACGCCGACCATGCCCAGATCCTGGGGCAGGAGGACGACGCGGTGTACGCCGAGGTCCACCGGCTCCTGGCCGCCACCCTGCGCCGGGACCTGAGCCTGGGCGACTGGGTGACCCTGGCCCTGGACTGCGGCCGGGTCAACCTCAAGGCCATGGAGCTGCTGGACGCGGCCAACACCGGGACCTACGGCCATCCCGTGCCCACCGAGGTCCCCCTGGGTCACAGGAAGGGCAAGGCCATCCTGGTCTCGGGCCACGACCTGCGCGACCTGGAGGCGATCCTCAAGCAGACCGAGGGCAAGGGCATCTTCGTCTACACCCACGGCGAGATGCTCCCCTGCCACGGCTATCCCAAGCTCAAGGCCTACAAGCACTTCCACGGCCACTACGGCACGGCCTGGCAGAACCAGCAGAAGGAGTTCGCGGCCTTTCCGGGCGCCATCCTCATGACCACGAACTGCATCCAGAAGCCCGGCGCCTATCTGCCGAACATCTTCACCACCGGCCTGGTGGGCTGGCCCGGGGCGAGCCACGTGAAGAACGGGGACTTCGGCCCGGTCATCGCCCGGGCCCTGGAGCTGCCCGGATTCAGCGAGGACCAGGACAAGGGTTCGGTCATGGTGGGCTTCGGCCGCAACGCCGTGCTCGGCGTGGCCCCGGCCGTGATCGACGCGGTCAAGGCCGGGAAGATCCGGCGCTTCTTCCTGGTGGCCGGCTGCGACGGGGCCAAGCCCGGCCGCAACTACTACACCGAGTTCGTGGAAAAGGTCCCGGCCGACTGCGTGGTGCTCACGCTGGCCTGCGGCAAGTTCCGGTTCTTTGACCAGAAGCTCGGGGACATCGGCGGCATCCCGCGCCTGCTGGACATCGGCCAGTGCAACGACGCCTACTCGGCCATCCAGATCGCCGTGGCCCTGGCCGGGGCCTTCAACTGCGGGGTCAACGACCTGCCCCTGTCCCTGGTGCTCTCCTGGTACGAGCAGAAGGCCGTGGCCATCCTGCTCACCCTGCTGGCCCTGGGCATCCGGGACATCCGCCTGGGACCGAGCCTGCCCGCGTTCATCACGCCCAACGTGCTGAAGTTCCTGGTGGACAACTACAACATCAAGCCCATCACCACGCCCGACGAGGACCTCAAGGCCATCCTGGGCTAGTCCGCAGAACAACAAGGGGGGCCGCCAGGCCCCCCTTTGCTTCCCCCGTTTCCCCCCACCGGCTCAGTGCTTGTGCTCGTGCTTCTCCTTGTCGTGGCCCGGGTGCTCGTGGTCATGGGCCCCGTGCTCGCCCGGGTGCGCGTGGTCATGCCCCGGCCCGGCGTGGTCATGGGGATGCTTGTGCTCGTGCATGTGCCCGTGGCTGTGCTTGTGCTCGTGCGCATGGCTGTGCTTGCCGCTGCCCGGGTGCTCATGCTCGTGCTCATGCTTGTGGACGTGCTCATGCTCGTGCTTGTGCTCGTGGTCACCCTTCATGGCCGCTCCTCCTGTTGGATTGTGTCGTCCTGCTCCAAAGATAGGACGGAATCCGGCCCTGTATAGTCGGCACGATACAGATATCCGTGCGTCAACCCTGCGGAATGACGCGCGAAACATGGCACGGCGTGGCACAATCCGGAATTGGCCAGGAAAAGCGGCGGGTTGTGGCCAGAAAGACTAGAGCCGGAGCACGTCCAGGATGTCCACCCGGGCCGCCTGCCAGGCCGGATAGGACCCGGCCAAAAGCCCGATGGCCGCCGAGGCCGCCAGGGTCCCGGCCAGGAGCAGGGGGTCCAGGACAAAGGGCATGTTCCCGAAGGCGCTCACGGCCGAGGTCAGGGCCAGGCTGGAGAACACGCCCAGGGTCCCGCCGGTCCCGGCCATGAGCCCGGACTCCAGGAGGAACTGGCCCAGGATCTGCGAGCGCCTGCCGCCCACGGCCCGGCGGATGCCGATCTCCAGCCGTCTCGCCCGGACCATGAGGATCATGATCGAGAGGATGCCCATGCCGCCCACGGCGAAGCAGACCGTGGAGGCGATGAGCCCCAGGGTGTGCACCAGCTCCAGGGCCTGGAACTGGAGTTCCTGGGACTGGCGGGCCGTGAGCAGGGTGAAGTCGTCGGCCTGGCCCGGCCGCAGGTGGTGGCGGCGGCGCAGGATCTCCCGGGCCGCGTCCTCCACGGCCGCGAGCGCGGGGCCCTGGTTGGCCCCGGGCGCCAGGCGCAGGAACGCGCCCGTGACCCAGTCCTGGTTGGCCACCCGGCGCAGGTACGTGGACAGGGGCAGAAAGGCCTGCTCGTCCTGGTTGTCCCCGGCCAGGTCCCGGCCCTTCTTCTCCATGACCCCGACCACCCGGTAGTCGGCGCTGCCCAGATAGACCACGCGGCCCAGGGCGGCCTCGGGCCGCTGGAACAGGCGCTCGGCGATGTCCCGGCCCAGGACCAGGACCCGGGCCATGGAGGCCTCCTCGGCGTCATCGAAGAACCGGCCCAGCTCGGCATGGAAGTCGCGGATCTCGGTGTATTCGGGCCGGGCCGCGATGATCGCCACGGTGGTGGCGGCCAGCTCCGAGCGCAGGGTCAGGGAGGCCGCGGCGTAGGGCGTCATGGACAGGACCGAGGGCACGCCGTCGGCCAGGGCCCGGGCGTCGGCCTCGGTGAAGTTGCGCTTGGCCTGGCCCAGGCGCAGGGCCCCGTCGCGGGCGAAGCGCACCTGCCCGGCCACGGCCGCGAACAGGCTGGGGCCCATCTTCTCGGCCTCCAGCTCGGCCTTGCGCTCCAGGGCCTGGGACACGTGCTGCACCCCGCTGAAGGCCAGGGCCCCGAGAAAGACCCCGAGCATGGCCAGGATCGCGCGCAGCTTGTGCACGGCCAGGGACTTCACCGCGATGCGCAGGTTCAGGAACATGCGGACCCCGGGCGTTGTTCAGGAAGGGTTGAGCAGATCATGGACGTTGTGCAGGTGGTCCTTGTAGTCCGGCCGCAGCCTGAGCCAGGCGGTGTGCTCGGTGTGGTGGTTCTCAACCACGCCTGCCAGGATCATGGCGTCTATGGTGCGCAGGATGCTTTCGCGGAGCGCCTGGCGGGGTCGGCCCCGGCTCTTGGGTTTGTGGATTCTGATGATCTGGTCCGGGATGGTCTCCAGTTTGGAGGCCTCATGGCCCTTGCCGCGCAGCAGGGAAATCACGGCTTGCACAA
The DNA here is from genome assembly GCA_002382645.1 of Desulfovibrio sp. UBA4079. GTDB lineage: Bacteria > Desulfobacterota > Desulfovibrionia > Desulfovibrionales > Desulfovibrionaceae > Aminidesulfovibrio. The sequence goes on along the minus strand of DFYP01000208.1, from coordinate 3,629 downwards.
TGGTCGAGGGGCGCATGGCGGCGCTTCCCTCATTCCGGCCCGGGCCATTCATAGGTGTTGGCCTTCACAGTCATGTAGTTGCGGTCCAGGTCCGGTTCCAGGAGGCGCAGGGCCGCCAGACGGCGGGCCGTGGCGGTCACGTGGCGGACCTCCTCCATGGACAGGCCGCGTCCCAGGACGTCTTTTTCCCGGTAGGACAGCCACTTCTTGATGACCTGATAGCCGCCTATGTAATGCTCCCAGACCTTGGCCGGAATGTTTTTCCAGTAGGCCGCCTCGTTGAGGTACACGTCGCAGGTGGTGGAGCCCAGGCGCTTGAAAGCCTCTGCCGGGTCCAGGCCCCGGGCGCGGGCCCCGGCCTCGATCTGGCCGCGCTCCTCTTCGGAATAGGGCCGCTCCACGAGCCTGCCTCGGCCGGGCATGATCACGCCTTCCTTGCCCACGTAGCCCCAGCCCGCGGTGATCTCCAAATGACCGGCCTCGGGCCGCACGGCGGTGATCCCAGGGGCCGGAGCCACGGCGGCCAAGCCTTGAATATCAGCGTCCACTTGTCCTGTGGTGACGCCCGGCACAGACGTGTCCGGGTCCAGGAGGTCGGCGATGCGGCGGCCCAGGGCCGCGGAGGAGAGCAGGACCTCGCGGGAGGCGGGCAGGGGGATGCGGGGCCAGTCTTTTTGAACGCCGTCGGCGTTTTCAGTCAGATAGGCCGGAGAACAGGCCAGGGCCAGGGCATGAAGCCAGACAGCCGCTCCGGTCGCAGGGTCGCTGTCGGGATCGGGTGCGCCGAGCGCGGCGAGGTAGCGGCGGGCCGGGGCCGAGAGGTTGGCGATGATCCGGCCCTCGCGGCCTCCGAGCGAGAGTTGGTCGTCGTGTTTTCCGATTGTGGTCCCCGTCCGGACCTTGAGGCGCAAGGGAAATCCCGAGGCGTCCGGGGACAGGAAGTGGTCGTCAAAGAGCCCGGAAGCGAAAGAGACAGGCAGACCTTCGGGCAGCTTCGCGGTGCTCACCCGGCTCAACAAAAAGCTGTTGCCCTCCCAGCACTGGGCCCAGAGGCTGGGGCGGGGTTCATTCCAGACAGGCCGTGTTGGTGTGTAATAGGCCCACCGTACATCAAAAGGGCGAACTGGATAGAGGAGAATTTGGTTGTCTTGAAATCGTTCGGCCTTGAGGATTCGTTCCCGAGTCTTTTGTGCGTCAAACCTCGCCGCATCCCGAGTCAATCCCGTGCCCTCGCCCTGCAAGTCCTCCCAAGATACGCTGCGGTCGAAATACCGGCGCATGCGCCGGGCCAGGACGTTTCGGTCCATGTCCATGAGCGCGCCTCCGCGCTTTTCCATGAGTCCGTTGCTGGGCGACTCGGCGCAGAGGTCTGTGAGCTTGGGCCAGCGCTTGTAGGCTTCGGCAATGACCTGGGGGCGGAACGAGAATTTGTTTTCCGGGCTGGGCTGGGCGGTTTGGTATTGGCCGTTGAACGGCTCTATGGCTAAGGCGTGAAGGAGTTGGGCGCGCCTGTCAGCGGCTCTGGCGGCATGAATATCGTCCCGGAACAGGACTCGGGCCGGAGTGGGGGTGTTACTCGTCTTCGCCCACAATGAAACCATCACGCCTTGCTGGATGCCGACTGAAAAGCCCGGAATGGCGAAAATCGTTTCACTGGTTTGTCCATCCGGGGCGTATTCAGAGATTTTCCGGTTGCCGTGCATATTTTCGATCCAAAAGGAATCAAAAGAGCGCAGCAGGTGTTCTCTGAGAACCACAAACGATGGTTCCGTCACCCAGGAACCGTTCGAGATGTAGCAGACCACGCCCCGGCCCGTGGTTTCCGCGATGCGGCGTTCCGCCAGCCGGAAAAAGCGCACGTACAGGTCGTCCAGGTTGAACTTCTTGATGCCCCATTTGGAGATGAGCCCTTCTTTGTAGGGCTCTACCAGTCCTTGCTCCTCTTCGGGGCTGGTGCCTGCAAAGGCGTTGTACGGCGGATTGCCCAGGATCACGAGAATGGGTTTGTCGCGTTTGACCTCCTCGGCCGCGTCCCGTTCCGCCTCCAATTCCGGCAGGCGGAGGTGCTGTTTGGCTCCCTGGGGCGGCTCCCAGCCCGTGAGGGCGTTGGTCAGATAGACGCCGGCGCGTTCGTTGTCTTTTCGCAGCAGGGGAGCGTTCAGGCCGCGCAGCAGCATGCCCAGTTGCAGATGGGCTACCACAAAGGGCGCGGGTAGGATCTCGAAGCCGAAGACCCGCGCCATGGCTGCGCGTTTCACGTCCTGGCCCAGGAGCGCGTCCGCGCCCTTGTCCCGGAGCGTTTTTTCAATGCGCTTGAGCACGGCCACAAGATAGGCGCCTGTGCCGCAGCAGGGGTCCAGCACATAGACCTGGGGATCGGCCAGGCCGTCGGCAATGCCCAATTCCTCGCGCAACACACGGTCCACCCGCTCCACCATGTATTCCACGATTTCCGGCGGGGTGTACCAGACGCCCAGGTCTTTGCGCAGGGCCGGGTCAAAGGCCTGGAGGAAGGGCTCGTAGAAGTATTGCACCGCATGGCCCGCGTCGAAACGGGCGAAGAATTCCTTGCGGTTCACGCGGTTCAGGGCCGAGGCTGCCCAGTCCAGCACCTCCACCAGGTCCAGGGGGCCCAGGCGGCCCGGGGTGGAAACCTGGTCGTAGAGCGCGGCGATCATGGGCACGTGCAGGGACCAGGCAGCTTCCCGCCAGTTGAAGCGCGTATAGCTGTCGTCCGGAGGCAGCTCGCGGCTCCAGAGCACCCAGGAGGCGAACAGGCCGTAGAACAGCGTCTGCACCAGAGTGGAGCGGAAGAAATGCTCGCCTTTGGCCCCCTCGAAGCGCATGCCCAGGGCCTCTTCCAGGCCCTCCCGCAGGGAGGCCAGCTCCGCGACGTCCTTGCGGCTCTCGACGCGCAACAGGGCCTCGCGGGCATAGGAGGCCAGAAGCCAGGCTAGTTCCTCGGGATCGGTCAGGTCCGCGGCCTGGAGCATGACCCGCCGGAGATACTCGAGGAACTGGTCGCCAACGGCTTGCGCTAGAGCCGCCGGACGTTGGGCCAGCTCCCAGAATTTGTCTTCGCTCTTCGCTAGGCGGAAGCGCTCCAGGCAGGCCTTGGTCCCGTCGGCGTCGCGGCCCACCAGCTGGAAATCCCAGAGATTGGTCACCAGGACCTGGCGATAGCGCTCGAAATACCTGTTCACCTGGTCGCTGTCTGAAGTTTTCACCACATCGGCGGCCGGAGCCTTCACCTCCAGCACGCCCCGGGCCGGGAGCAGCCCTGGCCCGAAGTCCGTGGCCTTCTTGACCTGGTCCGGCGTGAACAGGCCGCCGTCCGGGATGCCTGCGCCCCGGTTGGCGGGATTGATAATGCATTTGACCTTGGGTTTGAGGGTCTTGCCCACCTCGTTGAGCAGATTGGCCAGGGGCGGGTAGTAGGAGGTTTCCGGCACCCCTGCCCTGGAGCGCCGGATGTCCCGGATTTCCCGCAGATAGGTTTCAACGGCGGACAAGGTTTTCTCCCGGTTTCGCTTGGACATGGCTGTTTCCTTAACGGAAACAAAAGGCTCCGGGCAACATATATCCAAAGGCAAATTGCAGGGTCATCCGGGATAGTCCGCGCGGTTGAG
>DFYP01000011.1 GCA_002382645.1 Desulfovibrio sp. UBA4079 | reverse complement strand
GCGAAGCGCGGCAGTCCATGCAGTCCGGGGTCATGGATTGCTTCACTGCGTTCGCAATGACAGCCTTCTTGAATGCTTCGGGGTGGCACGGTTGCCATGAACGTTAGATTGCGTTTCATGGGATTGGTATTGAACCTCAGCAATACCCCGCGCACTGCCCTCACAGACTATCCTCACACTTCTGACCCTCGAATGCAAAAAAACGAAATTAATTGGAATCTGACCCCAATTAATGGCCGTGGAAGTGCTCGCCTTCCTTGAGCTTGTAGACCGTGCCGCAGTAGGGGCATTTGGCCTGGCCGGTCCGGGCCACATCGAGATAGACCTTGGGGTGGCTGTTCCAGATGCTCATGTGGGCCAGCGGGCTCGGGCAATAGACGCCGCCCTGGTGGTTCAGGTCTTTGGCCAGCAGTTCAACGGTTGCGTTTGTCATGTTAGACCTTCGTCAGCCAGTGGGCATATTTGGGGTTGCGGCCGTTGACGATGTCAAAGAACGCGCTCTGGATTTTCTCGGTGATCGGGCCGCGGCTGCCCACATAACCGGGCTGCCCCAGCTCAATGCGGTCCAGTTCGCGAATGGGCGTGATCTCGGCTGCCGTGCCGCTGAAGAAGGCCTCGTCCGCGATGTACAGCTCGTCGCGGGTGAAGATCTGCTCCTGGACCTCGTAGCCCAGGTCCCGGGCCAGGTTGATGATGCTGTCGCGGGTGATGCCCGGCAGCACGGAGGTCAGCGGCGTGGTCTTGATCACGTCGTTCTTGACGATGAAGATGTTCTCGCCGCTGGCCTCGGACACAAAGCCCATGGTGTCCAGCATGAGGGCCTCGTCGTAGCCGTCGGCCACGGCCTCGGTCTTGGCCAGCACGGAATTCACGTAGTTGCCGCAGACCTTGGCCTTGGTCATCATGACGTTGACGTGGTGCCGGGCAAAGGACGAGGTCTTGATGCGGATGCCCTTCTCCAGGGCCTCCTCGCCCAGGTACGCGCCCCAGGGCCAGGTGGCGATGGCCACGCGGATGGGGTTCTTGCCCGGATGCACGCCCATGGCCCCGTCGCCGATGAAGACCAGGGGCCGGATGTAGCCGGCCTTGAGCTTGTTCTTCTGGAGCGTCTCCACGCAGGCGTCCATGAGCTCGTCCACGTCGAAGGGCACGGCGATGCCGAGGATGTGGGCGGAATCGTGCAGGCGGATGACGTGCTCCTTGAGCCGGAAGACCGCCGAGGAGCCGTCGGCGCACTCGTAGGCCCGGATGCCCTCGAACACGCCCGCGCCGTAGTGCAGGGTATGGGTCAGCACGTGGACGTTGGCCTCGTCCCAGGGGACCAGCTTGCCGTCGAACCAGATTTTCTCGGATTTCTGAACCATGGCCCTCTCCTTCAGGGGAAAACGCCGCCGCCCGCAACGGGCGCGGTCATATAAGGAACCGGAGGCTAAAGAATTCGCTGGGGGAGGTCAAGACGGGAAGCCGGAAAAACCCTTGCCAAAACCTGGACGCGCGGCTATGGGGAGCCCTGCATGGGCCATCCGCCCGAGGTCCCTATGAAGCTCTGTCTCAATCGCCGCAACCACTTACGCGTGTCCCTGGCCGGAATGCTGGCCCAGCTGCGCCAATGCGACCTGTCCGTGTGCGCCGACGGCGTCTGCTGCGACGCCCTGCTCGAGGACATCTCCCCGGCCGGGGCCTGCCTGCTCCTGCCGCAGGACGCCCCCCTGACCACCGGGGCCGCGGTCTTCTTCAAGGGCTGCATCTTCAACGGGCTCATCGGCTTCCTGTCCAGCACCCGGGGCGTGGTGCGCTGGATCACCGAAAGCCGCTGCGGCGTGTGCTTCGAGGACCCCCTGGAGCTGGACTGCATGACGCTCTCGCGCATGATCCGGGCCGAGTCCTGCCCCGGAGCCCTGGACCGGCCCCTGGCCGGAATCTGACCGGCCTCATTCCCCGATATCCTCGTTCCATATCTCGGGATTGGCCCGGATGAAGCGGGCCAGCAGCTCCTCGCATTCCTTGTCCTTCAAGTCCACGACCTTCACGCCCTGGCGCTTGAGCCAGGAGACCCCGCCCTGGAAGGTGCGCGACTCGCCCAGCACCACGGTGCCGATCTTGAACTGCTTGATGAGCCCGCAGCAGTACCAGCAGGGGGCCAGGGTGGTGACCATGACCGTGTCCCGGTAGCTCTTGCGGCGTCCGGCGTTGCGGAAGGCGTTGGTCTCGGCGTGCATGGACGGGTCCCCGTCCTGGACCCGGCGGTTGCGGCCCCGGCCGATGAGCCGGCCCGCGGCGTCGAACAGGGCCGCGCCGATGGGAATGCCGCCCTCGGCCAGGCCGAGACGGGCCTCCACCAGGGCCTCCTGGAGCATGGCGTGGTAATCCAGGGCCTTGGGCATGGAGTCCTCCCCGATTCCGCGCAGCGGAACCATTTTCTTCGTCCCTAGCACGCCCGCGCCCCCCGTTCAATCGGCCCGGCGTGAAAATCACGGCCCGCGCCCCCGTGAATTGGCTTTGACAGGGCCTAGGCGGCGCGGCTAATAGATACCTCTTCATACCATACCTCATCCGCCGAGAGAGCGAGGAGTCACGGCCATGCACCAGTTCGCCCGGGTACACCGTCTGCCGCCCTATGTTTTCGCCACGGTCAACGAGCTCAAGATGAAGCTGCGCCACGAGGGCGCCGACATCGTGGACCTGGGCATGGGCAACCCCGACCTGCCCTCGCCCAAGCACGTGGTGGACAAGCTCGTGGAGGCCGTGCAGAAGCCCATCAACCACCGCTACAGCGCTTCCAAGGGCATCAACGGCCTGCGGCAGGCCATGGCCAACTGGTACCGCAACCGCTTCAACGTGGAGCTGGACCACAACCAGGAAGTGGTCGTGACCATGGGCGCCAAGGAAGGCCTGGCCCACCTGGCCCTGGTCATGCTCGCCCCGGGCGACGTGGTCCTGACCCCGGACCCGGCCTACCCCATCCATCCCTACGCCGCGATCATCGCCGGGGCCGACGTGCGCCGCGTCCCCATCGGCCCGGGCCGGGACTTCTTCGAGGACATGCAGCTGGCCGTGCGCCACTGTTGGCCCAAGCCCAAGCTTCTGGTCATCAACTTCCCGCACAACCCGACCACCGAGACCTGCGACCTGGCCTTCTTCCAGCGCATCGTGGATTTCGCCAAGGAACACGGGATGATGGTGATCCACGACTTTGCCTACGCCGACTTCACCTACGACGGCTACCAGGCCCCGAGCTTCCTCCAGGCCGAGGGCGCCAAGGACGTGGGCGTGGAGTTCTTCTCCCTGACCAAGAGCTATTCCATGGCCGGCTGGCGCGTGGGCTTCTGCTGCGGCAACCGGGACATGGTCCAGGCCCTGACCCGGATCAAGAGCTACCTGGACTACGGCATCTTCCAGCCCATCCAGATCGCCGCCTGCCACGCCCTGAACGGGCCCCAGGAGTATGTGCGCGAGATCATGGACGAGCACCAGGACCGCCGCGACGCCCTTTGCGAGGGCCTGGCCCGGGCCGGCTGGAACGTGCCCAAGCCCAAGGCCACCATGTTCGTCTGGGCCGAGATCCCGGACGAGTTCAAGAAGCTCGGCAGCGTGGAATTCTCCAAGCTCCTGCTCAAGGAGGCCCACGTGGCCGTGTCCCCGGGCCTGGGCTTCGGCGAGTACGGCGACGGGCACGTGCGCTTCGCCCTGGTGGAAAACCGCCACCGCATCAACCAGGCCATGCGCGGGATCAAGAAGTTCCTCGGCAAATAGGACGGGTCATGGAAACGGTACGCATCGGGCTGGCGGGATTCGGCACAGTGGGCTCGGGCCTGGCCCGGGTCCTTCAGGAGAACGGCGACTGGATCGAGCGCCGCATCGGCAAGCGCCTGGCCATCAAGACCGTGCTCGTGCGCGACCCGGCCAAGCAGCGCGCCGCCCAGCCCGGCCCCGGCGCGGCCTTCTGCACCGACCCCTCGGCCCTGGTGGACGACCCGGAAATCCCGGTGATCGTGGAGCTCATGGGCGGCATCGAGGCGGCCAGGTCGCTCATCGAGCGCGCGCTGACCGCCGGCAAGCACGTGATCACGGCCAACAAGCACCTCCTGGCCGAGCACGGGACCGAACTGTTCGCCCTGGCCGCGAAACAGGGCCGGGGCCTGCTCTACGAGGCCAGCGTGGCCGGGGGCATCCCCATTGTCCAGGCCCTCAAGGACTCGCTCTCGGGCAACCGCATCGAGAAGCTGGTGGGCATCCTCAACGGCACGGCCAACTACATCCTCTCGGAGATGACCACCAACGGCCTGGAGTTCGACACGGCCCTGACCCAGGCCCAGGCCCTGGGCTATGCCGAGGCCGACCCGACCTTCGACATCGAGGGCGTGGACACGGCCCACAAGCTCGTGGTGCTCATCCGCCTGGCCTACGGCCGGGACTACCCGCTCAAGGCCCTGCCCGTGCGCGGGATCACCGGCGTGACCCAGCAGGACATCGAGATCGCCCGGGAGTTCGGCTACCGCATCAAATTGCTGGCCCAGGTGCGCGACGTGGAGGGACGCCTGGAGGCCGGGGTCTTCCCGGCCCTGGTCAAGCACACCTTCCTCCTGGCCCGGGTGGGCGGCAACTACAACGCCGTGCGCCTGGAGGGCAACGCCGTGGGCCCGATCATGTTCCACGGCCAGGGCGCGGGCTCCCTGCCCACGGCCAGCGCCGTGCTGGCCGACCTCATGGACGTCTGCCGCCCGGGCTTCCTGCCGGACAACACCGGCTTCGGCGCGGCCCCGCTCTCGCCCGCCGAGATCCTGCCGCCGGATCTGGCCGTGTCCTGCTACTACTACCGCTTCACCGTGGCCGACCGGCCCGGCGTCATGGCGGCCATCGCCAAGGCCATGGCCGACCACAACATCTCCATTGCCCAGGCCGTGCAGAAGGGCGACGAGTCCGGCACGGACGTGCCCATCGTGTTCCTGACCCACGCGGCCCAGGCCAAGGCCGCCGAGGCCGTGGCCGCGGAGATCGACGCCATGGCCTTCACCCGCAAGCCCACCGTGCTCTTCCGGATCCTCTAGCCAGGCGGACCCATGAAGCTTCTTTTCCTCATCGCCGACGGCATGGGCGATTGGCCCCTGGACGCCCTGGGGGGCAAGACCCCGCTGGAGGCCGCCGCGACCCCGAACCTGGACGCCATGGCGGGCAAGGCCCTGGTGGGCCGCTGCCGCACGGTGCCGGAGGGCATGGCCCCGGGCTCGGACGTGGCCAACATGGCGCTGCTCGGCTTTGACCCGGCCGCGCACCACACCGGGCGCGGGCCCATCGAGGCCGCGGCCCAGGGCCTCACGCTCGACCCCGACGACCTGGTCTGGCGCTGCAACCTGGTGACCGTGACCAACCTGGGCCTCAACGGCAAGATGCGCGACTATTCCGCCAAGCACATCAGCACCGCGGCGGCCGAGCCGCTCATCCGCGACCTCCAGAAGCACCTGGGCGACGAGACCTTCACCTTCCACCCCGGGGTCCAGTACCGCCACCTGCTCGTGCAGAAGGGCGGGGCCCTGGAGGACGAGGCCGGGCTCAACGTGAACCCGCCCCACGACATCACGGACAAGCCCATCAAGCCGGACCTGATGACCTTCTCGCGCTCGGCCCGGCTCTGGGACCTGCTCCACGGCGCGGCCGAGCGGCTCACGGCCAAGACCAACAAGACCAAGGCCAATTCCATCTGGCCCTGGGGCCAGGGCCGGCCCCTGAACCTGCCGGACTTCCGGAAAACCTTCGGCCCCAGGGGCGCGGTCATCTCGGCCGTGGACCTGGTGCGCGGCCTGGGCCGGGCCGCGGGCATGGAGGTGCTGGAGGTGCCCGGGGCCACCGGGCTTTTGGAGACCAACTACCAGGGCAAGGTGGACGCGGCCTTGAAGTTCCTGGAGACGGGCGACTTCGTGTTCGTGCACCTGGAGGGCCCGGACGAGTGCGGACACGCGGGCAACGCCAAGGACAAGACCGAGGCCATCGCCCGGTTCGACGCGCGCATCGTGGGCCCCCTGCGCCAGGCCCTGGGCGACGAGGCCGCCTGGATGGTGGCCTGCGACCACTACACGCCCATCAAGGAAAAGACCCACACGCCCGACCCCGTGCCCTTCCTGTTCCTGGCCCCCGGGGTGCAGGGCTCGGGACTTCAGGCCTTCAGCGAGGCCCTGGCCGGTGAGACCGGGCTCTTCCTGGAACAGGGCCACGGGCTCCTGCCCTGGTGCCTGGAGAGAATGGGGAAATGAGCACCGGAGCGGACTTCCCGGCCACCCAGTCCTGGCTGGCCCACCGCGTGTCCTATGGCGAGACCGACGCCATGGGCGTGGTCTATTACGCCGAGTACCTGCACCTGTTCGAGCGGGCGCGCAGCCTGTTCATCCGCGAGCGCGGCATGAGCTACGCCGAGGTGGAGAAGCGGGGCGTGTTCCTGCCCGTGCGCGAGGCCTGCTGCCGCTACAGGATTCCGGCCCGCTACGACGACGAGCTCTGGGTCCGCTGCGGCATCAGTGAATGGCGCCGGGCCTCGCTCCTGTTCGTCTACGAGGTCCATGCCCAGGACCGCGCCACGCTCATGGCCACGGGCAGCACCGAGCACGCCTGCGTCAACGCCGAGGGCAAGCCGGTGCGCGTGCCGGACTGGCTGCGCGGGCTGTTCGGCTAGTCGCCCGAAGACTTGCGATTGACGATCCAGAGCCCCCAGCCCATGACCCCCAGGGCGATCAGCCCCAGCGCCGCGGCCGGGAGCGTCTGTCCGTATTCATAGAGCCCCATGGCCGCCAGGGCCACGAGCATCATGACCATGGCCTGGAGCACGCATCCGTATTTGCCCATCTGTATCCTCACTCGGATTTGTCGATGCGCTTGGGCTCGGGCTCGCTGGATTCCTCCGGCCCCCCGGAGGCGGCCTTGCGAAAGTCGCGGATGGCCTTGCCCATGCCCGCGCCGATCTCGGGCAGACGGTTGGAGCCGAAGACCAGCACGGCGATGACCAGGATCACGAGCAGTTCCGTGGAACCGATGCCGAACATGCGCACCTCCCGGGCCGGGTCCCGGCCCATGCGGAAGGGGAGTGTATCCCATTCGCCGGAGATTCCCCAAAAAAATTCCCCATGATTTCAAGAAAGTAATCTTGGAGTGAGCGCCCCGCCCTTGCCCCGGGGACGGACCTCGTATAGGCAGACTTTCCGCAACCTTGCAGGAATCAAAACAGCATGCGTATCGACGTCCACACCCACGCCTTCCACCCCAAGATCGCCCAAAAGGTCCTGGACCAGCTCTTTGAGCACTACGGCATCACGCCCGTGGGCTCGGGCACGGTGGAGGACCTCCTGGCCCGGGCCGGGCGCGCCGGGCTGGACACGGTCATGCTGCACACCGCGGCCACCGAGCCCTCCCAGGTGGTCCCGGCCAACAACTGGGCCATCGAGCTGACCCGCAAGCACCCCGAGGTCATCGCCTTCGGCTCCCTGCACCCGGGCTACCACGACAACCAGCGCGAGCTGGAGCGGCTCGCCGCGGCCCATATCCGCGGGCTCAAGTTCCACCCTGATTTCCAGGATTTTTTCTTGGACGACCCGGCCTTCTACCAGCTCATGGAGATGGTGCCCCGGGACCTGGTCCTCATGGTCCACGTGGGCGACGACCAGGACCCGGACAAGAACCCCTCCTGCCCGCGCAAGCTGGCCGCGCTCACCCAGGCCTTCCCGGGCCGCAAGGTCATCGCCGCGCACATGGGCGGCTATCTCCACTGGAAATGGGCCCTGGAGCACCTGGTGGGCACGGACGTGTTCCTGGACACCTCCAGCACCCTGGCCTTCATCCCCGACGAGCAGCTTTTCGCCATCTGGAACCGCCACCCCCGCGAGCGCATCCTGTTCGGCTCGGACTACCCGCTGTTCGATCCCGGGGCCGAGATGCACATCCTCCAGCGCCGCCTGCGCCTCACGGACAGCGCACTGGACGACCTGCTCCAGGCCGGTTCCGTCCTGTTCGACTGACCCCCTCCCCTGCCGTTCACCGGCCCATATTTCCGCTGACCGTTTTTTTTGGCCCTGCCGGGAAAAAAATCGGATAGGCACGACCGATCTTTCCGTTTCCGCGAAACCACGCCAAAGGAGGCATGGCATGGCCAAGAAGTCGTTGTGCGCCTGGCAGGATCTGGCCCTGGGGGCGGCCATTCTCGCGCCGGGCAGCGCGGCCAAGCTCAAGACCGGGGACTGGCGCACGCTCATTCCCCGCCTGGACGAGGACAAGTGCATCAAGTGCGGCATGTGCGAACTCTACTGCCCCGAGTTCTGCATCAGTGAGGGCAAGGACGGCTTCTTCCGCCCGAACTTCGCCTACTGCAAGGGCTGCGGCATCTGCGCCAACGAGTGCCCGAAGCAGGCCATCGCCATGGTCATGGAGGAGAAGTGATGCTCAAGAAGCGCGTCGGCATCGAGGTGTCCCTGGCCGTGGCCGAGGCCGTGAAGCAGGCCCGGGCCCAGGTGATTTCCGCCTACCCCATCACGCCCCAGACCCACATCGTGGAGGAGCTCTCCACCTACGTGGCCAACGGCGAGCTGGACGCCGAGTTCATCCCCGTGGAGTCCGAGCACTCGGCCATGAGCGCGGCCGTGGGCGCAGCCGCCGCCGGGGCCCGCGTGTACACGGCCACCTCGTCCCAGGGCCTGGCCCTGATGCACGAGATCCTGTTCATCGCCTCGGCCCAGCGGCTGCCCATCGTCATGACCGTGGCCAACCGCTCGCTGTCCGGGCCCATCTCCATCTGGAACGACCATTCGGACATCATGGCCGAGCGCGACATCGGCTGGGTCCAGCTGTTCGTGGAGGACGGCCAGGAGGCCACCGAGCTGACCATCGCAGCCTTCAAGATCGCCGAGGACCACCGCGTGCTCCTGCCCGTGGCCGTGAACATGGACGGCTTCATCCTGACCCACATGATCGAGCCGGTGATCTTCCCGGCCCAGGCCACGGTGGACAAGTTCCTGCCGCCCTACAAGCCGGCCCTCAAGCTCGACCCGGCCAAGCCCGTGACCATGGGCCCGGTGGGCGTGCCCGAGGTCTATCTGGAGGCCAAGAAGCAGTGCGAACAGGCCCTGCTGGACTCCAAGGCCGTGGTGGCGGAGGTGCTCGCGGAGGCCGGCAAGACCTTTGAGCGCAAGTACAACCTCATCGAGACCAACGGGAAAAAGAAGGCCAAGACCCTGTTCGTGACCATGGGGTCGCTCGGCGAGAGCGTCTGGAGCGCCGTGGAGGGCCTGAACGAGGACGGCGAGGACGTGGGCCAGGTGCGCATCCGCCTCTGGCGGCCCTTCCCGGTGCAGGAGTTCAAGAAGGCCTGCAAGGGCGCCAAGCGGCTCATCGTCATCGACCGGGCCATGAGCCCCGGCTCGGTCTGCGGCCCGGTGGCCCAGGAGCTCAAGACCATCTTCTACAAGGACAAGGACGCGCCCGAGATCGTCAACGTCATCGCGGGCCTGGGCGGCCGCGACGTGCCGGTGGCGGACTTCAAGGAGATGTACCGGCTGGCCAAGAAGGGCAAGCTGGCCAAGACCTACACGCTCTGGGGGGTGGACAGCAATGCTTAGGGACATCACCATCGACTATGAGAAGATCACGGCCAAGAACACGCCCAAGGAGTGCATGATCTCCTCGGGCCACCGCGCCTGCCAGGGCTGCGGCGAGATCCTGGCCATGGGCATGGTGACCAAGGCCGCGGGCAAGGACATCATCGTGGCCAACGCCACGGGCTGCATGGAGATCGTCACCTCGCCCTTCCCCCAGACCGCCTGGAAGCTGCCCTGGCTCCACGTGGCCTTTGAGAACGCCGGGGCCGTGGGCTCGGGCATCGAGGCCGCCATCAAGGTCCTGCACCGCCAGGGCAAGATCAAGAAGAAGCCCCACGTGATCTGCTTCGCGGGCGACGGCGCCACGGCCGACATCGGGCTCCAGTCCCTGTCCGGGGCCATGGAGCGCGGGCATGACATGCTCTATATCTGCTACGACAACGGCGCTTACATGAACACCGGCACGCAACGCTCGGGCGCGACGCCGTTTGGCGCATCGACGACGACTTCGCCCGCCGGAAGTTCGGTGCCTGGTAAAATGCAGCACCGCAAGGACATCACAAGGATCATGGCAGCCCACAACATCCCTTATGTAGCCCAGGCCTCTCCAAGTCATCATCTGGATCTGATGCGCAAGATTCAAAAAGCCATGTCGATTTCAGGCCCCAAGTTCATCAACATCCTTTCACCCTGCCATCGGGGCTGGCGCTCGAAATCCGACGACGCCATCGCCCTGTCGCGCCTGGCGGTGAACACTTGCTACTGGCCGCTTTTTGAGATGGAAAACGGAAAGACCCGGCTTACACACACCCCGAAGGAGAAACTTCCGCTGAAAGACTTTCTGCGGCCGCAGGGACGTTTTGCCCATCTGTTCCGGCCGGAAAATGAATGGATCATTGAGCAATCGCAAACACAAATTGACGCGGACTGGGTCGCCCTGCAAGATAAAGGCGCAGCCGGCGCCGCTCTCGAGTAGCCATGCCCAGAAGAGACGACATCCATAAAATTCTGATCATCGGCGCGGGTCCCATTGTCATCGGCCAGGGCTGTGAGTTCGACTACTCCGGCACTCAGGCCTGCAAGGTCCTGAAAGCGGAAGGCTATGAGGTGGTGCTGGTCAACAGCAATCCCGCCACCATCATGACCGATCCGGAAATGGCGGACCACACGTATATCGAACCGGTGACGGCGGATGTGGTGGCGGCGATCATCGCCAAAGAACGTCCCGACGCCTTGCTGCCTACGCTCGGCGGTCAGACCGGCCTCAACACCGCCATCGAACTCGACAGAATGGGCGTTTTGAGCAGTTTTCATGTCGAACTCATCGGCGCGTCTCTTGCGGCAATCCACAAGGCCGAAGACCGCGAGCTTTTCCGCCAGGCCATATCGCGCATCGGACTTAGAATGGCCGAAAGTCACATCGCCACAACTCTGCCGGAAGCGCAGGAGGCCGCCATCCGGCTTGGTTTTCCCGTGATCGTCCGGCCGGCTTTTACGTTGGGGGGCACAGGCGGCGGCGTGGCCTACAATCCTGAGGACCTGGGCACGATCGCCGCCGGCGGACTGGACGCCAGTCTGATCGGACAGGTGCTGATCGAAGAATCGGTTCTCGGCTGGAAGGAATATGAACTGGA
>DFYP01000036.1 GCA_002382645.1 Desulfovibrio sp. UBA4079 | reverse complement strand
GGGCTCCCCTTTATTTTTTGTGAGCCCTGGGCCCGGCCGCTTGCCTTGGTTTCTGCCCCCGGGTATCCTGCCGGAAATCCGAATCCTTTCGCCCCGGCCGGAGGCCCCATGGCCCAGATCAACGCCTTCTTCAAGATGCTCCACGAGCACGGCGGCTCGGACCTGCACCTGTCCAGCGGGTCCCAGCCCATGATGCGGCTGCGCGGGGAGCTCCACCGCTTCAAGTTCAAGGTCCTGGAGCACGACGAGCTCATCCGGATGCTCTACGAGATCACCCCGGAGAACAAGGTCAAGCTCTTCGAGGAGACCGGGGACGTGGACTTCGGCTACGAGGTCAAGGGCCTGGCCCGCTACCGGGTGAACTTCTTCCGCCAGATGAACGGGGTCTCGGCCGTGTTCCGCCAGATCCCCGAGAAGATCGTCACACTGGAGGAACTGGGCCTGCCGGACAAGCTCAAGGATCTGGCCCTGCTGCCCAAGGGCCTCGTGCTCGTCACCGGGCCCACGGGCTCGGGCAAGTCCACCACCCTGGCCGCCGTGCTGCATCACGCCAACAAGGTGCGCAAGGACCACATCATCACCATCGAGGACCCCATCGAGTTCGTGCACCGGCCCCAGAGCTGCCTGGTGAACCAGCGCGAGGTGGGCCGCGACACCAAGAGCTTCAAGGCCGCCCTGCGCGGGGCCCTGCGCGAGGACCCGGACATCATCCTGGTGGGCGAGATGCGCGACTACGAGACCATCGCCCTGGCCCTGGAGGCCGCCGAGACCGGCCACCTGGTGCTCTCCACCCTGCACACGGCCTCGGCCGCCAAGACCGTGGACCGGATCATCGAGGTCTTTCCTGAGGACATGCAGGCCCAGGTGCGGGCCAGCTTCGCCGACTCCCTGCGCGCGGTCATCTCCCAGACCCTGTTCCGCCGGGTGGACCGGCCCGGCCGGGTGGCGGCCCTGGAGATCCTCGTGGGCGTGCCCTCGGTGCGCAACCTCATCCGCGAGGGCAAGAACCACCAGATCGCCTCCATGATCCAGACCGGCCGCGAGCACGGCATGCAGTCTTTGGACGACGACATCCTGCGCTACCTGCAGAAGGGCATCATCGACCCGGACGCGGCCTACGTCTATGCCCAGAACAAGGACCGCATCCGGCCCTTCCTGAAGAACGGCTCCGCGAACCAAGGAGATCTGCGATGACCCGCCAGGAGCTCGACGGCCTCATGGCCAAGCTGGTGGCCGCCCACCCCAAGGTCTCGGACGTGATCATCACCTCGGGCCGGGCCGTGCAGGCCGAGGTGGACGGAGCGCTCACCGACGTGGACCTGGGCCCGGACTTCGCCCGCCTGACCCCGGCCCAGACCAAGCTCATGGCCGCGGCCCTCATGGACAACAGCCCCCGGCTCATCAAGACCCTGGCGGCCAAGGGCTCCTGCGACCTGTCCTACGCCCTGCCGGGCAAGGCCCGCTTCCGGGTGAACATCTTCAGCCAGCGCGGGACCCTGGCGGCCATCCTGCGGCGGCTGCCCACGGGCATCCCGACCATGGAGGAGCTGGGTCTGCCGGCCTGCTTCACGGAGATGGCCAAGGAGAAGTATGGGCTGATCCTGGTCACCGGCGGCACGGGCACGGGCAAGTCCAACTCCCTGGCCGCCCTGGTGGACGCCATCAACGAGAACCTGGCCGTGCACATCATCACCCTGGAGGACCCGGTGGAGTTCACCCACCGCCACAAGAAGGGCACGGTGAACCAGCGGGAGCTGGGCGTGGACTTCGACACCTTCGCCTCGGGCCTGCGCGCGGCCTTCCGCCAGGCCCCCAAGGTCATCCTGGTGGGCGAGATCCGCGACCGCGAGACCATGGAGATCGCGCTCCAGGCCGCGGCCACCGGGCATCTCGTGCTCTCCACAATCCACACCACGGACTGCGGCCAGACCGTGAACCGGATCATCGGCCTGTTCGACACCTCGGAGGAGCGGCTCATCCGCATGCGCCTGGCCGAGAGCCTCAAGTGGGTGGTCTCCCAGCGCCTGCTGCCCAAGACCGACGGCCACGGCCGGGTGGCGGCCTTCGAGGTCATGCGCAACACCCTGCGCATCAAGGAGCTCATCCTGGGCGGGGAGACCGTGGACAAGACCTTCTACGGCGTGCTCGAAGAGGGTGCGCCGCACGGCATGAACACCTTTGACCAGGATTTCTTCCAGCTGTTCCAGAAGGGGCTCATCAGCGAGGAGACGGCCACGCTCTCGGCCAGCGACCGGTCCAGGCTCGTGCAGATGATCGACCGGCTCAAGACCGACCGGGGCGAAGCCGCCGACGAGCTCGTGTTGGAAGGGCTGGAGGACGAGGATCTGAAGAAGGGCTAGCGGGCCGTCACAATATCCTTTCCCGCAGGCCGTTCAAAAACCGCGAGGGCTAGGCGCGAGAAAAACGCACGGCCGACGCGTATCGCCAATACGCGAGGATGTGCGTTTTTTGAAGCAACGCGGCCAGCGCGGATTTTTCAACGGCCTGCTAGGTCGCGGGCTGGGGCTCGGCGCGCACCGCCAGCATGGGCGGCAGCAGCAGCGTGACCACGGTGCCCTCGCCCACGCGGCTCTTGATGTCGATGCTCCCGCCGAACTCCTCCACGATCTTCTTGATCATGGCCAGTCCCAGGCCGCAGCCCTTTTCCTTGGTGGTGTAGAACGGGCTGCAGGCCTTTTCCAGGTCCTGCTCGGACATGCCCTGCCCGGCGTCCTCCACCGAAAGCGACACCAGGTCCCCGGAGAGCCCGCAGCGCGTGGTGATGGTCCCGCCCGAGGGCATGGCCTCGATGGAGTTCTTGTAGAGGTTCACCAGGCACTGCTTGAGCAGCTCGGGCTCGCCGCTGACCATGGGCAGGCCCTGCTCGCAGTGCGTCTCGAAGCTGTAACCCTGGCGGGCGTAGCCGATCTCCATGAGCTCCACGGTGTCCTCCACCACGCGGCGCAGGTCCACCTTGTCCGTGGGCGTCTTGCTGGGCCGGGCGAAGTTCAGGATGCTCGTGAGCATGTGGTCCAGGCGCTGGGTTTCCTCGGCGATGATCGCCAGCTTCTCGCGGTCCTTTTCCGAGATGTCCGTGGAGCGCAGCAGCGCGTTGGTGAACCCGCCGATGGCGAACAGCGGATTTCTGATCTCGTGGGCCAGGTAGGTGGACATCTCGCCGATGATCGCCAGCTTGTCGGCCTGGTGCTGGTGCTTTTCGCGGTGGGTGCGCGAGGTGATGTCGCGCTGCATGATCATCACGTGGGTCATCTCGCCCAGGCTGCCCAGGATGGGGTAGGAATAGACCCGGAAGTACAGGAGCTGGCCCTCGGCGTTGACCCGGGTCACCAGGGCCTCGGCCGCCTCCTTGGTGTTCAGGGTCTTGAAGAACGGGCAGTCCTTGTCCATCTCGCGGCAGAAGGGCAGGCCGTCGCGCAGGGTCATGACCTCGTAGCAGGCCTTGCCGGTGAGCTCCTCCTTGGCCTTGCCGGTGCGCTGCCAGACGTTGCGGTTCATGTCCACCACGCGGCCCTTGAGGTCCAGGAGCAGGATGTCCTCGCGCACCTCGTCGATGATGGCCTGGAGCAGGGTGCGCTGGCGGTCCAGGTTGACCTCGCAGTGGCTCTTGATCCGGGCCATGTCGCGCAGCCCGCAGAAGAACACCGCGGCGGCGTGGTCGATGATCGAGACTCGGCCCGGCAGGACGCGGCGCAAGGCTTCCACCCGGTCGCGGTGGCCGGTGAGCTCCACCAGGTAGCGGATGTCGGAGTGTTTGGCCCAGAGCTCCTCGAAGGTCTCATAGAGCGGCACGCCCTGGGCGCGGACTCCGCGCAGGCGTTCGGGGTCCGGGCCGGGCTCGGCCACGGCCACCAGCCGGAATCCCGGCAGGAAGTCGTGGAACTCGGTGCTGGTGAGCAGGTCCACGATGGAGAGGAACCCCGGGCCCGTGCCCAGGACGGCCACGCGGTGCTCCCCTTCCTCGGCCTCGAACAGGCAATAGTCGCTGCGCTGGAGCTTCTCGTCGTCGCGGTTCATGGCCGCCCCCCTGGGGTAGCATCTTGCAATACGGCTCAAAAAAGGCAAGTACTACGGTAAGCGCATCGGCTGCCAAAGGAGACCGGCATGGACAGACATCTGCTTGTGACCATCAGCAACGACCCCCAGCACCTGCACGGCATCCGCTATGTGGCCTACTTTTTCCACAACAAGAAGGATATCCGCCTGACCCTGTTCAACGTGGTGGCTGAAACCCCCGCGGTCTGGGCCGAGGAGCTGTCCTTCGAGACCGTGACCCAGGGCGAGGAGATGGCCCGCCGCAACCTGGACAGGAGCATGAAGACCCTGACCGAGTGCAAGCGCATCCTGGTCCAGCACGGTTTCTCTCCCGACAACATCGACACCAAGCATACCTCCCAGGGAATGTCCAGGGCCATGACCATTTTGCGGGAAGGCGAGGAAGGGCTCTATGACGCCGTGGTCCTGGGCCGCCGGGCCACCATGAAGCTGGAGGAGATCCTCGACGACAGCGTGAGCAAGGGCCTGCTCATGGAGGAGATCACCTTTCCGCTGTGGATCTGCCGGGACCCGGAATGGGGCCGCCGCAACGTGCTTTTGTGCGCCGACGGCTCGGAGCCGAGCCTGCGGGTGGCCGACCATGTGGGCTTCATGCTCGAGAAGGAGCCCGAGCACTCCGTGACCATGCTCCACGTGAACCGCACGGGCCGGGCCCGGGACGTGGACGAAATCTTCGCCCGCACCCGCGAGGCCCTGGAGCGCAACGGCGTGGCCGCGGACCGCATCCACTCGCGGGTCCTGGAGTCGCCCAAGGTGGCCCCGGCCATCCTGCACGAAGCCCAGGAACGGCGCTACGCCGCCGTGGCCGTGGGCCGCACCGGCGCGGGCGGCGGCTTGCTGGGCCGGCTGTTCATGGGCTCGGTGAGCATGGCCCTGTTCAAGGAGATCCGCGAGGCCGCGCTCTGGGCCTGCCGCTAGGACGGAGGCCATGGCCGAGACCATCCTGTTCGTGGACGACGACGCCAATTTCCTGGCCTCGTTGCGCCGCTCCCTGCGTGGTCTGGACATCGAGACCGAGCCCGATCCGGCCCTGGCCCTGGAAAAGGTTTCCGCCCGCGGCCGCTACGCCGTGATCGTGGCCGACATGCGCATGCCCGGGGTGGACGGCATCCGGCTCCTGGCCACGGCCGCGCGCAAATCCCCCGAAACCGTACGCATCATGCTCACCGGCCATCCGGACATGTCCACGGCCATCGACGCCGTGAACAAGGGACAGGTCTACCGCTTCCTGACCAAGCCCTGCTCCACGGTGGCCCTCAAGGAGACCCTGGACGCGGCCCTGATCCAGCACCGCCTGCGGGTGGAGGCCCCGGACGCCGAGCTGCGCCAGGAGCCCGGGGAACCGGGCAAGACCCCCCTGGGCCTGGGCCGGCTGGTGGGCCAGAGCCGCAAGATGCGCGACATCTTCGCCCTGACCCGGCAGCTGGCCGCGGTGGACACCACCGTGCTCATCACCGGGGAGTCCGGCACGGGCAAGGAGCTCATCGCCGAGGCCCTGCACACCCTGGGGCCCCGGGCCCAGAAGCCCCTGATCCGGGTGAACTGCTCGGCCCTGGCGCCTTCGCTCCTGGAGAGCGAGCTGTTCGGCCACGTGCGCGGGGCCTTCACCGGCGCGGTCAAGGACACGGTGGGCCGGTTCCAGGCCGCCCAGGGCGGGACCCTGTTCCTGGACGAGATCGGCGACATCCCCCAGTCCGTGCAGATCCGGCTCCTGCGCTTCCTGGAGCAGAAGGAGTACGAGCGCGTGGGCGACCACGCCACCATCCGGGCCGACGTGCGGGTGGTGGCCGCCACCAACGTGAACCTCCTGCACAAGGTCCGCGAGGGCCTGTTCCGCGAGGACCTCTACTACCGCCTGCGGGTGGTGGAGATCGCCCTGCCGCCCCTGCGCGAGCGGGCCGAGGACATTCCGCTGCTGGTGGAGCATTTCGTGCGCCACTTCGGCGGCAAGTTCGGCAAGTCCATCTCCGGGGTCAGCGGCGACATGCTCGCCCTGTTCCTGCGCTACCCCTGGCCGGGCAACGTGCGCGAGCTCAAGCACGCCCTGGAGCACGCCGCGGTGCTCTGCCAGGACGGGACCATCACCTCCGCGCACCTGCCGCCGGAGCTGGCGGATTTCGCCCAGTCCCGGGGCTTCGACCCGCTGCACCCCGCGGCCGGGGGGCCGGGCCGCGGCGACCTCCTGGAGGCCCTCAACCGCACGGACTGGAACAAGGCCAAGGCCGCCCGCATGCTCGGCGTGAGCCGCAGCACCCTCTACCGCAAGCTTCTGGAATACCACATCACACGCTTTCCGGGCTGAGCCCGGGCCGCCCCTCTCCTGTCCGCGGGTGAGAAACACTTGTGTCGCTACACTTGTGTCCCAGGAACACTGTTCCCGGGGGAGAAAATCCTGGTGGCCTGATGTCAATAACCTAGCTATCATCCTGGCATTGTTATTGATCGCTCAATCAATCCGGGTTAGAGAAAAATGGCATGGCAGTTGCTTTTTATAAAGTGAACAGGGATCGGCCGGGCCACCGGCCGAACGCAACAGGGGGGACTGTCCATGTACCGCAAGAATGTGACCCGGATCGTTCAAGACATCGTGCTGGACGGTGAGCGCCCCGCCAAGCAGTTGGCCGCCGAGATCGGCAAGCCCTATTCAACGCTGCTGCGGGAGGTCAACCCGTTCGACAAGAACGCCAAACTCGGGGTGGAGACCCTGCTCCAGATCATGAAGTTGACCCGGAACGTGGCTCCGCTCAGCTTCATGGCCCAGGAAATGGGCTACACCCTGGTCCCGACCACCAAGGCCGCCCGCGCGGAGCTGTCGTTCTGCAGCGTGCAGGGCGGGGAGCCCCGGGCCAAGGCCGTGGGTTGAGGTCCGGGGGGAGAGCGGCCCAGGCCGTCCCTGAAACTCCGCGCCTGAGGGGAGGCGCGGGGTTTCCTTTTACCTTGCCGCAGCATAGCGCCCGGGTGTAATTTCCATGCCAAGCCGTCGTCCCGGAGCGCGCATGTCCTTCGCCGCAGCAACCCAACCATCTTCTGTGCCCCAGGGGCCCGACATCCTCCTCGTGGTCCGCGAGGTGGGCATCCTGGAGGCCTTGGGAGCCGCCCTGCAGGGTCTGGACCTGCGCCCCGAGGCGGTTCCGGACATGGAGGCCGCCCTGGCCCGGCTCCCGGGCCGGGCCCTGCGTCTGGCGGTCCTCGCCCCCCAGGAGCAGGACGAGCCCCTGCGGAGCGTGGCCGGCCTGCGCCGGGCCATGGGCTGGGACCTGCCCATGCTTCTGCTCACCGGACCGGGTTTCGACACCGCGGGCAGCCTGCTGCCCGGCCGCTGCATCCACCTGCCCGTGGGCTCGTCCCCGGTCCGGATGCGCCAGGCCCTGCTGGACCTCCTGGAGGACGACGGCGTGGGCGGCAGCCGGGATTCGGAGCAGGGGGTCTTTTTCCGCGCCCTGGCCGAGTTCCTGGGCGGGGCCCTGGTCTTTGCCGAGGCCCGGGACGGCCGCATCCTGGAGTGGCCCCAGCGGGCCGCGGACCTCTTCGGCGTGGCCCCGGAACAGGCCCTGGGCCGGCCGTTTCCCGAGGTGCTCGAACCCCTCCTGGGTCCGGCCGGAGGCTTCGCCGGGATGCATGCCCCGGAGGAGCGGGTGCTCCACGAGGAGACCACCCTGCGCCGGGCGGATGCGCCCGGGACGCCGCTGCTGCGCAGCGTGTTTTCCGGACGCCTGGGCGGGCGGACGGTGCTGGCCCTGTATTTCCACGACCTGTCCTGGCACGTGGCCCGGGAGCAGCAGCTGGGCATCGCCCAGCGCCTGGAATCCATCGGCCGCCTGGCCGCGGGCATCGCCCATGAGATCAACACCCCCATCCAGTACATCGGCGACAACATCCACTTCCTGGAGAAGTCCTACGCCAGCATCGCGGGCGTCCTGCAGGAGTTCCTGACCTGCCTGGCCGGGGTGCGTGGCGGGGAGGATCCCCGGCCGCACCTGGAGCGCATCGAGGCGGCCATCCAGGGCGCGGACCTGGACTTCCTGGAGGCCGAGATCCCCGCGGCCATCGCCCAGTCCCTGGAGGGCGTGGAGCACGTGACCTCCATCGTCCTGGGCATGAAGAAGTTCTCCCATCCGGAGCGCGAGGAGTGGCGCTACGCGGACCTGAACCAGGCCCTGCGTGACGCCCTGCTGGTGGCCCGCAACGAGTGGAAGTACGTGGCCGAGGTGGTCACGGACTTCGACACGGCCCTGCCCCTGGTGAGCTGCCTGGCCGGGGACCTGAACCAGGTCTTCCTGAACATCATCATCAACGCGGCCCAGGCCGTGGAGGAGGCCGTGCGCGAGCGCGGCGGCAAGGGCCGCATCGATATCCGCACGCGGCGCGCCGGGGAATGGGCCGAGATCCGCGTGCAGGACAGCGGAGTGGGCATCCCGGCGGCCTGCCGGGACAAGATCTTCGACCCCTTCTTCACCACCAAGGCGGTGGGCCGGGGCACGGGCCAGGGCCTGGCCATCGCCCACTCCATCGTGGTGGACAAGCACGGCGGGTCCATCCAGGTGCAGTCCGAGGAGGGCCGGGGCGCGAGCTTCCTCATCCGCCTGCCCCTGCACGGCCACAAGACCGGGGAGCGGCAGTGAAAAAGAGCGTGCTGTTCGTGGACGACGACCAGAACATGCTGGACGCCCTGCGCCGCATGCTCCGGCCCATGTCCCAGGAATGGGACCAGCACTTCGTGCGCAGCGGCGACGAGGCCCTGGTGGTCCTGGCCTGCAACAACGTGGACGTGGTCATGACCGACATGCGCATGCCCGGCATGGACGGCGGCCAGCTCCTCAAGATCATCCAGGAGGCCCGGCCCGACGTGGTGCGCATCGTGCTCTCGGGCCACGCCGACTACAACATGGTCATGCGCTCGGTGAAGCAGGCCCATCAGTTTTTGACCAAGCCCTGCTCGGCCGACGACATCCGCGAGACCCTGGAGCGGGCCTACAACCTGCGCCGCATCCTGACGAACGAGTCGGCCAAGAACATCGTCTCGCGCATCGAGACCCTGCCGAGCCTGCCGGATCTTTATCTGCGGGTGGTGGAGGAGGTCCAGAAGGAGGACGGCAACCTGGGCACCGTGGCCCGGATCATCTCCGAGGACCCGGCCATGACCGCGGCCATCCTCAAGATGGTCAACTCCTCCTTCTTCGGCTTCTTCCGGCCCCTGACCAACCCGGCCCAGGCCGTGAACCTCCTGGGCACCGAGATCATCAAGGGCCTGATCCTCTCGGCGCACCTCTTCTCGGTCTTCGATTTCAGCCGCTTTCCGCGCTACTCCATGGATGTGCTCGTGGACCACAGCCTGGCCACGGGCCGCATCGCCTCGGCCATCGCCACCTTCGAGGGCATGCCCCCGGAGATGGTGGACGAGTGCTTCATCGCGGGCATGCTCCACGACGTGGGCAAGCTCATCCTGGCCTCCCGCTTCGAGGTCGAGTACCTGGGCATCCTGGCCACGGTGCGCAACGAGAACCGCACGGTCTGGGAGGTCGAGCGCGAGGTCCTGGCCACCTCCCACGCCGAGTTGGGGGCCTATCTCCTGGGGCTCTGGAACCTGCCCGGGGCCGTGGTGGACGCCCTGGCCTTCCACCACGAGCCGGGCCTGGCCGGATGCGGCCGGGACTTCACCCCGCTCACCGCGGTGCACGCGGCCAACGCCCTGGAGCACGAGCTGCGCATCATCAACAAGGACTACGCCCAGCATCCGCCGGACCCGGCCTACCTGGAGCACATGGGGCTCACCAGCCACCTGCCGCAGTGGAAGGAGCTCTGCTCGGCCATCTACAGCCAGCAGAACGGGCAGGACTGATTTAACATCCCGTATTTTATTATAATGATCCCGCTCCGGCCTGTGCCGGGGCGGGATTTTTCGTTGTGCCAGAGCAGGAGGAAGAGAAGGACTATTGCCAAAGCCGATAGATCGGATAGATTGGCACTATGAGTATTATGCAAAAAAATAAAACAAAAAAGTTTCAAGGCGATATATGGCGTAAATAAGACCACCAGCCCTTGANNCGCCGGAGTCTGACCGCCGGCCGGACCGAGAGGGTCACGGCCGGGGAACAACCCTCACCCATGGAGGAGGACCATGCCAGTCACCCGGAGAGACTTCCTCAAGCTGACCGCCGTCACGGCGCTGACCACGGCCTTCGGCGGCCTGGGCTGCGCGGCCAAGGGCAAGGCCCCGGCAGGGCCCATGGCCATGCCCGCCGACCGCATCCAGGCCCTCAAGCCCGAGTGGAGCAAGCAGAGCACGTCCATCTGCTGCTACTGCGCCGTGGGCTGCGGGCTCATCGTCAACACCTCCCTGGCCAGCAAACGGGCCGTGAACATCGAGGGCGACCCGGACCACCCGGTGAACGGCGGGGCGCTCTGCTCCAAGGGCGCGTCCATCTGGCAGGTGGCCGAGAACGACAAGCGGCCCAAGACCGTGCTCTGGCGCGCGCCCTATTCCGACACGTTCGAGCCCAAGACCTGGGACTGGGCCCTCAAGCGCATCGCCCGGCTGGTCAAGGATGCCCGGGACAAGGGCTTTGAGGCCAAGAACGCCAAGGGCGAGCCCGTGAGCCGGGTGAACAACCTGGCCTCCGTGGGCTCGGCGGCCCTGGACAACGAGGAGTGCTGGACCTACCAGGCCATGCTCCGCACCCTGGGCCTGGTCTTCATCGAGCACCAGGCGCGCATCTGCCACAGCTCCACGGTGCCCGCCCTGGCCGAGAGCTTCGGCCGCGGGGCCATGACCAACCACTGGGCCGACATCGCCAACAGCGACTGCATCCTGATCATGGGCAGCAACGCGGCCGAGACCCACCCCATCTCCTTCCGCTGGGTGACCAAGGCCCAGCGCGAGCGCGGCGCCACGGTCATCCACGTGGACCCGCGGTTCACCCGCACCTCGGCCAAGGCCAACATGTACCTGGGCTTCCGCTCGGGCACGGACATTCCGATCCTGGGCGGCATGATCAACTACATCCTGGGCCACGACCTGTGCTTCAGGCAGTACGTGGTGGACTACACCAACGCCTCGTTCGTCGTGGGTGAGAAGTACGGCTTCAAGGACGGCCTGTTCTCCGGGTTCGATCCTGCCGCCCCGGGCTACGACAAGAGCACCTGGGCCTATGAGCTGGACGAGAACGGCGTGCCCAGGAAGGACCCCAGCCTGAAGCACCCGCGCTGCGTGTTCCAGCTCCTGAAGAAGCACTATTCCCGCTACGACCTGAAGCGCGTGGCCTCCATCTCGGGCCTGTCCGAGGCCGACCAGGTCAAGCTCTATTCGACCTTCGCGGCCACGGGCAAGCCGGACAAGGCCGGGACCATCATGTACGCCATGGGCTGGACCCAGCACACCGTGGGCGTGCAGATCATCCGCACCATGGCCATGGTCCAGCTGCTGCTCGGCAACATCGGCGTGGCCGGCGGCGGGGTCAACGCCCTGCGCGGCGAATCCAACGTCCAGGGCTCCACGGACCACGGCCTGCTGTTCCAGGACCTGCCCGGCTACCTGCCCGTGCCCGGGGGCTCCCTGTCCACGCTGGCGGCCTACAACGAGACGTACACGCCGGTGTCCAAGGACCCCAAGAGCGCCAACTGGTGGCAGAACCGGCCCAAGTACATGGCCAGCTTCCTCAAGTCCATGTGGGAGGAGCCCGCGCCGGAGCAGTCCTACTCCTGGCTGCCCAAGCTCGACCCGGGCGGGGCCCAGGCCTATTCCTGGCTGGCCCTGTTCGACAAGATGTACAAGAAGCAGTTCCAGGGGGCCTTTGTCTGGGGCATGAACCCGGCCTGCTCCAGCGCCAACGCGGGCAAGACCCGCAAGGCCCTGGCCAACCTGGACTGGATGGTCAACGTGAACATCTTCGAGAACGAGACCGGCTGGTTCTGGCAGGGCCCGGGCATGGACCCCAAGAGCGTGAAGACCGAGGTCTTCTTCCTGCCCTGCTGCGTCTCGGTGGAGAAGGAAGGGTCCATCACCAACTCCGGCCGCTGGATGCAGTGGCGCTACGCCGGGCCCAAGCCTTACGGCGAGGCCCGTTCCGACGGCGACATCATGGTGGCCCTGTTCCGGGAGATCCAGGCCCTGTACAAGAAGGAGAAGGGCGCCCTGCCCGAGCCCATCCTCAAGGCCTCCTGGGCCAGGACCGACAAGCACGGCGAGTTTGATCCGCACGGCGCGGCCAAGCTCATCAACGGCGCGTTCCTCAAGGACGTCAAGGTCGGCGACACGGTGTACAAGAAGGGCCAGCAGGTGCCGAGCTTCGCCGCGCTCCAGGCCGACGGCAGCACGAGCTCGGGCTGCTGGATCTACACCGGCTCCTACACGGACAAGGGCAACATGGGCGCCCGCCGCGATCCCAGCCAGACCCCGCTCCAGGCGGCCATCAACCTGACCCCCAACTGGTCCTGGGCCTGGCCGCTCAACCGGCGCATCCTCTACAACCGCGCCGCGGTGGACAACGCGGGCAAGCCCTGGAACCCGGCCAAGACGGTCATCGTCTGGAACGCCGCGGACAAGAAGTGGGAGGGCGACGTGCCCGACGGAGGCTACCCCCCGGGCGAGAAGTACCCGTTCATCATGACCACCCACGGCGGCGGCCGGATCTTCGGGCCGGGCCTCAACGACGGTCCGTTCCCGGAGCACTACGAGCCCATGGAGAGCCCGGTGTCCGCGCACCCGTTCTCCCCGCAGCTGAACAATCCCCTGGCCGTGAACTTCCCCGAGGAGCCCAAGGCCGTGGCCGACCCGCGCTTCCCCATCGTCTGCACCACCTACCGGGTCACGGAGCACTGGCAGACCGGACTCATGACCCGCTGGACGCCCTGGCTTCTGGAGACCGAGCCGCAGCTGTTCTGCGAGCTCTCCGAGGAGCTGGCCAAGGTCAAGGGCATCGGCAACGGCCAGCGGGTGGTCCTGGAGAGCCTGCGCGGCAGCGTCTCGGCCGTGGCCATGGTCACCCGGCGGTTCAAGCCCTTCAAGATCAAGGGCAAGACCGTGCACCAGGTGGGCCTGCCCTGGCAGTTCGGCTGGAAGCAGCCCGCGGACGGCGGCGAATCCGCCAACCTGCTCAGTCCCTCGGTGGGCGACGCCAACACCGGCATCCCCGAGACCAAGGTCTTCATGGTCAACATCCGGAAGGCGTAAGGAGGACCAACAATGAACGGCAAGAGCTTTTTGGTCGATTTGACCCGTTGCACGGCCTGCCGGGGTTGCCAGATCGCTTGCAAGCAGTGGAAGAAACTGCCTGCGGAAAAGACGGTCAACACCGGTTCCCACCAGAACCCGCCGGACCTGTCCTCCAGCACCATCCGGCTGGTGCGCTTCTCCGAGCCCATGAAGAAGGGGCCGGTGCAGTGGCTGTTCTTCCCGGAACAGTGCCGCCACTGCGTGGAACCGCCCTGCAAGCAGGCCTCCAGCGTGGAGGGCTCCATCACCCACGACCCGGACACCGGGGCCGTGGTCTACACCGAGCTCACCGCCCAGGAGGACATCGAGGTCATCCGCGGGGCCTGCCCCTACGACATCCCGCGTCAGGACCCGGTGAGCAAGCGCATGACCAAGTGCGACATGTGCATTGACCGGGTCAAGGCCGGAATGCTCCCGGCCTGCGTCAAGTCCTGTCCCACCGGGACCATGAACTTCGGGGACCGCGACGACATGCTCAAGCTCGGGGCCGAGCGCCTGGGCTACGCCAAGAAGATCTGGCCCAAGGCCCAGCTGGTGGACGCCCAGGACGTGCGGGTCATCTACCTGGCGGCCTTCCCGACGACCTTCTACTACAAGTACCTCACCGTGGGCGCGCTGGACCGGAGCCGTTTCGCCACCCGGCGCGACCTCCTGGCCCAGCTCCTGCGGCCGGTGAAGAGCATGACCTCCGTATAGGGGCTTCGGCCCCGGAGCGGCCGTCGGCACTCTGCCGCCGGCGGCCCAGCAAAAAGCCCCCGGACACGATGTCCGGGGGCTTTTGCGTGCGTCGGCCGCGCTCTGGTCAGCCCTTCTTCTCGATCTTGGCCCAGGTGTCGCGCAGGGTGGCCGTGCGGTTGAAGACCAGGGCCCCGGGCCGGCAGTCCCGGGAGTCGGCCGCGAAGTAGCCCAGGCGCTCGAACTGGAAGCGTTCCCCGGGCTTGGCCCGGGCCAGTTCCGGCTCCAGCTTGCAGCCCGCGAGGACCTCCAGGGAGTCCGGGTTGATGTGGACCTTGAAGTCCTTCTCGGCCCCGGGGTTCTCGATGCCGAACAGGAAGTCGTAGAGCCGCACCTCGGCCTTCACGGCGTGGGCCGCGCTGACCCAGTGGATCGTGCCCTTGATCTTGCGGCCGTCCTGGGACCAGCCGCCCTTGGTGGCCGGGTCATAGGAGCAGCGCACCACGCTCACCTCGCCCGCGGCGTCGGTGTCGAAGCCCGTGCAGGTCACGTAGTAGGCCCCGCGCAGGCGCACCTCCCGGCCGGGGGCCAGGCGGAAATACTTGGGCGGCGGGTCCTGGCGGAAGTCGTCGCGCTCGATCCAGAGGACCTTGGAGAAGGGCGCCTTGCGGGTGCCCGCGCGCTCGTCCTCGGGGTTGTTCTGGAGCTCGAACTCCTCCACCTGGTCCTCGGGGTAGTTCTCGATGACCAGCTGGAGCGGCTTGAGCACGGCCATGCGCCGGGCCGAGTGGCGGTTCAGCTCCTCGCGCACGCAGTGTTCCAGCAGGGCCACGTCCACGGTGTTCTCGGAGCGGGCCACGCCGATGCGTTCGCAGAAATCGCGGATGGCTTCGGGCGGGTAGCCCCGGCGGCGCATGCCCGAGATGGTCGGCATGCGCGGATCGTCCCAGCCCGAGACGCAGCCCTCGCTCACCAGCTGGATGAGCTTGCGCTTGGAGAGCACGGTGCGGGTCAGGTTGAGGCGGGCGAACTCGTACTGCCGGGGCCTCGGGTCGAAGCCCAGGGTGTCCAGGACCCAGTCGTAGAGTTCGCGGTTGTTCTCGAATTCCAGGGTGCAGATGGAGTGGGTGATCTTCTCGATGGCGTCGGACAGGCAGTGGGCGAAGTCGTACATGGGGTAGATGCACCAGGCGTCGCCTGTGCGGTGGTGGTGCGCCTTCTTGATGCGGTAGAGCGTGGGGTCGCGCATGACCACGTTGGCCGAGGCCATGTCGATCTTGGCCCGGAGCACCCGGGAGCCCTCCTCGAATTCGCCCGCGCGCATGCGCTGGAACAGGTCCAGGTTCTCCTGCGCGGAGCGGCCGCGCCAGGGGCTGTCCTTGCCGGGCGCGGTGAGGGTGCCGCGGTTCTCGCGGATCTGCTCGGCGCTCTGGTCGTCCACGTAGGCCTTGCCCAGCTCGATGAGCCGCACGGCGAAGCCGTAGAGCTGCTCGAAGTAGTCCGAGGCGAAGAAGCGGTTCCTGCCCCAGTCCGCGCCGAGCCAGCGGGCGTCCTCCTCGATGCTCTCGACATACTCCACCTCTTCCTTGGCCGGGTTGGTGTCGTCGAAGCGCAGGTTGCACTGGCCGTTGTAGTCCCGGGCCACCCCGAAGTTCAGGCAGATGGACTTGGCGTGCCCGATGTGCAGGTAGCCGTTGGGCTCCGGAGGGAAGCGGGTGACGATCTTGCCGCCGTGCTTGCCGGCCTTGAGGTCGGCCTCGATGATGGCGCGGATGAAGTTGAGCGGGGCTTCGGGTTTCTGGATCACGTCGGTCATATGTCCACCTCAAGGGGGAAAGTCATGGGGCTGCTGGCCTCTCTGCACCGCAGCACATACGGCAAATCGCCGGGCCGGTCAAAGGGGAGCAGGGGGGGCCGGCCTCAGGCCTGCTCCTTCCAGTACGGCTTGCTCAGGTCCTCGAAGGCCGAGAGCGCGGCCAGGGAGCCCTCGCTCACGGCCGTGACGATCTGCATGCTCCCGCCGGTGAGGTCGCCCGCGGCGTAGATGCGCGGCTTGCTCGTGCGCATGCCCCGGTCCACGGCCACGAACCCGGCCGTGTCCAGGGTCAGGCCCAGGGTCTTGGCCAGGGCGTTGCTCGGCTCGTGGCCCACGGCCACGAAGACCGCGTCCGTGGCCAGTTCCGAGGTGGTCCCGGCGGCGTTGTCCCGGACCATGACGGCCGTGACCTTCTTGCCGTCGCCCCTGATCTCGGTGATCTCGCTGTCCATGCGCAGGGTGATGCCCTCGCGGGCCACGGAGTCCTGGAGGTGCTTTTCGGCGCGGAAGGTTGCGCGCCGGTGGATGAGCGTGACCTCCACGCCCAGGTGCTTGAGGTGCAAGGCGTCGGTGAGCGCGGTGTTGCCGCCGCCCACCACCACGGCCTTTTTCCCGCGGTAGAGGTAGCCGTCGCAGGAGGAGCAGAAGCTCACCCCGAAGCCCTGGTAGCGGTCTTCGCCCGGGGCGCCCAGTTTGCGGTAGACCGCCCCCGTGGCCAAAAGCAGGGCCCGGGCCGAGAACCCGCCCTTGAGGGTGGAGAGCTCGAAGCGTTCGCCCGTCTCGGCCACGGACTCCACCTGGGCGCCCTCCAGGATGTGCACGTAGCCCCGGGCGTGGGCGGCCATGATCTCCATGAGCTTCTTGCCCGGCACCGAGGCGAACCCGGGGTAGTTCTCCACCACCGGGGTCAGGCTCACCTGGCCGCCCAGGATGCCGCCCTCCAGGACCACGGCCGAGAGCCCGGAGCGGGCCGCGTAGATGGCCGCCGAGAGCCCGGCCGGGCCGCCGCCCACGATGACCAGGTCCACCTCGCTGGGGGCCGTCTGGACCTCGGCCGCCTTCACGGCCTGGAGCAGGCCCGAGGAGTCCTCCAGGGTCACCAGTTCCAGGACGAAGCGCTCCTCGGGCATGAGTCCCAGGGCCGCGTAGTCCTCGCTGAACTGGGTCTGGGGCACGGAGCCCACGTTGTACTTCTGGGCCAGGTCCGGGTGCTCGTCGATCTCCACGATCTCGGCCGAGACCAGGTCCGGCCGCTCCATGGCGCACTTGATGGCCGCGATGCCCTGGCCCGGGCAGTAGGGGCAGGTGGGCGTGACAAAGACCCGCACCCGGCGTTTGCCGTCCAGCTTGGCCAGGGTCTCCTTGGACAGGTCCGAGAGCCCGCTGACGCCCGCGGCCGCCAGGACCAGAGCGGTCATGAAGGTGCGGCCCTCCTCCCCGGCCGGGGCCCCGCTGAAGCGGATGGCGTAGCGGTCCGGGGCCACCAGCAGGGTGGGCGAGCGGTCCACCCCGCGCTCCTTGGCCTTGGGCTCGTCCAGGGTGTGGAAGGAGGCTTCGATCTTGGGCGAGAGCCGGGCCAGATCGCGCACGAACTTGTCCACGAACTCGTTGTAGGCCTCGTTGACTCCGGCCTGGAGAAAGACCTCCACGGTCACGGGGCGCTGGAACTTGGCGAAGATTTCCGTGAGGCTCTTGCGGGCGTCCTCGGGCAGGAACCAGTCGCTTTTCGGGGCTTCGTCCTCTTTCTTGAACAGCGGGCTCATGGTGCTCCTCGGTTTTTTTCTTCTCTCCGGTATTGCAGGATAGGCGCGGGGCGTCAAGAAAGGGCCGCTTGCCTTGAGGCCGGGCCGGGCCGTATGCTGCGGCCATGTGCGGACGATTCGCCCTGCGCGCCCAGCGCCAGGCCCTGAACGAGACCTTCGGCCTGGAGCGCGTGCCCCGGGCCCCGGGGCGTCACAACATCGCGCCCGGCCAGCTGGTGGAGGCCGTGGCCGCCGAGGCCTCGGGCCGCCGCCACATGCGGCTGTTCCGCTGGGGCCTGGTGCCGTCCTGGTCCAAGGACCCGGCCCAGGGCGTGCGGTGCATCAACGCCCGCTCCGAGACCGCCCTGGACAAGCCCGCGTTCCGCGCGGCCATGCGCTACCGCCGCTGCCTCATCCCGGCCGACGGGTTCTACGAGTGGCAGGCGCTCGCCCGGGGCAAGCGGCCCTGGTTCTTCGAGCCGGAAGGGGGCGGCCTCCTGGCCCTGGCCGGCATCTGGGAGGCCTGGCAGGGACCGGGCGGCGAGGTCCTGGAGACCTGCGCCGTGCTCACCCGGGAGGCGGAAGGCCGGGTGCGGGAGATCCACGAG
The DNA here is from genome assembly GCA_002382645.1 of Desulfovibrio sp. UBA4079. GTDB lineage: Bacteria > Desulfobacterota > Desulfovibrionia > Desulfovibrionales > Desulfovibrionaceae > Aminidesulfovibrio. The sequence goes on along the minus strand of DFYP01000036.1, from coordinate 21,966 downwards.
CGCATGCCCGTGATCGTGCCGCCCGCGCTTTCCGGCGACTGGCTCAGCGCCAACCTTCAGGACCCCCGGGGCATCGCGGCCCTGCTGGAATCCTGCGTCCCGCCGGAACTGCGGGCCTGGCCCGTGGGCCCGGCCGTGAACAATCCCCGCCACGACGGCCCCGAGTGCTCCCGGCCCCTGGAGGGGTAGCGGGATTTTTTTGACTTGGGTCGTTGTCTTTTGCCCGCCGCGTACTATGATGAAAGAACGCGCGCCGCCCAGGAGCCGCGTTTGGAGGACCTATGTGGGAATACACGGACAAGGTCATGGACCACTTCCTCAACCCGCGCAACGCGGGCGAGATGGACAATCCCAGCGCCGTGGGCGAGGTGGGCAGCCTGGCCTGCGGCGACGCCCTGCGGCTCTTTCTCAAGATCAATGACGCCGGGGTCATCGAGGACGCCACCTTCCAGACCTTCGGCTGCGCCAGCGCCATCGCCTCCAGCTCGGCCCTCACCGAGCTCTTGAAGGGCAAGACCGTGGATGAGGCCAAGGCGCTGACCAACAAGGACATCGCGGCCTTCCTGGGCGGCCTGCCCAAGGAGAAGATGCACTGCTCGGTCATGGGCCAGGAGGCCCTGGACGCGGCCCTCAAGAACTGGCGCGGCGAGGCCGCACCGGCCCCGGCGGCCGAGGGCACGCTCGTCTGCAAGTGCTTCGGCGTCACCGAGGAGACCATCCGCCGGGCCATCCGCGAGAACGACCTCAAGACCGTGGAGGACGTGACCAGCTTCACCAAGGCCGGGGGCGGCTGCGGCGACTGCATCCCGGACCTGGAGCGCATCCTGGCCGAGGAGCGCGCGGCCATGGCGCGGCCCGCGGGCGAGGCCCCGAAGATGACCAACATCCAGCGCATGATGCTCGTGACCAAGGTCATCGAGGAGGAGATCCGGCCCGCGCTCAAGAAGGACGGCGGGAACATCGAGCTGGTGGACATCGAGGGCGCCACGGTCAAGGTCGCCCTGCGCGGGGCCTGCGTGGGCTGCCCCTCCAGCCAGCTGACCCTCAAGGGCCTGGTGGAGAAGCGCCTGCAGGAGGCCGTGGACCCGGACATCCGGATCGAGGAGGTGCGCTCGTGAAGCCCGTGTATCTCGACAACAACGCCACCACCCAGGTGGCCCCCGAGGTGCTTTCGGCCATGCTCCCGTTCTTCTCCGAGCAGTACGGCAACCCCTCGAGCATGCATTCCTTCGGCGGAGCCGTGGGCGCGCATCTGCGCCGGGCCCGGGCCCAGGTGGCCAAGGGCCTGGGCTGCGAGCCCTCGGAGATCGTCTTCACCTCCTGCGGCACCGAGGGCGACAACACGGCCATCCGCTCGGCCCTGGAGGCCCAGCCGGACAAGCGCCACATCGTGACCACCCGGGTCGAGCACCCGGCGGTGTTGAGCCTGTGCAAGCACCTGGAGGACAAGGGCTACGAGGTCACCTGGCTGGACGTGGACAGCGAGGGCCGCCTCAGCCTGAAGGACCTGGAAAAGAGTCTGCGCAAGGACACGGCCATCGTCTCGATCATGGCCGCCAACAACGAGACCGGCGTGCTCTTTCCGCTCGAGGACATCGCCCGCATCGTGAAGTCCCACGGCGCGCTCCTGCACACCGACGCGGTCCAGGCCGTGGGCAAGATTCCGCTCGACATGGGCAGGCTGCCCGTGGACTTCCTGGTGCTCTCCGGCCACAAGCTCCACGCGCCCAAGGGCGTGGGCGCGCTTTACGTGCGCAAGGGCACGCTGTTCCGGCCCTTCCTCATCGGCGGGCACCAGGAGGGCGGCCGCCGGGCGGGCACCGAGAACACCGCGGCCATCGTGGCCCTGGGCCAGGCCGTGGAGCTGGCCACCGCGGCCATGGACGAGGAGAACACCCGGGTGCGGGCCCTGCGCGACCGCCTGGAACGCGGGCTGCTGGCCGCCGTGCCGGACTCCCGGATCAACGGCGGCGGGGCCGAGCGCCTGCCCAACACCCTGTCCATCGCCTTCAAGTACGTGGAGGGCGAGGCCATCCTCCTGCTCCTGGACCGCTTCGGCATCTGCGCCAGTTCGGGCTCGGCCTGCACCTCGGGCAGCCTGGAGCCCTCGCACGTGCTGCGGGCCATGGGCGTGCCCTTCACCTTTGCCCACGGCTCCATCCGCTTCTCGCTCTCGCGCTATACCACGGACGCGGACATCGACCTGGTGCTCCGGGAATTGCCGCCGATCATCGCCCGGCTGCGCCAGCTTTCGCCGTTCTCCGGCAAGGAGGGCGAGGCCGCGGGCTTCTGCTCGGACCACAGCCACTGAGGGGAGGGGACATGCGCATCGCTTCGGACATGACCGCCCTGGTGGGCGGCACTCCCATGGTTTTTTTGAACCGCGTGACCCAGGGCTGTGTGGCCCGGGTGGCGGCCAAGCTGGAGTTCTTCAACCCCTGCTCCTCGGTCAAGGACCGCATCGCCCTGAACATGATCCGCACGGCCGAGGCCGACGGGCGCCTGGACCGGGACACGGTCATTGTGGAGCCCACCAGCGGCAACACCGGCATCGGCCTGGCCTTTGTCTGCGCCGTGAAGGGCTACCGGCTCATCCTGACCATGCCCGAGAGCATGAGCCGGGAGCGCCGGGCCCTGCTCACGGGCTTCGGGGCCGAGCTGGTGCTGACCCCCGCGGCCCAGGGCATGAAGGGAGCCATCGCCAGGGCCCAGGAACTGGCCGCCTCCCTGCCCAAGAGCTTCGTGCCCCAGCAGTTCGCCAACCCGGCCAACCCGGCGGTGCACCGGGCCACCACGGCCGAGGAGATCTGGGCCGACACGGACGGGGCCATCGACATCTTCGTGGCCGGGGTGGGCACGGGCGGGACCATTACCGGCGTGGCCGGGCGGATCAAGGAGCGCAAGCCCGCGCTTGTTGCCGTGGCCGTGGAGCCGGACGCCTCGCCCGTGCTCTCGGGCGGCCCGGCCGGGCCCCACGCCATCCAGGGCATCGGCGCGGGCTTCGTGCCCGAGGTGCTCGACCGCACGGTCATCGACGAGATCTTCCGCGTGACCAACGACCAGGCCGTGGCCATGGCCAAACGGCTCATCCGCGAGGAGGGCGTGCTCTGCGGCATCTCCTCGGGCGCCAACGTGTTCGCGGCCGTGGAGTTGGCCAAGCGGCCGGAGAACGCGGGCAAGCTGGTGGTTTGCGTGGCCTGCGACACGGCCGAGCGCTACCTCTCCACAGCCCTCTACCAGGACGGGGACAAGTCATGAGCGGCACGAACAACGGCCGCCGCCCGCCGCTCACCGGCGTGGTCGAGCGGCTCTGCGATCCGGCCTCCTACTCGGCCGTGTACCACCGGCCCCTGCACGACCAGCCCATGCCCTCGATCCCGGCCCTGCGCGAGGTCATGGACCGGCTGCGGGCCGTGCTCTTCCCGGGCTATTTCGGGGACTCGGAGGTGAGCCCGGAGTCCATGCGCTTCCATATCGGCGCGCACCTGGACAGCGTGACCCGGCTGCTCTCCGAGCAGATCAAGCGCGGCCACTGCTTCTTCTGCGAGCGCGACGAGGGCGGGGGCTGCACGGACTGCGAGGAGCGGGCCACGACCCTGGCCGGAAAGTTCCTGGACAAGCTGCCCGAGATCCGCGCGCTGCTCGCCACGGACGTGCAGGCCGCCTACACCGGGGACCCGGCCTCGCGCAGCCCGGGCGAGACCATCTTCTGCTACCCGAGCATCACGGCCCTGACCCACTACCGCATCGCCCACGAGCTGTTCGTCCTGGGCGTGGACCTCATCCCGCGCATCTTGACCGAGATGGCCCACTCGGCCACGGGCATCGACATCCACCCGGGCGCGCAGATCGGCGAGCACTTCTTCATCGACCACGGCACCGGCGTGGTCATCGGCGAGACCTGCATCATCGGCCGCAACGTGCGGCTCTACCAGGGCGTGACCCTGGGGGCCAAGAGCTTCCCCAAGGACCCCAGCGGCGCGCTCATCAAGGGCCAGCCCCGCCATCCCATCGTGGAGGACGACGTGATCATCTATTCCGGGGCCACCATCCTGGGACGGGTGACCATCGGACGAGGCGCGGTCATCGGCGGCAACGTCTGGCTCACCCAGGACGTGCCCCCGGGCTCGCGGGTCATCCAGGACCGCAGCGGGGACGCCCAGGTCCTGCCCGGCGGGGACGGGGTCTAGACGGGAACAGAGAGCGAGAGGAGGGCGCCTGCATCGGCAGGCGCCCTCTTTTTTTCAGAGGAAGAGGCGGGCCCCGGCCACCAGGCCCAGGCCCAGGGCCACCACACCGAAGAAGCTTTTCGTCTTCAAGGCCAGCACAAAGCAGGGCAGGGCGGCCCAGAGGAAGAGGTTGTCCCAGGAGGCCTGGACATGGCCTTCCGGGGCCAGGAGCGAGGGCACCAGCAGGGCCGAGAGCACGGCCGCGGGCACGTGGGACAGCCAGCGCTCCGCCCAGGGGCTGAGTCTGCGGGAGGACAGGGCCAGGGCCGGGAGCATCCGGGGCAGGTAGGTCACCAGGGCCATGCCCGCGATGGTCAGGAGGATCAGCTTCGGGTCCATGATTCCACCCCGCTGCCAAAGGTCGCGCCCAGGACGCAGGCCGCGATCACACCCCACGGACCCCAGCCCAGGGTCAGGAAGAGCAGGGAGAAGCAGGCCGCGGCCAGGGCCGTGGCGATCCTGGGCCGGGAGCCGAGCTGCCCGGCCAAAAGGGCCAGGAACATGGCCGGCAGGGCGAAGTCCAGGCCCAGGGGCTTCACGTCGCCGATGAGCCCGCCGCAGAGGATGCCCAGGATCGAGCCCCCCACCCAGGCGGTCTGGGCCGTGGCGTTCACGGCCAGGGTCTCGGCCCGGGACATGGGGCCCCGGGCAAAGCGCGTGGCGTGCAGGGCGAAGGTCTCGTCCGTGAGCTGGAAGCAGAACCAGGCCACACCCGGCCGGGACCACTGGCGCAGGTGCGGGGCCATGGCCGCGGACATGAGCAAATGGCGCAGGTTGACCACGAAGGTGGTCAAAATCACGGTCAGGGCCGGGGCCCCCACGGCCAGCAGGCCCACGGCGATGAACTGGGCCGAGCCCGCGAACACGATCATGGACATGAGGGCCGCCGGGATGGCCGGCAGCCCGGCCTTGAGGGCCAGCACGCCGTAGGCGAAGCCCACGGGCACGTAGCCCAGGACGATGGGCAGGGCCTGCCGCATTCCGGACAGGATCTCGGGCCAGGGCCCGGCAGCGGGCAGGGTGCGGACGCTCCCCATGAGACTCCTCCAGGGCGCTCACGCGCCACGGCTTGCCTTGGACCACGAAATCTGTCACCAGTACAGATACAGTTCAATTGAAAAACAATAATAACAGATGAGGCGGACATGGGCGCGGCAAGGGCTGGCGGGGAACTGCGCTACCGCGCCGTGGAGCGGCGCATCCTGGACATGCTCGAGTCCGGCAGGCTCGCGCCCGGGGGCCGCGCGCCCTCGCTGCGCGAGATGAGCCGGGCCGCCGGGGTCAGTCTGGTCACCGTGGGCCGGGCCTACGAGGAGCTGGAGCGCAAGGGGGTCCTGGAGTCCCGGCCGCGCTCCGGACATTTCCTGCGCCAGGGCCGGGAACGGCTCCAGGCTCCGGCCCCGCGCCAGGCCCCGGCCCAGGAGCCCAGGGCCGTGAACCGCCAGGCCCTGATCCGCGAGGTGCTCACCGTGGTGGGCGACCGGGGGCTGCTCCCCCTGGGAGTGGTGGCCCCGGACGAGCGCCTGCTGCCCGGGGCGCAGCTGGCCCGCATCCTGGGCCAGGTCCTGCGCGACGAGCCCGCAGCCTCCCTGAACTACACCCCGGTCACCGGCCTGCCCGCCCTGCGCCGCCAGATCGCCTTCCGGGCCCAGGACTGGGGGGCCGAGGTCCGGCCCGAGGAGGTCCTCGTCACCTCCGGGGCCATCGAGGCCCTGCACATCGCCCTGCGCGCCCTGACCCGGCCCGGCGACGCCGTGCTGGTCCAGGCCCCCACCTACCACTGCTTTCTCCAGCTCCTGGAATGCCTGGGCCTGCGGGTCATCGAGGCCCCGTCCAGCCCGGCCACGGGCATCAGCCCGGCCCAGGTGCGCGAGGCCGTGGACCGCTTCGACATCCGCTGCTGCATCCTGACCCCGAACTTCAACAACCCCGACGGTGCGCTCCTGCCCGAGGAGGCCAAGGCCGAGATCGTGGAGATCCTGGCCGGACGCGACATCCCCCTGGTGGAGGACGACGTGTACGGGGATCTGCACTTCGGCCCCAAGCGGCCCGCGGGCTTCAAGAAGTGGGACAGGAAGGGCCTGGTGCTCCAGTGCTCCTCGTTCTCCAAGACGCTCTGCCCGGGCTGGCGCGTGGGCTGGATCATGCCCGGCCGGTTCCTGGACCGGGCCGTGGACGTGAAGTTCACCTCCAGCGTGGCCACGGCCACGCCCACCCAGATGGCCGTGGCCCGCTATTTGGCCGAGGGCCGCTACGACCGCCATTTGCGCCGTTTGCGCCAGACGTTGGAGGACCAGATGCGGGCCATGGAGCCCCTGCTGGCCCGGCATTTCCCGGCCGGGACCCGGGTCACCCGGCCCAGCGGCGGCTGCGTGCTCTGGCTGGAGCTGCCCGGGGGCGTGGATTCCGTGGACCTGTTCTACCGGGCCCGGGCCGAGGGCATCGGCATCGCCCCGGGCAACGTCTTCTCCACCCAGGACCGCTTCAGCCACTACGTCCGGCTCAACGCCGGGGCCGTGCCCGACGAGGCCTTGCGGGCCGGGCTCCAGCGCCTGGGCCAGCTGGCCGCAACGGCCCAGCCCGCCTGACCGCGCCTTCCTCCTGACCGCCGCGCCTCCGGGCGCCGGGCGCTTGTGACGGTTGATAATAATGCAGCCGCCCGGCGATCGGTGCTATTCTTGGAACCTGGACCCTTCCCCCGGGACGGGCATGTGATCTTTGCCACGAGCGGACGGCGCGTTTGGGGCATTTTCCCGGGATTTTGACCTGTCGCATGTGAATTCAAGAGCAATGCTTGTCAATGGGTTAGGGGCTGGATATGGGGTAAAATCCCGTCACATCCGGTCATAATATCGTGGGGTGCGTCATGAAACTCAGCATCAAATACAAGATTTTCGGCCCGCTGGTGGCCTGCGCCGTGGTCTTCGGCGTCGCGGGCTTCTGGTACTTCCAGAACCGGCTGGAGGCCCTGCAGGCCACCTTCCTCCGGCAGATGGCCGAGGACAAGGCCGCCCAGGTGCGCTCCGGCATCGCGGGGCAGGCCCAGCGGGCCTTGGAGACCGCGGCCCTGTTCGCCCGCGATCCCAAGGTGCTGGAGGCCTACGCCGTGGCCCTTTCCGGGGATCCGAACGACGAGAAGGACCCCAAGGCCCAGGAGGCCCGGGAGATGCTCCGCCGGGTCCTGGGTCCGACGCTGGCGGGCTTCAAGGAGATCACCGGCGACAAGCTCCAGCTCCACTACCACCTGCCCAACGGCCGCAGCCTGGTGCGGCTCTGGCGTGACAAGCAGATCCAGCGCGACGGGGTCTGGCAGGACGTGTCCGACGACATCTCGGCCTTCCGCAGCACGGTGGTGGAGGTGAACAAGACCGGCAAGCCGGTGCTCGGCATCGAACTGGGCCGGGGCGGCTTCGCCATCCGCGGCGTGGCCCCGGTGCGCGACGCCGGAGGCCGCCAGCTCGGCTCCGTGGAGATGCTCGCCGAATTCGAACCCGTGCTGGCGGCCGCGGCCTCGGGCCAGGGCCGGGACATCGCCCTGTTCCAGGACGCCGCGCTCCAGAGCATCACCGGCAAGCCCAAGGAAGAGCAGGCCGTCATCGGCGAGTTCATCAACGTGGTCCCGCCCAAGTCCAAGGACCATCTCGGCCGCATCACCTCGGACTTCCTGGCCCAGGCCCGCGGCGGCCTGGCCACGAAGCTCCTGGGGAACCTGGCGCTCACCGGCTTTCCGGTGAACGACTACAAGGGCGACGTGGTCGGCGTGGTCCTGGCGGTGGAGGACATCGCGGTGCAGAACGGCCTGGTCAACCGGCTGGGCGCGGTGCTCGGGGTGGGCCTGGTGCTCATCCTGGGCCTGTCCATCGGCATCGGCTCCCTGGTCTTCTGGGGCAGTGTGGAGCGGCCCACGCGGCTCATCGTGGACCGCATCAAGGACATCGCCGAGGATCGCGCCGACCTGCGCCAGCAACTGCCGGTGAAGAAGAACGACGAGATCGGCGAGCTCTGCCGCTGGTTCAACACCCTCATGGCCAAGATCGACGCCATCCTCAACGAGACGCGGACCTACGCCAACATCATCAACGCCCTGCCCGACCCGGTCTTCGCCGTGGGCCCGGACTGGAAGATCATCATCGCCAACGAGGCCGTGGCCAAGATCGCGGGCGTGCCCCGCGAGCAGGTCCGCGGCATGACCTGCCGGGACATCTTCAAGACCCAGGTCTGCAACACCGAGGCCTGTCCCATCGAGCAGGCCCGCCGCACCGGCGGCCGCTTCCAGACCGAGATCCTCCAGCTCACGATCCATGGCGAGGAGGTCTTCATCCGGCCCTACGGCGACGCGCTCCTGGACGGGGAGGGCAGGAAGGTCGGGTACTTCGAGGTGGCCGCCGTGGTCACGGACATGGTCCGCTCGGAGCAGAAGGTCAAGGAGGGCTTCCAGCAGATGGAGCGGCTCAACGCCCGGGTCCTGGAAACGGCCCGGCGCATGGCCGGGCTCTCCGGCGAGGTCTCCGGCCAGGTGGACAGCGTGCGCGCCGGGGCCGAGGCCCAGAGCGCCCGGGTCACCGAGACCGCCCACTCCATGGAGCAGATGAACGAGACCATCCTGGAGGTGGCCAAGAACGCGGCCGGGGCCTCGGAGCAGGCCGCCCTGACCCGGACCAAGGCCCGCGAGGGTGCCGACGTGGTGGGCCGGGCCGTGGATTCCATCGGCGGGGTTCAGCGGCTGACCTCGGCGCTCAAGGCCGACATGGAGTCCCTGGGCGCGCAGGCCCAGGACATCGGCCGGATCATGAACGTGATCACGGACATCGCGGACCAGACCAACCTCCTGGCGCTCAACGCGGCCATCGAGGCGGCCCGGGCCGGGGACGCCGGACGCGGCTTCGCCGTGGTGGCCGACGAGGTCCGCAAGCTGGCCGAGAAGACCATGAACGCCACCAAGGAGGTGGGCCAGTCCATCGCGACCATTCAGCACGGGGTGGCGCGCAACATCGAGGGCATGGAGCAGGCCGCCACGGCCGTGGACCAGGCCACCGGGCTGGCGGGGAGTTCGGGCCAGGCCCTGCAGGAGATCGTCGAGCTGGTGGAGGGCACCTCGGACAGCATGCGCGGCATCGCCACGGCCGCCGAGGAGCAGTCCGCGGCCAGCGAGGAGATCAACCGGGCCGTGGAAGAGGCCCACCGCGTGGCCCAGGACACGGCCCAGCACATGACCGAGACCGCCAGGGCCGTGCGCGACCTGGCCGACCTGGCGCGGGGTCTGGAGGACCTCGCCTCGGGCCGGGGCTGATCCGGAACATCGACAAGCCTTCCGCCTTGCCGCATACTGGGTCCTCGCGGGCGTCCGCCCGGGAGGACCCATGCTTTTCGAGGCCCTGCAATACCTGTTCACGCCCTGCCCGGCGGATGTCCGGGCCCTGGGCCATCTCTCCGGGCTCATCTCCCTGGGCTCGCGCCACCGCCGCTGCCGCCGGGCCTGGGCCCCGCACCTGGACAAGAGCCGGGCCCTGTTCCTGGACGCGGCCCGGGCCTGCCGGCGGCGGCGCACGCTCCTGGTGGCCGGGTCCGGCCTGCTCCTGGACGTGCCCCTGGAGGAACTGGCCGGGCTGTTCGAGCGGGTCATCCTCTGCGACGTGCTCCACCTGCCCGGGGTACGCCGCCGGGCCCGCAGACTGCCCGGCGTGGAGCTGGACTGCCGCGACCTCACGGACCTGGGCCCCCGCCTCCTGGCCGAGCTGCGGGCGGGTCGAAGCCCGGACCTCAGTGTGCCCGCGCCGGAACATTTCCTGGACCGCCAGGACCTGGACCTGGTGGTCTCGGCCAACCTCCTGTCCCAGCTGCCCCTGCCGCTTCTGGGCTTCCTGGCCCGCAACCACCCGGACCTGGAGCCCGAGGCCCTGGAGCGCCTGGCCCGGGAGATCGTGGAGGCACACCTGGCCTGGCTCGGCCGGTTCCACTGCCGGGTCTGCCTGGTCACGGACATGGAGCGGCTCAAGGTGCGCGGGGGCACCATCCTGGAGAGCGAGGACCCGCTGTTCGGCGCGGCCCTGCCCGCTCCGGAGCGGGCCTGGGACTGGGACATGGCCCCCAGGCCCGAGCTCTGGCCCGATGCCGACGCCCGGCACCGGGTCCATGGCTGGCTGGATTTCCGGGCAGGATGAGCCCGGCTCCGCAGAGGCGTGGTCCGGCGTCCGGCGGCGCATGGCCGGCAGGCACGGCGCACGAAAGCCAAGGCCTGGTCACGGCACGTCCGCTAATTGCGCCGCAAAGTTCCCTCAGTTGCGCAACCTGCGCATCCACAACCGTTTCTCTCTGCATAGGCCTTTTCGCCACAGAAGCTCGTGATGAGGTCGGCCGCGTAAACCGCACGCCTTCGGGGGATGCGGCAGATCTATTTTCGGTTCTAAAATGAGGAAGACACGGAAGGGGACAGTGCAACGTCCCCATAACCAGGTCCATTGCCAAGCAGAGACTTCTGGTCCAAACAGGGGGCAGGAGTTTCGTAACGCAGAATCAGGTCCAGGGAGTTTCGAATCGTTAAAATTTTGAAGACGGCCGAAGGCGGCAGGGCCGTCACGGGCATCTGCCGCCGGCAGAGTTCGCCGCCCGGAGGGCAGGGGGGTACCGCCTGTCCTCCGGCTGCCCCAAAACCGCCAACCCAGAGTCCTCACTCCTACCTGGCCTGAGGGAAGGGGACTTCAGAAAAGCAATGCGAGGGTGTCCAGTGAAGACCACCGAACAGCTCGAAAAGCGCATCACCTATGAAAAGATGCTGGCGGGCATCTCGGAACAGGCCGTGTCCATCGACGACCTGAACAATTTTCTGGAGGTGTCCCTGCGGAACATGGGGAGCATCCTGGATGTGAGCCGGGTTTTCCTGTTCACCAACAAACCCGGAACCGACTCCTTCACCTGCATCTGCCGCTGGAGCGCGCCGGGCATCGCGACCCAGGCGGCGCCGGACCAGCAGATATTCTCCATCCCCTGGGCCGCGCAGGAAATGCGCAACGGCCACGTGATCAACTTTCAGAACACGAAAGACATGCCCCGGGTTGCCTACCGGGATCTCCTCCTGAAGGCCGAGGTCAAGTCGACGCTCACCGTGCCCATGTTCATCAGGGGCGTCCTTTACGGCTTCATGGGGTTCGACGAGTGCCGCTATCACCGCAAGTGGATCGACGAGGACATCTACATTCTGACTACAGCCGCCCAGATCGTGACCCGGGCCATCGAAAACAAGCTCTATGAAAAAGAACTGGGGCAGCACCGCAACCGGCTGGAATCCATCTTCAGCAGCGTTCAGGAGGCCATTATCACGGTGGACACCGCCCTGAACGTCACCGAGGCCAACAAGGCCGCGGATAAGCTCTGCGGCGTCCGCGCCGGCAAGCCCTTCATCGATTGCGCCCAGGGGTGCACAAAGGCCTGCCTCACCGTGCTCAAGGGCACCTTGGGCAGCAGACGCAGCATCCGGGAATACCAGATAGAATGCGGCCGTGACGACCGGAAGAAGTGCGTCGTCATGGTCAACAGCTCTCCCCTGCAGGACGGGGGCGGCAGCTTTCTCGGCGCGGTCATGGTCATCCGGGACATCACAAAGATCACCCGCCTGGAAGAAGAGCTGAAGTACCAGCAGCAGTTCCAGCGGATCATCGGGCGCAGCGAAAAGATGCAGAAGATATTCAACATGCTGCGCACACTCTCCAATATGAAGACCACGGTCCTGCTCACCGGGGAGAGCGGCACGGGCAAGGAACTGGTGGCCCACGCCCTGCACCACGCCGGGCTGTTTGTCGACAAGCCGTTCGTCAAGGTCAACTGCTCGGCCCTGGCGGAAAATCTGCTCGAAAGCGAGCTGTTCGGACATGTGAAGGGCGCCTTCACCGGGGCGGACAAGGACAAGATCGGCCGCTTCGAGGCCGCCAACGGCGGCACCATCCTGCTGGACGAGATCGGGGACATCTCGCCGCTCATCCAACTGAAGCTCCTGCGCGTACTCCAGGAGAAGGAGTTCGAGCGCGTGGGGGAATCCACCGCCCGCAAGGCGGATGTGCGCATCGTGGCCTCCACCAACCGCGACCTGAAAAAGGCCGTGCAGGAGGGCGCCTTCCGCGAGGACCTCTACTACCGGCTCAATGTGATCAACATCAAGCTCCCTCCCCTGCGTGAGCGGCACGAGGACATCCCGCTCCTGACCGACTATTTCTGCCGGACCTTCAATTCAGTCTATGCCAAGAAGATCACGGGTGTCTCGCCGGAGGTCCTGGAGATGTTCCTGTCCTACTCCTGGCCCGGCAACATCCGGGAGCTGGAGCACGCTATCGAGCGGGCCTTTGTGCTCTGCCAGGAGCAGACCATCCAGTTGGATCATCTCCCGGCTGAGATCCGCGAGGCGCGGCCGCGCAAGGGCCATGAGCAAGGCCTCCGGCAGGCCCTGGATAATGTCGACAACATCCTGAAGGCGCTGGAGAAAACTGACTGGAACATCGCCAAGGCCGCTCGCCTCCTGGGAACCAGCCGTTGGACCATGTACCGCCGGATTGAGCAGCACCAGCTGCGCCGTCCCCTTGATTAGTGTAGCACCAACCACATGTGTAGCCTAACACATGTGGTTGGTGCTACACCTTCTTTCCTCCCGCAGGCCGCCATCCCCGCTCTTCATGCCGTCAACTCACCGTAAATACACGTAAAAATATCTTTTCCGGCGTGTGTTCTCTTTTGGCACCGTCTTTGCTCTGCCAAGCCACATGTGATGTCCAATGTGGACGCTTTGTTTCATCTGTATCTGGGATTCGTGTTGAGCGTTCGTCTTGGCGGGTTCATTTGTTGGAGTGGGAGGTGCGAGATAATATACATATAGACATGTAGATAATAACATGCAGCCATGTTCACAGATCACAAATTGAATTAACACAGGAGGCAATATGAATAAGCTTATTTACAACTGGATGTATCCTCGCTCGCTCACAACGGTGTTCATGCGTATCCTCACCAACAGAGGCGACATGAATACGATCTTTGAGCCGACACTCCCGTTGTACTGGCGCGAACGCAATGAACCGGGTGTGCAGTCGCACCAGGACTACAATGGCTGGCCCGTGGTCTACGAAGACATCATCAAGAAGATATACAAAATCGCTGAGGAGAAGACGACCTTCGTCAAAGAGTGCACGTATCACGCCCTGGACAAGTACATGGCCGACGAAAAATTTCTGCGGCGCGTGATCCACACGTTCCAGATCAGGGATCCGAAGTACGTCATCCTCTCCTTCTGGAAGGTCATCGGCAGCCAGCGCTCCCTGCGCATTGAGGACATCGGCCCGGTGGCTTCCTGCGCGATGTTCGACCACCTCACCAAGCTGAAGCTGCATGCCCTGGACGGCGGCGAACGCCCTCTGGTCATCGACGGCGAGGACTTCCAGAACGACCCCGAAGGCATCATGGCCGCGTGGTGCGAAGCCCTGGAGATCGAGTACAAGCCGGAAGCGATGCAGTGGCAGCCCGAGTGGCGGAGCGAATACAACCACTGCAAGGGCTTTTATGGCGACGTCAGCTCCAGCACCGGCATCCAGAAGAACATGGAAGCGTTCATGTACGACGAACGCGTCGTGGAAGCGCTGTTCGAAGACCTTCCGAAGCTGAAGCTTCTGTACGACTACTGCCTGCCGTACCACGAAAAGCTGTACGCTCACCGGCTGAAGCCGAAGAAGCTGTAGGCGGCACAGTCCATCAACACAACCGATCCTGTTGAGGAGGTTCTCGTGCACGCAGCGTCAGGACACGTAGCGATCAGGGAAGTGACGAAGATATATGATCCCGACGGAGTGAACGTCCAGGCCGTGGACAACTGCAGCTTTGAGATCCAGGCCGGCGAATTCATGGCGGTCGTTGGTCCGTCGGGATGCGGAAAGTCGACCCTCCTCAACATGATCGCAGGCTTTGAATCCCTCACGGAGGGAGAGATCCTTATGGACGGGGAGGTGATCGCCTCCCCCGGCAAGAGACTCGCCCCGGGCCCGGACCGGGTGGTCGTTTTCCAGGCCGGCGCGCTTTTCGACTGGCAGACCGTCTTGGAGAACATCATCTTCGGTCCGGTGACCACGGGGGCCATGACCAGGAAGGAGGCGACGGAAACGGCGCTTGAACTCATCGCCGGCGCCGGCCTGAAAGGCTACGAGCACGAATATCCCATCCGGATCTCCTCCGGGATGAAGCGGCGGGTGGAGATACTGCGCGCCCTGATCAACGAACCGAAAACCCTGTTGCTGGATGAACCGTACCGGGCAATGGACGCCATCACGAAAGCCGTGATGCACAAGTTCCTCCTGGACGTCTTTGACCGCGTCCACAAGACGGTCATGTTCATTACCCACGATCTCGACGAATCCATCTATCTCTCCGACCGTGTCGGCATCATGACGACGCGCCCGGGGAGATTCAAGAGGTGGATCGATGTGAATCTGCCGCGTCCGCGCGACTTCAGCATCAAGAAATCGCCGGAATTTCTACGCCTGAAAAAGGAAACCCTGGAACTGGTGCATGAAGAGGCGAAGAAATCGTTCGAACGCGGCGAACGCGAGGGCGGCTGATCGCGGCCGTGGCGCACCGGAATCAAAGCAAAAGGAACGGCAATGTCTGAAGCAACTGGCAGGAAGAACATCGCTGGCGAAATGCAGCTGAAGGACGTTCACATCTCCTTCGAAGGCAAAAAGATCCTGGATGGTCTTTCCCTGACCGTCAAGAGGAACTCCTTCACCTGCGTCTGCGGTCCCTCGGGCTGCGGCAAGACGACCATCATGAACATCCTGGCGGGGTACCAGAAGCCCGACAGCGGCCTGTGCACCTTCAACGGGACTCCGGTGGAGGGCCCGAGCCCGGACAGGCTGACGGTCTTCCAGGAGAACACCCTGTTCCAATGGATGTCGGTGTGGGACAACATCCTTTTCGGCCCCAAGCTCCAGGGAAAAGACATGAGGAAGTCCGCCGAGCAGGCGACGGCCCTCTTGGAGATGACGGGCCTGACCGGTTTTGAGGGCAAGTATCCGGCCCAGCTCTCCGGAGGCATGCAGCGCCGGGCCGAGCTCATCCGCGCCCTGATCAACGAGCCGCAGATACTCCTGCTGGACGAACCGTTCCGGGGACTGGACGCCATGACCCGCGGCCTGATGCAGGAATACTTCCTCAAGGTGTTCGAGACCAGCGACATCACCATGTTGTTGATCACCTCCGAGTTGGACGAGGCCATCTATATGGGCGACTCCGTCTACCTGCTCACCGCCATTCCGACGAAAACCAAGAAGATCATGCCGGTGCCCCTGCCCAGGCCGCGGCTTCTGGAGCATCAGACCTGCGTCGAATTCGCCCAGGTGCAGACCGAAGCGTTTGAAACCATGGAAGAGGAAGCGTTGAAGTCCTTTGAACTCATGCCGTCCTAGCCCGGCATTGTGTGATTTCTGGAGGGAATTATGAGTATCGCAAAAGCCACGGCGGCTCCGGTCTCCACGCTGGCAAGACTGAAGTGCGTCAAGCCGACCCCTGAGCAGATCATTACGTTCGTCACCCTGTCCATTCTGTTTTCCGTCTGGTTCGAGGTGACGCGCCGGGAGATCGTGCCCAAGATGTTCGTCCCCTCTCCGGCGGACGTTTGGAACGGCTTTGTGGAGACCCTGACCGTCGGGTATCACGGGAAGAACCTTATCGTTCACACGCTGGTGAGCCTGGCCCGAGTCCTGGGCGGCTGGAGTGCAGCCTGCCTCCTGGCCATTCCCCTGGGTCTCGCCATGGGCCAGAGCACGAAGATCCGCGCGGTGTTCGACTATATCATCGAGTTCTACCGCCCCCTGCCGCCGCTGGCCTATTACACCCTGCTCGTGCTCTGGTTCGGGATCGGCGAGTTCTCCAAGGTGCTGTTGCTCTTCCTGGCCGCCATTCCTCCCCTGACCATTGGGGCCGTGGAAGGCGTGCGCGAGGTCAGCCCGGCGGTCATCCAGGCCGCGCGCTCCCTGGGCGCCACCCCGCGGCAGGTGTTCCTCAAGATCATCCTGCCGGCCACCACTCCCATGATCATCACCGCCATGCGGATCAGTCTCGGCTTCGCCTACACGGTGCTGGTGGCGGCGGAGATCGTGGCGGCCACGGAGGGCATCGGCTGGGTCGTCTGGGACGCCAGCAAGTTCATGCGCTCGGACATCATCTTCGTGGGCATCATCACCATGGGCATCACCGGCATCGCGCTGGACGGCTGCATCCGGGGCGTGGCCAAGCGGCTGCTGCGCTGGAAGTACGTGTAGGAAAACACAGGCTCGACGCCTGCCGGTGTTGGCAGGCTTGTTCATGGATAGGGCAAGCATTCGCGGAATGTGATGTGTCCAAACCAGGAGGCTCAAGATGAAGCGTACGCTCTGCATCACCCTTCTCGCCGCAGCGTTGATGCTCATATCAACACTGGCCCTGGCCGAGGAAAAGCCCAAGCAGGTCACCATCGGCTATCTGTCCCTCGTGAACGGCCAACTCATCGCCAAGAACCTGAAGTATCATGAAAAGGAAATGGGTGTGCCCATCAAGTGGGTGCTCTTCAATTCGGGCCGCGACGTCAACACGGCCATGGCTTCCGGAAGCCTGGATTTCGGCAATGTCGGGCTTCCGCCCGCGACCATCGGCATCGCCGGCGGGCTGAAGTACTGGGGCATCATGAACGCCAACATCCTCGGTGCGGTTGAATCCCTCGTGGTGCGCCCCGGGATCAATTCCTTGAAGGACCTCGAAGGCAAGACCGTGGTCGCGCCCTTCGGTTCCACCACGCACTATCTGCTGCTGCGCGCCCTCAACGACGCCAAGGTAGACCTGGCCAAGGTGAAGATCCTGGACATGGCTCCGGGCGAAGCCATGGCCGCGTATATCCGCGGCGACATCGACGCGGCCTACATCTGGGAGCCCAGCCTGGGCAAGATCGTGTCCCAGGGCGGAAAGATTCTGCTGACGAGCGCGGAGATGGGCAAGCAGGGCGCCCTGACCTGGGATGTCATCACCGTGCAGCCTGAATTCGCCCGGAAGTATCCCGAGTTCGTCAAGAAGTTCATCAAGAGTGAGCTGCGGGCCATCGACTATTGGAAGAAGAATCCGGGAGAATCCGTCAAGATCGTGGTCCAGGAACTGGGCGGAGTTAGCGAGGAAGAGGCGCACCGGATGATGGCCGGGACAACGCTTCTCGACATCTCCGAGCAGCTGGCTCCCTCCTGCCTGGGCAGCTCCAGCAAGAAGGGACAGTCCGCCAACGACATCGTGGCAGTGGGCGATTTCCTCCTGGGTCAGGGCCGGATCAAGAAGGGCGTCTCGCTCGAAGCCGCCCAGGACTTCCTCCACCCGGAATACATGGAAGCCGTCAAGGCAGAGATGAAGTAGGCGAATCAACACAATGGACAACGGGATAATGGCTTACAACCTCTATGACTTTGCCGGCAATGTGGGTGTCGTCTGCATTCTCGTCGCCTATCTGCTCATACAGATGGACAGGATGGACAGCAGCTCGACAGCCTACTCGGTGCTGAACGCCATCGGATCGTTGCTGATCATCGTCTCACTGTTCTTTGAGTTCAACCTGTCGGCGTTCCTGATCGAGTTCTTCTGGCTGCTTATCAGCATCTATGGACTGCTGAAGATCAGCGCGAAGGCGAAGTCGATGAAAAGCAAGGCCTCATAGCAGAAACACTTGTTCCCTGTGGCAGCCCTTCTGTGAGTATGTTCACGGGCTGCCCACCTCCCGCCTGGCGAACCCGGGACATGCCGTCCCGGGTTCGCGCTTTTTCCGGTTGGCGTGCAACGCCTCAACCGTCATGAGGCCACTCCCGCAGTCGGGTTCCGGCGCCCCGGCGACGGCGCGCTACCTGCATTCCCTGCGGGGAACCAAGGCCGCGCTGGACGAGGTGTTCGGGAGCGGGAAGGTCGTGTCGTTGTTCCGGGAAAAGAGCGCGGGAGCGGGTTCCGGGCAGTAGCCGTTTCCGGAAAGAGAAAGGGTTGCAACCGAAGCTGCAACCCTATGAAATCGTTGGCGTCCCCAAGGGGATTTGAACCCCTGTTATCGGCGTGAAAGCCGCCGGGCAATCCCGCACCCGCCAAGCATTTCAACAAGTTGCCCCTGCATGGGAGTGCAGAAAAAGCACCCCATAGCACGCCTCGGGATATCCACCGGGATATCCAGGGGGTGGTCTGCCCTGCGTCTGGCGATGCTGGGGAAGGTGGTGGCCAATGGCTAACCTCCTGACCGCAGCCCTCGGCCTGGCCGCCGCCGGATGGGCCGTGTTCCCGTGCAAGGACAAGCGGCCCCTGACCGCCCACGGGCTCAAGGATGCTTCCGCCGACCCTGAGCAGATCAATGCGTGGTGGGCCGAGAATCCCGGCGCTCAAATCGGGCTTCCCACCGGCAAGAACGTCAACGCCTTCGTGCTGGACGTGGACCTGCCGGACGGCCCCGCCTCCCTGGCCGCTCTGGAGGCTGAGCACGGGCCATTGCCCAGGACGTGGACAGCCCGGACCGGCTCCGGCGGGGAGCATCGCTATTTCCGTCTCCAGGAAGGCCAGGAGATCAGGAACAGCGCAAGCAAGCTGGCCACCGGCCTGGACGTGCGCGGGGAGGGTGGCTACGTCATCGCGCCGCCCACTCCGGGCTATTCCTGGACCTCGCAGGGAGCACCCCTTGCAGACGCGCCGGAATGGCTCCTGTCGCTCATTTTGACCCCGGCGAAGTCCCCCGCGCCAGCCTCGCCCAAAAATGCGGCCACGGGCTCAGGGACAACGAAGTACGGGGCAACGGCTCTTGAGTCCGAGTGCGGCAAGGTGGCGCTGGCCTCCCAGGGCTCCCGCAATCACACCTTGAACGCCGCGGCCTTCTGCATTGGCCAGCTCGTGGCTGGGGGCGAAATCGACCGCTCCGAAGCCGAGGCCGCCCTTCTCCATGCCGCACTCCGGGCTGGGCTTTCCGAAGCCGAGGCAGGCAAGACCCTGGCCTCCGGCATGGCCGCCGGTGAGCAGGAGCCGAGGGAGCCTGAGCGCGTCAGCACCGTCAGCAAACCGGCTTTTTCGTCAGCACCGTCAGCAGCGTCAGCACCGTCAGCAGGCATCACCTCGCGTCAGCAATTCGTCAGCAGCGCGTCAGCAGTTTCGTCAGCAGACATCAGCGCCATGGTGGATCAGTTCATCGAGCAAAGCTCCGGGATATTTACCGCTTCCGAGCTTTGCCAGTGGTGCGGGCTGACCACCAGGGAGCAGCGAAACGCCGTCAGCGCTAAACTCTTAAGAGAAAGACACAAGAATAAGATAGAGCGCGTGGGCGCGCGCTCCGGGAATTGGAGAAGAGTGGAAAGCGAATGCCTGCCCATCGATTGGCAGGCGGCCGAGGAAGATCCTGTGGACCTGAGCCTGCCCTTCGGTCTGAGCCGCTTGGTGGAGATGATGCCCGGAAACATCGCCGTGGTGGCCGGGGAGCCCAACGCGGGCAAGACCGCCTTTCTCTTGAACGTTGTCCGGGAGAACATGCACAAGGCCGAGGTCCATTACTTCAACTCCGAGATGGGGAGCGGGGAACTCCGCAAGCGTCTGGCCATGTTCGACATGCCCCTTGACGCCTGGACCTTCCACGCCTGGGAGCGCACCGACAATTTTCAGGATGCCATCCGCCCAGGCCCGGGCAAGCTGAACATCATCGACTTCCTGGAAGTCTCCGAAGACTTCTACCGCGTGGGCGGGATGCTCAAGGCAATCCATGACAAGCTCAATGGAGCCCTAGCCATCGTCGCCTTGCAAAAGAACAAGGGCGCTGACTTAGGCATGGGCGGCGGGCGCAGCCTTGAAAAGCCCCGCCTTTACCTTGCCCTTGAACCTGGATTGTGCCGGATCGTGAAGGCCAAGAACTGGAAGACCGCGACCAATCCGAACGGGCTCCAGCTCAAGTTCAAGACCGTGAACGCGTGCAGGCTCTTGCCGCAAGGCGATTGGTTCCGGAACATCGAAGACGCCAAGGGCCGCCGGGCCGCATAGGAGAAACAGCATGGACAATCTGACGAAGCGCGAGATCGAACGCCGGCTGAAAGACAAGGGCCTTTCCAACCGCGAAAGCAAGATCATGGTCTCTGTGCTCAGCGACACGTTGCGCGACATGCAGGAGACAGGGACAGTGCCCTTCCCCTTTGGCGTGCCCATGAAGGATTTGCTGGGCCGCTTCCGATTCATCGCCGGGAAGGATCATGGCTGAGTGGCCCTATTCGACCCAGCGCTGGCAACGCCTGCGCCTGTCCAAGCTCAGGGCAACCCCCCTGTGCGAGTACTGCACGCCGGGCAGGGAACAGCCAGCGTCTCAGGTGGACCACAAGACGCCCGTGAAGGAAGGCGGAGATCCCTGGTCTTGGGATAACCTAGCTTCGTGCTGCGCCTCCTGCCACTCCCGCAAGACTGCCTCGGAAGATGGAGCCTTCGGCAATGCCAAGCGCAAGGGGCGGCCGCTCAAGGGATGCGATGCCCAGGGGCGGCCAATGGACCGACGGCACTGGTGGAATCATTGAAAAATCTCTGGGAGCTGACCGCCAAAGACCGAGCGGGCAGTCACGAACAGAGTTAGTTTCAAAAGGAAACCATTGTGGGACAGCGTGGACCGGGCGCGAAGCCCGTCAAGAAGGCCGCTGAGGGCCAGAAGGAAAAGCGTAAGCGCCTGCCCTGGGAGAAGCGCGGTTTGTCTCGCGCCGGGCGCGTCATCGCCTTCCTGGAGTCCCTTCCCATCACCGCGGGGATGCACGCCGGGAAAAAGCTGCGGCTTCGCCCCTGGCAACGGGAGATCGTGGAAGCCATCTATCGCACGGGCCAGGATGGGCGGCGCATCGTGCGGACGGCTCTTGTGACGTGCCCCAGGAAGCAGGGCAAAACGGCCTTGGCCGCTGGCCTGGCACTGTGCCACCTAGTTGGGCCGGAAGCAGAGCCCCGCGGCCAGGTCTTCAGCGCCGCTTCTGACCGGGATCAGGCGGCAATCATTTTCCGAGAGCTGGCGGCGATTATCCGGGGGGTTCCCGAGTTCTCCGAGCGCGTCATCATCCGCGACTTCAACAAACAGCTCGAAGACTCCGTGACAGGGAGCACCTATCAGGCCATGTCCAGCGATGCCCGCAAGGCCCACGGCCTGAGCCCGTCCTTCGTGGTCTATGACGAGCTGGCACAGGCCCCGGATCGGCGCTTGTGGGACAACCTGAGCACGGGCACGGGAGCCCGGGCCGAGCCCCTTATGGTGGTCATTTCAACGCAGAGCTCCGACCCGAACCATGTCCTGTCAGAGCTGACGGAGTACGGCCGCAAGGTGCGGTCCGGGATCATCGAAGACCCGAGCTTTCACGCCACGATCTACGAAGCCCCGGCCGATGCCGACCCCTGGAATGAAGCCGTGTGGCACGCCTGCAATCCAGCCCTGGGAGACTTCCGAAGCCTGGAGGAAATGCGGCAATTCGCGGCCCAGGCCCGGCGCATCCCGGCAAAGGAAGCGGCCTTCCGCAACCTGTATCTAAACCAGGCCGTTGACTCGGAACAGCGGTTCATTTCCAGCGTGGATTGGGACGCCTGCGGGGCTCCAGTTGACGCCGCGGCGCTTCGTGGGCGGCCGTGCTGGGCCGGTCTGGACCTCTCCAGCACCCGGGATTTGACGGCCCTGGTGCTCTATTTCGCAGAAGACGGGGGCGCGGTCCTGCCGTTCTTTTGGGTGCCA
>DFYP01000095.1 GCA_002382645.1 Desulfovibrio sp. UBA4079 | reverse complement strand
CAGCGCAGGCGGCGCGTTCTGGCCCATGGCCCTGGATCTGGCCCGCGGCCCGGCCCGCCTGGCCGTGGTGCTGCTCGCCCTGGAACTGGCCCGGGCCGCGCAACCCCTGCCCGAAGCCCTGCAGGACATCGTGCAGAAAGGCGTCGCGCTCTGCTGGATCGGCCTGTTCGCCTGGCTCGCCTTGGCCCTGGGCGGCATTCTCGCGCGCTTCCTGCAGCGCCGCCACGACATCAAGACCGGGGACAACCTCCAGGCCCGCAAGATCCTCACCCAGGTGACCATGTTCCGCCGCATCTTCACGGCCCTGGTGACCCTGCTGACCCTGGCCGCCGTGCTCATGGTCTTCGACGCCACCCGCAACATCGGGACCAGCGTCCTGGCCTCGGCGGGCATCGCCGGGGCCGTGGCCGGGCTCTCGGCCCAGAAGTTCCTGACCACGATCCTGGCCGGGGCCCAGATCGCCTTCACCCAGCCCATCCGCCTGGACGACGTGGTGGTGGTGGAAGGCGAATGGGGCCGGGTGGAGGAGATCACCCTGACCTACGTGGTGGTGCGCATCTGGGACCAGCGCCGGCTCATGGTGCCGGTGACCTATTTCCTGGACAAGCCCGTCCAGAACTGGACGCGGGCCTCCGCCGAAATCCTGGGCACCGTGCTCCTGCACGTGGACTACCGCGCGCCGGTGCCGGCCATCCGCGGCGAACTGGAGCGCCTCTGCCGCGAGGAGGCCGGGGATCTCTGGGACGGCCGGGTCTGCGGCCTGCAGGTCGTGGAGGCCGGGCCCGCGGCGCTGCAACTGCGCGCCCTGGTCAGTTCGGCCGACTCCAGCCGCAACTGGGACCTGCGCTGCCTGGTGCGCGAACGCCTGGTGGACTTCCTGCGCCGCCATCACTCCGAATCCCTGCCCAGGGCCCGCGTGCATTTCACGCAGGACGTCCCGGGTCCTCCCGAGGAATAGACACATGAGCAAGCAGACGCCTGAGAACCTGGACCCCACCTGGTACAAGGACGCCGTGATCTACGAGGTCCACGTGCGTTCGTTCTTCGACAGCAGCCAGAACGGGCACGGCGACTTCCGGGGGCTCACGGAAAAACTCGACTACCTCCAGGACCTGGGCATCAACACCCTCTGGCTCCTGCCCTTTTATCCCTCCCCGCTGCGCGACGACGGCTACGACATCGCGGACTACTGCGACATCCATAAGGACTTCGGCACCCTGGCCGACTTCCGGGCCCTGCTCCGCGAGGCCCACAGCCGGGGCATCCGGATCATCACCGAGCTGGTGCTCAACCACACCTCGGACCAGCACGCCTGGTTCCTGCGGGCCCGCCGGGCCAAGCCCGGCTCGGCCGCGCGCAACTTCTACGTCTGGAGCGATTCGCCCGAGAAGTACGCGGGCACCCGGATCATCTTCAAGGACTTCGAGCACTCCAACTGGACCTGGGACCCGGTGGCCGGGGCCTACTACTGGCACCGCTTCTACTCCCATCAGCCGGACCTGAACTTCGACAACCCCCAGGTGGAGGCCGAGATCCTGCGGGTGGTGGACTTCTGGCTGGGCATGGGCGTGGACGGCCTGCGGCTGGACGCCGTGCCCTACCTCTACGAACGCGAGGGCACCAACTGCGAGAACCTGCCCGAGACCTACACCCTGCTCCAGCGGCTGCGGGCCCACGTGGACGCCCGGCACCCCGGCCGCCTGCTCCTGGCCGAGGCCAACCAGTGGCCCGAGGACGCGGCCCGCTACTTCGGGGACGGCGACGCCTGCCACATGACCTTCCACTTCCCGCTCATGCCCCGCATGTTCGTGGCCCTGGAGATGGAGGACCGCGCGCCCATCGTGGACATCCTGGAGCAGACTCCGGACATCCCCCCGGACTGCCAGTGGGCCGTGTTCCTGCGCAACCACGACGAGCTGACGCTCGAGATGGTCTCCGAGGAGGAGCGCGACTTCATGTACCAGGTCTACGCCCGCGACCGCCGGGCCCGGATCAACCTGGGCATCCGCCGCCGCCTGGCCCCGCTCCTGGGCAACGACCGCCGCAAGATCGAGCTCATGAACGTGCTGCTCCTGACCATGCCCGGCTCGCCGGTGCTCTACTACGGCGACGAGATCGGCATGGGCGACAACTACTACCTGGGCGACCGCAACGGCGTGCGCACGCCCATGCAGTGGAGCCCGGACCGCAACGCCGGGTTCTCGCGGACCAATCCGCAGCGGCTCTACCTGCCCGCGGTCATCGACCCGGAGTACCACTACGAGTCCGTGAACGTGGAGAACCAGCAGCGCAACCCCTCGTCGCTGCTCTGGTGGATGAAGCAGCTCATCGCCATGCGCAAGCGGCACCCGGCCCTGGGACGCGGGGCCATGCGCTTCGTGTCCCAGGACTCGCCCAAGATCCTGGCCTTTGTGCGCACCAATGGGGAGGACCGCCTGCTGGTGGTGGCCAACCTCTCGCGCCACCCCCAGGCCACCCGCCTGAACCTCCCGGGCCATGCGGGGACCATGCCGGTGGAGGTCTTCGGCCGCACGCCCTTTCCAACGGTCACGGACCAGCCCTATCCCCTGACCCTGGGCCCCCACGGCTACTACATCCTGGAGCTGCGCAGCGCGCCCCGGACCCTGGAGACGCGCCCGGTCCGCATGGCCCTGCGGCGGCAGTATCCCGGCGGCTGGAACTTCCTGGACGCCCGGATCAAGGCCGAGCTCCAGGGCGTGATCCTCCCGGAATACCTGCGCCGCCGGACCGAGGAGGAAGGGCCCCGGCCGCAAATCGTCTCCACCGTGCTCCTGGACTCCCTGCCCGTGGGCACCACGCGCGCGCCCACCGGGTTCTGCGTCCTGGAGCTGCGGCTGGCCGGAGGCGGCGGCGAGTGCCGCACCCTGCTGCTCTCCTTCGTGGACGCCGAGCGGGCCCGGCAGGTGGCCAAGGAGCAGCCCGGCCGCTACGTCTGCGATTTGGAGGGCCCGCAGAACGGCTCCGGCGCGGAACAGGACCCGCGGGAAGGGGCCCTGGTGGAGGGGCCGGAGGAGCGCAGCGCCCACGCCGGACTGCTGCGGCTCTTTGTCCAGAGCCGCCGGGTCCGGGGACGGCGCGGCGAATTCACGGTGATCCACGGCCGCAGCGGCCGGGAAATCCGCGAACTTTTGGCCGGGGACCCGGACTCCGAGCTGCTCCAGGGCGGCCCGCACAACGCGCTCATCGCCTACGGCCGCCAGGTCCTGCTGAAGATCTTCCGGCAGACCGCCGAGGACGGCAACCCGGACCTGGAGGTGGTGCGCCACCTCACGGAGCGGGCCGGGTTCCTGCACACCCCCGAGATCCTGGCCGCGCTCCAGTACCTGCGCCCCGGGCACGAGCCCGTGGTCCTGGCCATGCTCCGCCGCTTCGTGCCCAGCGAGTCCACGGCCTGGGACATGTGCACCACGGCCCTGGGCCTGTTCTTCAACCGGGTCCTGGCCGAACGGCAGGACGCCCCGCCGGATTCCAG
This sequence comes from Desulfovibrio sp. UBA4079, assembly GCA_002382645.1. Classification (GTDB taxonomy): domain Bacteria; phylum Desulfobacterota; class Desulfovibrionia; order Desulfovibrionales; family Desulfovibrionaceae; genus Aminidesulfovibrio. The sequence goes on along the minus strand of DFYP01000095.1, from coordinate 5,268 downwards.
GCGGGCCGCCGCGGCCATGGCCGACGCCCTGGGCGGCACGGCGCAGGACGAGTCCATGAACGCGGCCATGGCCCTCATCGGCCAGCGCACGGCCCAGATGCACCTGGCCCTGGCCCAGGACTTCGGGGACCCGGCGTTCACCCCGGAGCCGTTCGACAAGATCTACCGCCGCGCGGTGTTCCAGGACATCTTCAGCAAGACCCGGCGCATCCTGGACCGCCTGGAGCAGGCCCTGCCCCTGCTGCCGCCGGAGGAGGCCCGGCTGGCGGAGCGCACGCTCGCCCTGCGCGACCGGCTCAACGCCCATCTCCGCCGCTTCCGGGACACCTCGGTCAAGGGGCTCAAGACCCGGGTCCACGGCGAATACGACCTGCGGCACCTGCTCTGCCTGGGCCGGGACTTCATGGTCGTGGACTTCGAGGGCCGGACCACGCGCTCGCTCTCGGCCCGGCGGCTCAAGCGCTCGCCCCTGCGCGACGTCTGCGACCTGCTGAGTTCCCTGGCCCTCATGGCCGACGCCGCCCTGCGCAACCCCTCCCTGGTGCGGCCCGAGGACGCCGAGCGGCTGCGGCCCTGGGCCGACTGCTGGCAGTTGCACATGGGCGAACGGTTCCTGGAGAGCTATCTGGCGGCCGCGGGTCCGGCCCGTTTCCTGCCCCAGGACAAGGCCAACTTCGAACTCGTGCTCACGACCCTGCTCCTGGACCAGGCCTTCTACGAGCTGGGCCAGACCCTGTCCGTCCGGCGCCTGCCCCCCGGGACCCGGCCGGAACATTCCAACCTCGGCAGCATACTCCGCAGCATCCACAGGCTCCTGCCGGAAAATCCCGGATCCGCCGGGGAGGAACAGGCATGAAGGATTGGAACATCCTGCTCCGCTCCAAGGAGTTCCGGAACCTGCTCACGGCCCGCCGCAGGCTGCTCATGCTCGACTACGACGGCACCCTGGCCCCGTTCACCGTGGAGCGGGACAAGGCCCGGCCCTATCCGGGAGTGCGCGACGTGCTCGGCGGCCTGGCCCTCGATGCCGGCTGGCGTGTGGTCATCGTGTCCGGCCGCCTGGCGGACGAGGTGGCGGCCCTGCTGGATCTGCGGCAGGGAGTGGAGATCTTCGGCTGCCACGGCGGGGAGCGGCGCGCTCCCGACGGCCGCCTGACGCGCCTGGAACTGACCCCATCCGTGGAAAAGGCCCTGGCCGACGCGCGCTTCTGGGCCGAATCCCAGGGCCTGGGCGAGTACCTGGAGCACAAGCACGGCTGCCTGGCCCTGCACGTGCGCGGCGTCCCGCCGCCGCGCGCGGCCGAAATCCTCGCCGACGCGGGCCGTGCCCTGGGCCGCATCGGCCGCAACGCCGGGGTCGAGGTGCGGCTGTTCGACGGCGGCCTGGAGATGCGCTGCGCCGCGTTCAGCAAGGGGCAGGTGGTGGAACGGCTGCTGGCCGAGGAGACCGCGGCCCACGGCCCGGGCATGGCCGCCGCCTACCTGGGCGACGACCAGACCGACGAGGACGCCTTCCGGGCCCTGAACAGCACCGGGCTCTCCCTGCTGGTGGCCCCCAAACGCAAGACGAGCCTGGCCCACTACCTGCTGCGGCCGCCAGCGGACCTGCTGACCTTCCTGCGGGCCTGCCTGGCCGCCAGCGGGACCTCGCGGGAGGAGGCCGGGGGCGCGGAACCGCCCAAGCGGCTCATCGTGGTCTCCAACCGGCTGCCCGTGACCCCCATCCGCGGCCCCCGGGGCTGGGAACTCAAGCCCGGGGCCGGAGGACTGGTCCAGGCCCTGGCCCCGGTGTTGCGCGACCGCGGCGGACTCTGGGTGGGCTCCGCCGGCCAGGCGGGCGAGAGCGAGGCCGCGGCTCCCTTTGCCGAGTTCTCCCAGGAGGCCGGCTACCGGCTCCTGCCCATCGAGCTGACCGCGGCCGAGCACCGCGACTACTACGAGGGCTTTTCCAACGAGATCATCTGGCCCCTGTTCCACGACTTCCAGTCCCGCTGCAACTTCGAGCCGGACTACTGGACCGCCTACCTGGCGGTGAACCAGAAGTTCGCCCGGGCCGTGGCCGGGCATTCGCGGCCCGACGACTACGTCTGGATCCACGACTACCACCTCATGCACGTGGCCCGCTTCCTCAAGGAGCAGGGCAGCGAGCGGCGCTGCGGCTTCTTCCTGCACATCCCCTTCCCGGCCCCGGACATCTTCCTCAAGCTGCCTTGGCGCAAGCAGGTGCTCCAGGCGCTCCTGGAGCACGAGTTGGTGGGCTTCCAGACCCTGGCCGACCGCAGGAACTTCAGCCGCTGCCTCCAGGTGCTCTTCCCGGAGACCGAATTCTGGGGCCGCGGCTCGGTCATCACCGCCGCGCTCTCCGGCAGGAACATGCGCATCGGCAGCTTCCCCATCAGCATCGACTACGCGGCCTTCGCCCGGCTGGCGTCCGCCCCCGAAACCGCCCTGGCGGCGGCCGAAATCCGCAAGGCCTTCCCGGGCCAGCGCATCGTCCTCGGCGTGGACCGGCTGGACTATTCCAAGGGCATCCCCCAGCGGCTCAAGGCCGTGCGCACCGCCCTGACCCGCTACCCGGACCTGCGCGGCCGCCTGACCTGCATCCAGGTGCTGGTGCCCAGCCGCGAGGGCGTGGACGAGTACCAGGAACTCAAGAACGAGATCGAGCAGCTGGTGACGCAAATCAACGGGGAGTTCACCGTGCCCGGCTGGGTCCCGGTGCACCACCTCTACCGCCAGCTCTCCCGGCCCGAGCTGGTGGCCTACTACCGGGCCGCCGACGTGGCCCTGATCACCTCCCTGCGCGACGGCATGAACCTGGTGGCCAAGGAGTATTGCGCCAGCAACGTGGGCGAGACGGGCGCGCTCATCCTGAGCGAGTTCGCCGGGGCCGCGGCCCAGTTCCAGCGGCTCGGGGCCTTCCTGGTGAATCCTTACGACACCGAGGAGGTGGCCGAAGCCCTCTACGCCGCCTGCCGCCTGCCCCCGCTGGAGCGCAAGATGCGCATGCACAAGCTGCGCGAGAATGTCCGGCGCAACAACATCTCGGCCTGGGTGGACTCCTTCCTGGCCGCGGCCTTTGCCCGCAACCTGGAGGACTTCAGCCAGCAGGAGACCCTCCAGTTCCACGAAAAANNGTCGGCATGTCCGCATTTCAGTGAAATGTTCCGCTATTCCGCACCTTCACTATGGCGGTCGCGACAAAAATCCGCACGAAATCCTACCGGAAAACAGGCCTGAAAAACGTATTCCTGATTCTTGCCTGCATGCACCTTGGATCATTCTTTTTATCCAAGCGTCCCGGAGTCTCTCTACTCCTGCGGCGTGCATGCCGATCCAAAGCATCGCGCACTTCCACATGCCGTGCCGCAAGCGGTAGTGCAGGAGGCCGGAGCCCCCGCACACACTGCCTCGCGGGATGGAAAAACCGTCCGGCTGGAATAATCGACATCCCCCCCTGGCGGAAAAGACAGATATCGTCTATGGGTTCAACATCGAGACTCGTTTTCTCTCTGAAATGCGGCGGATTGTAGCTCGATATCCGCCCTGGAAAACCCGATAAACCGCTGCCGGCCCCGTGCTTCATCCGGCTGCGATCCATGGCGTTCTCCAGGCGCCGGACGCATCGGAGACGGCTCCCGGAGGGGACATGAACGCACAAGGCTGGAATGTGCTGCTGGTGGACGACGAAGTCGAGTTCATCACCACCCTGGCCGAACGCCTGGAACTGCGGGGCTTCTCCGCCCGCGTGGTCCACGACGGCATGTCCGCCCTGGAGGCCGCGGCCAAGGAGGAGCCCCAGGCCATGGTCCTGGACCTCATGATGCCCGGGCTCAACGGGCTCGACGTGCTGCGCCGCGTGCGCCGGGACCACCCCGCCGTGCCCGTGATCCTGCTCACCGGCCAGGGCAAGGCCCAGGACGGGGCCGAAGGCGTCAAACTCGGCGCCTTCTCCTACATGACCAAGCCCCTGGACCTGGAGGAGCTGCTCAGCACCCTGGGCCAGGCCATCGGCGCCCGGGCCTGAGGCCCGGAAAACGAACACAACCGCCACAGGGACGGCCGTGCAACTCTGGAAAGGACTCCATTCCATGCCCGCGGGCACGCTCCTGGACAAGCTGCCCCTGGCCGCAGCCGTGATCACCCCCGGCCGCCGCATTCTCTTCCTCAACCGGGCCATGGAGGCCCTCACCGGCTTCTCCCGCGACGAGGCCCTGGGCCTGCGCTGCGACTGCGTGCTGCGCTGCAGCGCCTGCCTGGACAACTGCCCCATGGCCGAGGCCGGGGAGCACGACAAGCCCCAAACCTTCGAGGGCGACGTGATCAACCGCGACCGGCGGCGGCTGCCGGTGCGCCTGAACCTTTCGGCCGTGCCCGACGAGACCGGGGCCCCGGCCTTCTACATCGAAACCCTGGAAGAGCGGCCCGGCGGCATCCGGCCCGCCCTGGAAGGCGGGCTCATGAGCTTCTCGCGCATCATCGGCCGCTCGCCGGTCATGGAGCGCCTGTTCGAGACCCTGCCGGCCGTGGCCCAGACCGACTCCTCCCTGCTCATCACCGGCGAGACCGGCACGGGCAAGGACGTGCTGGCCGAGGCCATCCACCAGGCCTCGCCCCGCTCCAAGAGCCCGTTCATCAAGGTCAACTGCGGCGCCCTGCCCGAGTCCCTGCTGGAGAGCGAACTCTTCGGCCACCGCAAGGGCGCCTTCACCGGCGCGGTCAAGGACAAGCCCGGCCGCATCCAGCTGGCCGAGGGCGGGACCCTGTTCCTCACCGAGGTGGGCGACCTGCCCCTGCCGCTCCAGGTGAAGCTCCTGAGCTTCCTGGACGACCGGGTGGTCTATCCCCTGGGCGGCACCACCGGGGTGGTGACCAACGTGCGGCTCATCGCGGCCACGCACCACGACCTGGAGGCCGCCGTGGCGGCCGGGAGGTTCCGCCAGGACCTCATGTTCCGGCTCAACGTCATCCGCCTGCACCTGCCCCCGCTGCGCGACCGGGGCGTGGACGTGCGCCTGCTCCTGGACCACTTCCTGAACGTCTGCTCGGCGCAGTTGGGCAAGGACGTGCGCGGGCTGGACGAGCGGGCCATGGCCGCGCTCATGACCCACCCCTACCCCGGCAACGTGCGCGAGTTGCGCAACATCGTGGAATACGCCTGCACCATGTGCCGGGACGAGGCCATCAGCGTGTCGGACCTGCCCGCCTACCTGGGCCGCGGCCCGGACCGGCGCGGCGGTGCGCTGGAAGCGGGCCGGGCGCCGCAGG
>DFYP01000172.1 GCA_002382645.1 Desulfovibrio sp. UBA4079 | reverse complement strand
CTGCACCATGAAGTACAACCCGAAATTCACCGAGACCGCGGCGAGCCTGCCGGGGTTCACCCGGCTCCACCCGGTGCTGCCCCAGCTCAAGGGCGCGGGCCGCTACTGCCAGGGGGCGCTCGAGGTCATCTACCACCTGGAGCAGCTGCTCTGCGAGATCTGCGGCATGGCCGCGTTCACCCTGCACCCCATGGCCGGGGCCCACGGCGAGCTCACCGGGGCCATGATCATGGCCGCCTACCACAAGGACAAGGGCCGCCACCGCCACAAGATCATCTGCCCGGACTCGGCCCACGGCACCAACCCGGCTTCGGCGGCCATCGCCGGGTTCGAGGTGGTGAACATCCCGTCCCACGACGGCATCGTGGACCCGGCCGAACTGGCCAAGGTCCTGGACGAGGACGTGGCCGGGATGATGATGACCTGCCCCAACACCCTGGGGCTGTTCGAGCGGCATCTGCCGGAAATCGTGGCCCTGCTCCGCTCCAAGGACGCCCTGCTGTACTACGACGGGGCCAACCTGAACGCCATCCTGGGCAAGATGCGCGTGGGCGACGCCGGCTTCGACGTGGTCCACCTGAACCTGCACAAGACCTTCGCCACGCCCCACGGCGGCGGCGGACCCGGCTCGGGCCCGGTGGGCGTGTCCAAGAAGCTCGCCCCCTTCCTGCCCATCTCCCGGGTGACCAAGCTGGAGGACGGCCAGTACTTCCTGGACTACGACCACCCCAAGTCCATCGGCTACGTGGCCCCGTTCTACGGCAACTTCGGCGTGGCCCTGCGGGCCTATGCCTACATCCTGCGCCTGGGCCGCGAGGGCCTGGTGCGGGTCTCGGAAAACGCCGTGCTGGCGGCCAACTACCTGCGCAAGAAGCTGGAGGCCCGCCTGGAGGTGCCGCACAACCGCGTGTGCATGCACGAGTTCGTGGCCTCGGCCGTGGAGCAGGCCAAGACCGGCGTGCGCGCCCTGGACATCGCCAAGGCCCTGCTGGACAAGGGCACCCACGCGCCCACGGTGTACTTCCCGCTCATCGTCAAGGAGGCCATCATGATCGAGCCCACCGAGACCGAGAGCAAGGAGACCCTGGACCAGTTCGTGGACGACCTCATCGCCATCCTGGACCAGGCCGAGAAGGACTCGGCCGCGGTGCAGGCCGCGCCCCTGACCCTGCCGGTGAAGCGCCTGGACGAGACCGCCGCGGCCCGCAACATGGAGCTCACGGATGACCTGTGACCTCCTGGTCCTGGGCGGCGGCCCGGCCGGATACGAAGCGGCCCTGGAGGGCGCGGCCCTGGGCCTGTCCACCACCCTGGTGGAGCGGGACCTGCTGGGCGGCACCTGCCTGAACCGGGGCTGCATTCCCACGAAACTCCTGCTCGGGGCCACGGCCGCGGTGGAGGAGCTGGCGGCCCAGGCCAAGGTGCGCGTGGCCGCGGGCTCCATCAGCACGGACATGGCCGCGCTCTGCACGCGCAAGGACCGCCTCCTGGAGGCCACGCGCAAGGCCATGCGCCAGAAGCTGGAATCCCTGGGCGTGACCGTGCTGAGCGGCGCGGGCCGGGTGCTCCGGCCCGGCCTCGTGCGCGTGGACGGGCCCGAGGGCGCGCAGGAAGTCCCCTACGCCACCCTGATCCTGGCCACGGGCTCGCGGCCCGCGTCCTTCCCGGGGCTCGCCCCGGACGGGGCGGCCGTGCTCGACTCCGACGGCTTCCTCGGACTCACGGCCATGCCCGCCTCGCTGCTCGTGGTGGGCGCGGGCTTCATCGGCCTGGAAATGGCCCAGGCCGCCCACCGCTTCGGCTGCTCCATCACCCTGCTGGACGCCCTGGACCGGGTGGCCGTGCAGGAGGACCCCGAGGTTTCGGCCGCCCTGCTCTCCCAGTGCAAGCGCTGGAAATGGGACGTGCGCCTGGGGGTCAAGGTGGCCTCCCTGAAGACCGTGGACGGCCGCGCCGCGCTGACCCTGGACTCGGGCGAGACGCTCAGCGCGGACAAGGCCCTCATCGCCGTGGGCCGCAGGCCCAACAGCGCGGACCTGGGCCTGGAGGCCCTGGGCGTGGAACTGCCCAGGTCCGGCTTCGTGCCCGTGGACGAGCACCTGCGCGCGGCCGAGAACGTCCATGCCGTGGGCGACCTGAACGGCCGCCTGCTCCTGGCCCACGCCGCCGCGCACCAGGCCCGCTACGCCGTGCGCCACGCCGCCGGAAAACAGCCCGGGCCCTACGCGCCCGGCCCCGTGCCGAGCATTCTCTACGGCTGCCCCGAGGCCCTGCGCGTGGGCCGCACGGCCCGGGAGCTCCAGGACCAGGGCCTGCCCGTCCAGGTCTCCAGCGCGCCCCTGGCCGCCAACCCCATGGCCCAGGCCCACGCCCAGACCCAGGGCTTCGTCAAGGTCTGCTGGAGCCACGGCAAGGTGGCCGGAGTCACGGCCTGCGGCTACGACGTCTCGCGCCTGGCCACCACCGCGGCCATCCTGGTGGACCAGGGCTGGACCCGGGACCAGGCCCTGGAACTCATCTTCCCGCACCCGACCCTGGACGAGACCCTGATGGCCGCGCTCGCGGCCGAGCCCAAGAACATCTGACGGAGGACATCATGGGCAAGGAACGCGTGGCCTGGATCGGCACCGGCGTCATGGGCCGGTCCATGTGCGGCCATCTGCTCCAGGCCGGATACCCGGTCAAGGTCTACAACCGCTCCCGGGCCAAGGCCGAGGCCCTGGCCGCACAGGGCGCGACGGTCTGCTCCTCCCCGGCCGAGGCGGCCCAGGACTGCGATCTGGTCTTCTCCATCGTGGGCTTTCCCCGCGACGTGGAGCAGGTGCTCCTGGGCCCGGACGGCGCACTCCCGGCGCTCCAGCCCGAGGCCGCGCTGGTGGACATGACCACCTCCGAGCCCAGCTTGGCCGTGCGCATCCACGCCGAGGCCGGCAAGCGCGGGGTCCAGGCCCTGGACGCCCCGGTGTCCGGCGGCGACCTGGGCGCGCGCGAAGCCACCCTGGCCATCATGGTGGGCGGCGAACAGGCCGTGTTCGAGCGGGTTCTGCCGCTGTTCCAATGTATGGGCAAGAACGTCCGGCTCATGGGCGGACCCGGGGCCGGACAGCACACCAAGATGAGCAACCAGATCCTCATCGCCGGGACCATGATCGGGGTGGTGGAGTCCCTGCTCTACGCCCGCAAGGCCGGGCTGCCCCTGGACCCGGTCATCGACGTCATCGGCAGCGGGGCCGCCGGGTCCTGGTCCATCAACAACCTGGGCCGGCGCATCGCCAAGAACGACTTCGACCCCGGCTTCTTCATCAAGCACTTCGTCAAGGACATGGGCATCGCCCTGGCCGAGGCCCGGGCCATGAACCTCTCCCTGCCGGGCCTGGCCCTGGTCCAGCAGTTCTACCTGGCGGCCCAGGCCCAGGGCCTGGAGAACCTGGGCACCCAGGGCCTGTACAAGGTGCTCGAGCGGCTGAACGGCCTCTAGGCGAGGACGCAAAAAAAGCCCCGCTCCTCGGAGCGGGGCTTTTTTCGTTTCAGGGGAACTCAGCTCCGGGGCATGCTCAAGGTCTTGAGCAGCTCCTCGGTCTGGGCGTCGTTCTGGCCCGCGGCCTTCTGGCGCTTGAAGAACTCCATGGCCTGCCAGGTCATGTTGGCGCTCTTGAACATGGCCGCGATCTTCTGGGCCACCTCGGACCGGCCCACGTAGAAGGTCGGATTGATGCCGAGCGCCAGCATGAGCCGCTCCACGGCCTTCTTGTGCTCGCCGCCCTCGGAATAGGCCAGGGCGCTGTTGTACTTGATGTTCTCGTCCTTGGGCGCGTACTTCTCGGCCTCGGCGTAGGCCTCCACGGCCTCGTTCCACAGGCCCTGCTTGCGCAGGGAGATGCCCAGGCGGTTGTAGATGTTCATGGCCAAGGCCCCGCGGGCGTTCTTGGTCATCTCCAGGCTCCGGCGGTAGTACTTCTCGGCCATCTTGGGGTTGGCCTCGGCGACCATGTCGGCGATGTCCAGGCACATCTCGCTGACCATGTTCATGGCCTCGTCCCGGGTGGACTCGATGGCCTTGTCGAAGTACTTCTCGGCCTCGTCGGCGTGGCCCATGTCGATGTGCAGCTCGGCGATCTTGAGCTTGCGGTTGCAGTTCAAGGGCGAGAGCCGGTCGAGCTTGACCAGGCAGCCGAGCATCTCCGGAGTGTTGTTGTCCTCGGCGTGGAAGATCACCAGCCGCTTCAGGGGCTCGAGATAGACCTTGGCGTTCTTCTCGGCGTCCTTGTAGGCGCGCAGGGCCTCCTGGCGGCGGGCCAGGCCCTTGAGGGCGTCACCCAGAAGCACCAGGGCCGCGGGATTCTGGGGGTACTTGACCAGGAGCTTGTTGGCCAGATCGATGGCCTCCTCGAAAAGATTGTCGGTCACCAGCCGCCGGCCCTCGGTGAGCAGGGCGTCCAGTTCGCACTGGGGCTGGAGGGTGAAGGCGATCTTCTCGATGATCGTGTTGGTGGAGGCGGGCTTGGTCAGGAAGTTCTCCGCGCCTTCCTCATGGAACTGGAACAGGCGCTCCTGGAACACGTCCCGGGCCACCACCACCACGTGCATGTCCGGCCAGGTCTTCTTGATGTGCTGGAGCTGGGGCAGGGTCAGCTGGCCGTTGATGGCGTGCTCCATGAAGAGCAGGGGCTTGGCCTTGGCCTCCACGGCCTGCCCCAGGATCTGGGCCAGGTCGCTGATGTCCTGGATCACGATCAGGGCGTTGTTGCCCAGGCCGAGGTCGTGGCAGAGGGTGTTCTTGACGGCCTGGTAGAAGATCTTGTCGCGGGTCAGGATCAGGAAGACCCCGCCCTCGTCCGAAAAGTCGTAGATGACGTCGCAGTACTTGTTGACGGTCTCGTCGTTGGTCCGCAACACATACAGGTTGCGCGTCTCGCTCTGCTTCTTGGGCGCGAGTTCGCTGGTCGGGTCCTGCTGGGACTTGACGACGTACAAGGACTTGGAGCGGCGGTCGCGGCGTTGCATGAGTGTTCCCGGTGGAGGTCCCTGTTCTGTGCTTTCGGCCCTTCTATAACTTGCCCGCAACCGGGGGGCAACAGTCTGGTGCATTTTTCTGCCAATTCGGGACATTCCAGAGCCCGCCGAGTCGGATTCCCCTTGCCAGGCCTTGAGCCCGGAGCGGAAAACGGCTACAGGACCCGGGACAGTTCCCAGCACACCAGCAAGGAGTCCCCCATGCCCCCGATGGATATCCAGGAGATCCCGGCCGACCCGGAATTCGACATGTTCTTCTACTGCGAGGTGGCCGGCGAAAACCGCATCGACCGGGACACCCTGGAGGAGATCGAGGAGCGCTGGGAGCGCTGGAGCGGACACCTGCACGCCTTCCGCCTGACCAATCCCCAGGGCGGGGCCCAGTACCTGCTCCTGTTCATGGACAAGGCCGTGGAGGACGAGATCGAGGGCATCTGGCAGGACTCGCCCACCAGCGGCCTGGCCCTGCACAACCTGGCCATCGCCATGGTCATGTCCGCGGCCCACGGGCTCATCCCGGAACTCCAGGAGGGCCGCTGCGCGCCGCTGCCCAAGCCCGGCCAGGCCGCCCTGGATGCCTTCGCCACCCTGGGCCTGACCTGGAACCCCGAGGGCACGGTGAACCGGCAGTACGCCGTGTTCACGCTCTACCCCTACTCCGGGGGCTGCGACATCTGCTATCTCCAGGAGTCCTGCCCCAAGGCCGCCCTGGAGCGCTGAACCGCTTCCGGGGAGGCCGCCCTCCCCGATCATTCCCCGTTTCCTCCCCTTGTGACCTCCCCGGGGCTCTCGTACGGTGGCATCGTGCGGAAGACCCCTCCGGGGAGTGGGCCCCGGACCAGGCGCGGGAGGCGGAGATGCGCAACATCCTGGTGAAGCGGAACGGCGGCAGGGACATGGTCTTCACGGGCCGGATGATCGCCAAGGCCGACGACAGCGAGGTCAGCGACAAACGCCCCATCTATGTTGACTGCCTGACCCTCTGGACCCTGACCCTCTACGAGACCAAGGACGGCGGCTACGTGCTCAGCTCCGAGTACGACGCCTATGCCCCCCAGCGGGTTTCCCTGAAAGACGCCCTGCGGTTCGACAGCCCCGAGGCCCTGCTTCTGGCCCTGGAGCGGGACGGTCACACCCACGCCGAACTGACCCGGCTCCTCCTGCGACGCGCGGCCCAGACCTCCGAAGCCTTCGCGCCGCGCCGGGAACGGCGGGCCCCGCTCTATCCCCCGGCCATGCAGCAGGAATCCCCCAACCAGCCCGAGCTCCTGGCCGAATGTGCCTGAAGCCGGGCGCGGCCGGGAGGCTTTACCGCCAGAAGCCTCCTGGCCGTTCCTCAACGGCGAAGGCGCCGCCCGCGGAATGTCCGGGACGGCGCCTTCGATTTGAAGGGGGGGGAGGAAGGGATTTATCCGAAAGCCGGCGCGTGCAGGGTGCCGCTCTCCGCAGGGATGCGGGCGGGCTTGCGGCGCGGCGCGCAGACGCCCACCAGCTCATAGCCCAGGGACTCGGCCATGAGTTTCAGGGGCTCCACGTTCTGGGTCACACGCATGATCTCCAGCAGGGTTTCCACGCCCAGTTTGGCCTGGCCGTCAAAGGGATTGAGCTCCCGCAACAGCGTGGAATAGGGTTTGCCGATGGCCTCGGCGATGTCCTTGGCCTGCTTCTTGCCTTCGAGCACGATCTGCTGGGTCAGCTTGGTGATGTCGCCTTTCATGGTTTCCCGCTCCTTGCCTGTTTTTCACGAGGCCCCGGGGGCGCTCTCCCGCCCGCTCCGGAACCGGTCCATTTCCAGGGCCGTTGGGCCAGTCTCTGCCAGGCAATATCAAAACCCGTGCCAAAGCCGCGCCAACCGGGCCTTGGAACGCAATGTAGCAATTTCAGTGGGTTAGAAGATCTTCAGAGAAAGTGTGAGCGCTGTAGAGGCAGACTTCTTTCTGATATTATCAGAACGTTCTGATGATATCAGAAAGTTGACCCGGCAAAAGCCAGGGGCCGCAGGAAGGTCTTGTTCTCGAACAGGGGCTCCAGCCGGGCCCGGCAGTCTCCGGCGATGCGCAGCTCGGAAACCTCCAGGCTCCCGGGCAGCCCGGCGTAGAGCCGCAGGGCCCGGTCGATGAAGTCCGCGTCCACGAACGAGCCGTGCAGGGCCAGGGTGCGGCCGTGCAGGACCACGTTCACGTCCAGCTCGTGGCAGCGCTCCGGGGCGCGGGTGATGTAGTTGCCCGTGCGCACCAGGGCCTCCACCACGGTGGCCGGGAGCAGGGCCGCGGCCTTGGCCAGGCGCTCGGCAAAGGCCGGCTCCAGGGCCAGGTAGTAGAGGGGATCGACCTTGCAGGCCAGGGAGCGGCCGGGCACGTTCAGCAGGCTGGGCTCGGCGAGGTAGGCCTTGCCCAGGGCCATCTGAAGCCGGGTCAGGATGTCCTGATAGTCGGGCAGCGGCATAGGGCTCCTCCGTTCCTGGCACAGAAGCACACTTCCCGCCCCCTTTCAAGGGGGCGCCCCGGAAACCGGGCCTCCCGGGAGCGCGACTTGACATTCTCGCGCCCCTCTTCCTATAGGTCTAAACCTTTGAAAATATCCGGACCAGGACGAGCACGTTGGGGGAGACGCTCCCCTCACTATAAAAACTCAATACTGTAACGGAGTTGGCAATGTCGGACGCGCTCAAAAGTCAACGCACGTATGCACTGGTCGGCCATGGCGGCTGCGGCAAGACCTCCCTGGCCGAAATGCTCCTGTTCAACGCCGGGACCATCGCCCGGCTGGGCAAGATCGAAGAGGGCACCACCGCCCTGGATTACGAGCCCGAGGAAATCAAGCGCCGCGGTTCGATCCAGCCCGGCTTCGCCCAGTTCAAGTGGAACAAGAACCAGCATTTCCTCATCGACACCCCCGGCGACTCCAACTTCAACGGCGACCTGGCCTACTCCCTGGCAGCCGCCGACGGCGCGGTCTTCGTCATCGACGCCGTGGACGGGGTCAAGCCGCTGACCCGCAAGGCCTGGTCCGAGGTGCAGACCGCGGCCCTGCCCGCCGTGGTCTTCATCAACAAGATGGACCGCGACCGCGCCGAGTTCCAGACCGCCTTCGACGGCCTCAAGAACATCCTGGGCATCAAGCCCGTGCTCCTCTACTACCCCATCGGCGCCCGCGAGAACTTCAAGGGCGTGGTGGACATGCTCGAGAACAAGGCCCTCATGTTCGACGGCAAGGGCGGCGTGTCCAAGGCCGACGTGCCCGGCGACATCGCCTCCGAGGTGGGCCCCATCCGCGAGGCCATGATCGAGAACATCGCCGAGAGCGACGAGACCCTCATGGAGAAGTACCTGGAAGAAGGCGCGCTCTCCCCCGAGGAGATCAAGGCCGCGCTTCAGGCCGGCGTGCGCTCCCGCGAGCTGGTCCCGGTCTGCGTGGGCGCGGCCCTGCAGAACATGGGCGGCGGCCAGCTCCTGGACGCGGTCCAGGCCCTGCTGCCCTCGCCCCTGGACCACGCGCCCTGGACCGGCGAGGACGGGAGCACCCGGGCCTCGGCTCCGGACGCGCCCCTGGCCTGCTTCGTGTTCAAGACCCTGGCCGACCCCTTTGCCGGACAGCTCACGGTCCTGCGCGTGCTCTCGGGCACCCTCTCCCCGGACTCGGCCCTGATCAACACGGCCAAGGGCGAGAAGGAACGCGTGGCCCAGCTCCTGCTCATGCAGGGCAAGGAGCAGACCCCCAGCAAGGAGCCCCAGGGCCCCGGCGCCATCGTGACCCTGGCCAAGCTCAAGGTCACCAAGACCGGGGACACGCTCTGCGAGGAGAAGGCCCAGTTCACCCTGAAGAAGCCCAAGCTGGCCCAGCAGCTCATCACCTACGCCCTGGCCCCGGCCGAAAAGGGCGACGAGGACAAGGTCTACGCGGCCATGGCCAAGCTCCTGGACGAGGACGTGACCCTGACGCTGGGCCGCGACGAGGAGACCGCCGACATCCTCATCACCGGCATGGGCCAGAACCACATCGAGGTCTCGGCCGAGCGGGCCAAGCGGCGCTACAAGGTGGACATCCTGCTCAAGACCCCCAAGGTCCCCTACCGCGAGACCCTCAAGGGCAAGGCCAGCGAGATCCAGGGCCGCCACAAGAAGCAGACCGGCGGCCGCGGCCAGTTCGGCGACTGCTGGATCCACATGGAGCCGCAGCCGCGCAACGCGGGCTACGAGTTCGTGGACGCCATCGTGGGCGGCTCCATCCCGCGCCAGTACATCCCGGCCGTGGACAAGGGCATCCAGGAATCCTCGGCCCGCGGCTACCTGGCCGGGTTCCCGCTCATCGACTTCAAGGCCACGCTCTACGACGGCTCGTTCCACAACGTGGACTCCTCGGAAATGGCCTTCAAGATCGCCGGCTCCCTGGCCTTCAAGAAGGCCTGCGAAAAGGCCGGGGTCAAGCTCCTGGAGCCGATCATGACCGTCACCGTGGCCGTGCCCGACAACTACATGGGCGACGTCATCGGCGACCTTTCCAGCCGCCGCGGCAAGGTCCTCGGCTCGGACTCCCAGGCCGGGGTCACCGAGATCAAGGCCCACGTGCCCATGTCCGAGGTGCTCAAGTACGCCCCGGACCTGCGCTCCATGACCGGCGGCCAGGGCACCTTCACCATGGAGTTCTCGCACTACGAGGAATGCCCGCCGCAGATCGCGGAAAAGGTCATCGCCGGGCACAAGAAGGAACAGGCCGAGGAATAACGGCCCGCTGCGCCAGGAAAAACAAGGGGGAGCCCGGCTCCCCCTTTTCTGTGGATATTTATCTTGACTATCAAATAATAATGCGACAAAGATTCTCTTGTCTCAAATAAAAGATCCCAAGGAGCCTCCATGATCGGCCGTTTTTCCCGCCTCAAGTCCTACAAGGACCTCCTCGATTTCAAGGAACTGCTCTACTGCCTCGGCGGCGGGGCCCTGGCCCTGGCCTCCTTCATCCTGGAGGGCCGCCCCGGCTTCCCGGTCTGGCTGCCCGCGGTCCTGGCCCTGGCCTCGGTCCTGGGCAACGGCCTGCACATCGTGACCGGCGCGGTGAAGGGCCTCTTGGAGCGCCGGATGAACGTGGACGAGCTGGTGGCCATCGCCCTGGTGGCCTCGGTGCTCCAGGGCGAATTCCTGGGCGCGGCCGAAGTGGCCTTCATCATGACCCTGGGCGCCCTGGTGGAGGAGGCGGTCAGCGAGTCCTCGCGCCGCTCCATCCAGGCCCTGGCGAGCATGACCCCGGAGCGGGCCACGCGCCTGACCGACGGCCGCGAGGAGAGCGTGCCCCTGGCCGAGGTGCGGGTGGGCGACCTCCTGCTGGTCAAGCCCGGGGAGCGCATCCCGGTGGACGCCGAGATCGTCTCCGGAGTCACGGCCGTGGACGAGTCCTCCATCACCGGCGAGTCCGTGCCCCGCGAGCGCCGGGCGGGCGACCCCCTGCTGGCCGGGACGCTCAACTACAACGGCGTGGTCGAGATCCGGGCCGTGAAGGTGGGCCAGGACACCACCCTGGGCAAGGTCATCCGCCTGGTCACCCAGGCCGAGGCCCAGAAGCCGCGCAGCGCCCGCATCGTGGACCGCTACGCCCGCTGGTTCACGCCCCTGGTCCTGGCCATCGCGGCCCTGGCCTGGGGCCTGAGCGGCGAGATATCCCGAGCCGTGGCCGTGCTCGTGGCCGGCTGCCCCTGCGCCCTGCTCATGGCCGGACCCACGGCCACGGTGGCCGCGGTGGGCCGCGCGGCCCGCGCCGGAGTGCTCATCAAGGGCGGCCAGTACCTGGAGGAGGCGGCCCGGATCCAGGTCATGCTTTTCGACAAGACCGGCACGCTCACCCGCGGCGAGCCCCGGGTGGACGAGGTGGCCGCCTGTGAGACCCTGAGCAGCGACGAGATGCTGTCCTGCGCGGCCAGCGCCGAGCAGAGCTGCGCCCACCCCCTGGCCCGGGCCGTGCTCAAGGCCGCGCACTACGCCCGGATCACGGTGCGCAAGGCCGAGCAGGTCCTGGCCGAGATCGGCCTGGGGGTCAAGGCCCTGGTGGACGGGACCCTGGTGGAGGTGGGCAGCGCCGAGATGGCCGGAGGGGCCGCGGCCCTGCCCGCGCCCCTGCGCCAGTGCCTGGAGAACATCCAGGAGCGCGGGGCCACGGCCCTGGTGGTCTTCCGCGACCGCCAGCCCGTGGGCGTGCTCGGCGTCTCGGACCGGCTCAAGGACAGCGCGGCCCGGACCATCGCCCGGCTGCGCGGCCTGGGGCTGACGACCCTGGGCCTGCTCTCCGGCGACCACCAGCGGGCCGTGGAGCGGCTGTCCCGGGAGCTCAAGCTGGACTCGGCCTGGGCCGGGCTCAAGCCCCAGGACAAGCTCAAGGTGGTGGAGGAATTCCAGGCCCAGGGCCTGCGCGTGGCCTTTGTGGGCGATGGGATCAACGACGCCCCGGCCCTGGCCAAGGCCAACCTGGGCATCGCCATGGGCGCCCTGGGCACGGACGTGGCCCTGGAGACCGCGGACGTGGCCCTGACCCGCGACGACATCTCCCGCCTGCCCTTCCTGCTGCGCCTGGGCCGCCGGGCCGTGACCGTGGTCCGGGTGAACATCGCCCTGGCCCTCCTGTTCAACACCCTGGCCGTGCTCGGCGGGGGCTGGGGCCTGCTCTCGCCGGTGCTGGCCTCCCTGCTGCACAACTCCGGCGCCATCCTGGTGGTGTTCCTCTCGGCCAGCCTGGCCCTGTTCCGCGACGACTTCCCGGAGGACGCATGGCAATCGAAGACCTGACCCGTCTGCTCATCGAGTTCTACGAGAAGTTCTCCTCCTGGGAGCAGGGCGTGGTCCGGGAGACCGGGCTGACCCCGGCCCAGATGCACACCCTGGAGATCCTGGGCTCCTGCGGGGACCTGCGCATGAAGGACCTGGCCGGCCGCATGGGCGTGACCACGGGCTCGCTCACCGTGCTGGTGGACCGCCTGGAGCGGGCCGGATTCGTGGCCCGCAGGCCGCACGAGTCGGACCGCCGCTCCATCCTGGTGGGCCTGACCCCGGAGGGCGAGCGCCACTCCCGCGAGCACCACGCCCTGCACGCCCGGCTCACCGGGGAGATGACCGATTCCCTGAGCGCCGAAGAGGCGGCCCTGTTCCCGGAGATCCTGCGCAAGATCAGCGCGCACCTCTAGGGGCCGTCTAGTCCAGGGTCTTGCGGTAGCGCTTCACGCCGATGACGATGACCACGAGCCAGAACAGGGCGATGGGCCAGAGGTTGTCCAGGGCCAGGACCAGGCCGTTGCCCTTGAGGAGCACCCCGCGCACCAGCCGCAGGTAGTGGGTCAGCGGCAGGATCGCGCCCACGGCCTGGGCCCAGTCCGGCATGCCCCGGAACGGGAACATGAAACCCGAAAGGAGCATGGACGGCAGGAAGAAGAACACCGACATCTGCACGGCCTGGAGCTGGTTGCGGGCCAGGGTGGAGAGGGTCACGCCCACCGAGAGGTTGGCCGCGATGAAAATCAGCGAGAGCACGAAGACCAGGACCACGCTGCCCTGCATGGGCACCTGGAAGAGCAGCTTGGCCGCCACGATGATCAGCGTCATCTGGATGTAGCCCACCAGGATGTAGGGCACGATCTTGCCGAGCATGACCTCCAGAGGCCGCACCGGCGTGGCCAGGAGGTTCTCCATGGTCCCGCGCTCGGACTCCCGGGTGATGGCCAGGGCCGTGATCATGGTCAGGGTCATGGTCAGGATCACGCCGAGCAGGCCGGGCACGATGTTGTACTGGGTCACGGCCTCGGGGTTGTAGTCCGCGTGCACCCGCACGTCCACCGGGTCCGCGCCCCGGACCACGTAGGGGAAGGCCCGGTCCAGCTCGGTGTTCACGGCCCGGTTGACGATCTCGCGCAACGCGCCCACGGGCCCGCCCACGGCCGTCGGGTCCGTGGCGTCGGCCTCCAGCAGGAGCACGGGCTTTTCACCGCGCAAAATGTCCGCCCCGAAGTTCTGGGGAATGGTCAGCACGAACTGGACCTTGCCCCGGTCCAGGAGCTCCCGGACCTCGTCCCGCGAGGCCGCGTGCCGCGTGATCGTGTAGTAGCGGCTCGTCTGCATGGCCGCCACGATGGCCCGGGAAAAGGCCGAATTGTCCGCCGAGAGCACGGCCGTGGGCAGATGCCGCGGGTCGGAGTTGATGGCGTAGCCGAACAGGATGAGCTGGAGGAGCGGGATGCCCACCATCATGGCGAAGGTCATCCGGTCCCGGCGCATCTGGATGAACTCCTTGTTGACCACGGCCAGGAAGCGGCGGAAGGAGAAGAGGCCCCAGGCCATCAGGCCCTCCCCCGGCGCATGAGCCCGATGAAGACCTCTTCCAGGCTCGTGTCCACGGCCGTCACCGTGTGGGCCCCGCCCCGCCAGGGCGCCAGGGCCGTTTCCAGGGCCGCCCGGTCCCGGCCGCTCACGTGCAGGGCCGGACCAAAGGCCGCCACCTGGTCCACGCCTGGGGTCCGACGCAGGGCCAGGGTCAGGTCGTGGAGGTCCGGGCCCGTGACCCGGAAGGTGCTCAGTCCGGAGTCGCGGATGAGCTCCTCGGCGCTGCCCTGGGCCAGGAGGTCGCCGTAGGCGATGTAGGCCAGGCGGTGGCAGCGCTCGGCCTCGTCCATGTAGTGGGTGCTGATGAGCGAGGTCACGCCCTGGGCGGCCAGGGCGTGAACCTGATCCCAGAAGTCCCGGCGCGCGCCCGGGTCCACCCCGGCCGTGGGCTCGTCCAGGAGCAAAAGCCGGGGCTCGTGGAGCATGCAGGCCGAGAGGGCCAGGCGCTGCTTCCAGCCGCCCGAGAGCCGTCCGGCCAGCTGCCCGGCGAAGGGCGTCAGCCCCATGCGTTCGATCATGGCCTCCACGGCCTCGGTCCGGCCCGGCAGGCCGTACATGCGCGCAATGAAGTCCAGGTTCTCGCGCACGGTGAGGTCCTCGTAGAGGCTGAAGCGCTGGGACATGTAGCCCACCTGCTCCTTGATCCTGGCCGCGTCCCGGCGCACGTCCAGGCCCAGGCAGGTGCCCTCCCCGGCGTCCGGGGAAAGCAGCCCGCAGAGCATGCGGATGAAGGTGGTCTTGCCCGAGCCGTTGGGTCCCAGGAAGCCGAAGATCTCGCCGCGCTCCACGCGCATGTCCAGCCCGTTGACCACCACCTTGCCGCTGAAGGCCTTGGTGATCCCGCGCACGTCGATGACCGCTTCCCGGGGCTCCATGCTCGCCTCACCCGCCCAGCCGCACGTCCACGGGCTGGCCCGGGTTGAGCGGGGCCTGCCCGGGCTTGGGCGCGGCCTCCACCCGGAAGACCAGCTTGGCCCGGCTCTGGCTGGAGTAGATCACCGGCGGGGCGTACTCGGCCTCGGGCGAGACAAAGGTCACTGTGGCGGCCACGGGCGCGTCCCGGCCGTCGGCCAGGACCTCCACGGGCTGGCCCGGGGCCAGGGAGGCCACCCGGGCCTCGGGCACGAAGAAACGCACCCGGATGTTGCCCGGCGGCAGCAGGGCCACCACGGGCCGGCCCGCCGGGACCCATTCCCCGGCGCGGTACAGGGTGTCGAAGACCAGGGCATCCATGGGCGCGGCCTGGGTCTTCTGGTCCAGGTTCCAGCGGGCCTGGTCCAGCCGGGCCCGGACGGCCTGGACCTCGGCCTCGGCGGCGCGGATCTCATCCTCGCGCGCGCCGAGCAGCGCGGTGGCCAGCTCCTGGGCCACGGCCTCGGAACGCTGGCGGGTCTGCTCGAACTCGGTGCGGGCCTTTTCCAGCTCCTCGTGGGGGATGGTCCGCTGCTCGTAGAGCTTGATCCGGCGGCGGTGCTCGGAATCGGCCAGCTTGCGCGCGGCCTGGGCCTCGGCCAGGCGGGCCTGGATGGTGGCCACCTCCGAGGGCCGCTTGCCCTTGCGCAGGTCGGCCAGCCGGTTCTCGGCCTGGGACAGGTTCTGCCCGGCCTCGGCCAGGGCGGCCCGCTCCAGGTCCGCGTCCAGGACGAACAGCCGCTGGCCCCGGGTCACAGCGTCGCCGCGGCTCACGGCCAGGTCCACGAGCTGACCGCCCGAGGGCGCGGCCACATAGACGTACTCGCCCTCCACATAGCCCTGGAACAGGCCCTCGCCCCGGCCGCAGGCGGCCAGGAGCAGGCAGGAGAGGAGACAGAGAAGCGCGCGTCTCATGAACGTCCTCCCCCGGTCTGGCGGGCGGCCTGCTCCCGGATACGGGCCATGCCGCCCAGGGAGAATTCGGTGATGTGCGCGGCCAGGAGCGCGATGTCCTCGTCGCGGGAGCCCACCCCGGGCAGGAGCCGGTCGATGACCGGCTTGGCGTAAGCGTAGTGCAGGCACTGGGCCACCACGCTCAGGCAGCAGGCCCGCAGCCGCAGGGGATCGAGATGGGGGGCCAGGATCTCGCTCACGATGCCCTGGAGGACCTCCTTCTGGGGCCGGGCGAAGCGCTCCACCACCTGGTCCATGTAGGGGGTCGGGTCGGAGATTTCCTTGATGATGAGCCGGGCCTTGCCTTCGTAGCCGCCCCAGCTCCGGTCGGACAGGAGCCGGAAGAGCAGGCCGCGCACGAACCCCCTGAGCCGGGCCTCGGGACCGTCGCCCGGGCGCACGCCCATGTCCGGCGGAAAGTCGCGCAGGCCGCAGTCGGTGAGGTCCTCCAGCACGGCCTGGTAGAGCCCGGCCTTGTCCTTGAAATAGTAGTGCAGCAGGGCCACGTTCACGCCCGCGGCCTCGCTGATCTGGCGCACCGTGGCCGCCCGGAATCCGCGCATGGCGAAGATGCTTCCGGCCGCGTCCAGGATGCGTTCACGGGTGCCCTGGGTCTCGGGTTTCTTCATACGCCCTCGCTTAAACATATGCTTAAAGCGATTGCTTAAGGATGTCAAGCGGCCCTGCCGCGCATTCCCCACCCTTGTTTCACGGGTCCACATGGTTTAGAAAATCCGGAGACAAAGGACGGTGCATGCTTCGTTTTCTCCTGTTCGCCGCCTGCTGCGTGCCGCTGACGCTCTGGTATTCCACCCGGATGATCCTGGCCTCCCTGCTTCCCGGGCCCTCAGGGCCCAAGGGCGAGCGCATCGGCCGCCGCTGGTCCGGGCTCCTCTTGCGGGTCAGCGGCCTGCGCCTGGAGGTTGACCTCTCGGCGCTCACCCCCGGCGGCCACTACGTGTTCATGGTCAACCACCAGAGCAACTTCGACATTCCCCTGCTCTACGCGGTTTTGTCGGCCTTTCCCATCCGTTTCGTGGCCAAGAAGAGCCTGTTCACCATCCCGGTGTTCGGCGCGGCCATGCACAAGGCCGGGCACATCCCCATCGACCGCGAGAACCGGCGCTCGGGCATGAAGAGCGTGCAGGACGCCGTGGACGCCGCCCGGGCCGGGGTCTGCCCGGTGATCTTCCCCGAGGGCACCCGCAATCCCAACCCGGAGAAACTGCTGGACTTCAAGATCGGCGGCATGGTCCTGGCGCTCAAGTGCGGCCTGCCCGTGGCCCCGCTGATCATCAGCGGCACGGGCCGGGCCCTGCCCCGGGGCCGCATGCGGCTCACCCCCACCACCATCCGGGTCAAGGCCCTGCCGCCCGTGGACGTCTCCGCCTTCACCCTGAAACAGCGCGAACAGTTCCGGGACGGCCTGTACTCGACCATGAGCCAGGCCTACGCCGCCCTGCCCAAGGACTGAACATGAGCCAGAACCTGACCATCACGCCCCTGGGGGGCCTCGGCGAGATCGGCATGAACGCCATGGTCTTCTCCACCCCGGACTCCACCGTGCTGGTGGACTGCGGGCTCATGTTCCCGGACGACTACCTGTTCGGCGTGGACGTAGCCATCCCGCGCTTCGACCACCTCGTGAGCCAGAAGGACAAGCTCAAGGGCATCCTCCTGACCCACGGCCACGAGGACCACATCGGCGCCCTGCCCTGGCTCCTGCCCTACGTGGACGCCCCGGTGTACGGCTCGCGCTTCACCCTGGGCCTGGTGGAGAACAAGCTGCGCGAACACAACCTGGACCGCTGGGCCGACCTGCGGCCGGTCAAGGGCGGCGACCGCGTGGTGCTGGGTGACTTCGCCTGCACCTTCCTGCCGGTCTGCCACTCGATCATCGAGGGCTTCGGCCTGGGCCTGGAGACGCCCCTGGGCCGCGTGGTTCACACCGGCGACTTCAAGATCGACCGCAACCCCCTGGACGGCCACGCCACGGACCTGGACGCCTTCCGGGCCTTCGCCGCGCCCGGGACGCTGCTCATGCTCTCGGACTCCACCAACGTGGAGCGCGAGGGCTTCGCCCTCACCGAGCGCGAGATCCGGGCCAGCCTGCGCGAGATCTTCGGCGCGGCCAAGGGCCGCATCCTGGTCTCGCTGTTCGCCAGCCACATCCAGCGCATCCAGGAGATCATGGACCTGGCCCAGGCCTTCGGCCGCAAGGTGGCCGTGAGCGGCAAGAGCCTGATCCGCAACATCGAGCTGGCCCGGGACCTGGGGCACCTGCGCGTACCCGCCGAGGCCCTGGTCCAGGTGGAGGAGCTCGCGGGCTTTCGCGACGACGAGGTGGTCGTCCTGCTCACCGGCTCCCAGGGCGAGCCCCTGGCCGCGCTCTCGCGCATCTCCATGGACGAGCACCGCCACCTGACCATCCAGAAGGGCGACCTGGTGCTGCTCTCCTCACGGTTCATCCCGGGCAACGTCCTGGCCATCACCCGGGTCATCAACCGGCTCTACCGCCTGGGCGCCGAGGTGCTCTACGAGAAGGTCCAGGCCATCCACGCCTCGGGCCACGCCCACCGCGAGGAGCTGCGCATCATGCTCCAGACCGTGCAGCCGAAGTTCTTCATCCCGGTGCACGGCGAGTACCGCCACATGGTCAAGCACAAGCGTCTGGCCGTGGAGTGCGGGGTGGCCGAGGAGCGCGCCATGGTCATCGAGAACGGCCAGCCCGTGACGTTTTTGCCCGGCGGCGGCCTGCGCCTGGAGGAGGCCGTGCCCGCGGAGCGCATCCTGGTGGACGGCAAGGGCGTGGGCGACGTGGGCCAGAGCGTGCTCAAGGAGCGCCAGCTCCTGGCCGGCGAGGGCATGGTCATCGTGATCATCGTGATCGACGAGAGCACCGGGACCATCACCCACGGCCCGGACCTCGTGTCCAAGGGCTTCATCTTCGAGCAGCAGTACGCCCACCTGCTGGACGACGCCAAGTGCGTGATCCTGGACGTCTTCGAGGACACCAACCCAGGGGATCTCAAGCGGATCAAGGAAAAGATCCGCTCCTCCCTGCGCCGCTTCTTCCGCAAGGTGCTGGAGCGCGACCCCGTGGTGGTGCCCGTGGTCATATCCATCTAGACCGGGCGCCCCGCCCCGGAGCCGACATGCAGATCCTGCGCGTGCATTACAAGGGCAAGACCTTCTACGCCTCGATCCAGGACCGCGAGCACCTCTCCTGCCTGAACAAGACCCTGGGCCTGGAGGACCCCATCCCCCTGCGGGAAGTCCAGCTCCTGCCCGTGGTCTGGCCCACCAAGGTGGTCTGCGTGGGCCTGAACTACCGCTCCCACGCCGAGGAGATGGGCATGGACCTGCCCGAGGAGCCGCTGCTCTTCTTCAAGCCCTCCTCGGCCATCATCGGCAGCGGCGAGCCCATCGTCCTGCCCGAGGGCCACGGCCGCGTGGACCACGAGGCGGAACTGGCCATCGTCATCGGCCAGAGCGGCCGGCACATCCCGGTCCAGGACGCGCATCTGCACATCTTCGGCTACACCTGCGCCAACGACGTCACCGACCGCGACATCCAGAAGCGCGACAAGCTCTACGCCCGGGCCAAGGGCTTCGACACCTTCTGCCCGGTGGGCCCCTGGATCGAGACCGAGGTGGCCGACCCCCGGAACCTCGCCGTGCGCACCCTGGTCAACGGCGAAGTGCGCCAGGACGGCCACACCCGGGACATGATCTTCGGGCCCGCCGAGCTGGTGGCCTTCGTCTCCCGGGTCATGACCCTGCACCCCGGGGACATCATCCTCACGGGCACGCCCCCGGGCGTGGGGCCCCTGGCCGCCGGGGACACGGTGACCATCGAGATCGAGAACGTGGGCCTGCTCATGAACCCGGTGGCCGCCGAGGCGCCCGGGGACTCCGAGCGCCTGCAATAGGTCCGGGAGGCCGGACCGGGGTCTTGCATTCCGGAAAAATCAGGTATAAGGAATCTCGTTTCTCAAACGTCGCACCCCGGCATTCTCCGGGTCCCCGCATGTGTCGGGGCCAGGGCCGGGGGAGGTAAAAACCCAGGAGGCATCATGTCTTACGTCACCATGAAGGAGATGCTGGAGACCGGCGTCCACTTCGGCCACCAGACCCGCCGTTGGAATCCCAAGATGCGGCCGTACATTTTCGGCTCGCGCAACGGCATCCACATCATCGACCTGCAGCAGACCGTGAAGCTCTACCAGAAGGCCCACGACTTCGTGGCCGACGTCTGCGCCCGCGGCGGCAAGGTGCTCTTCGTGGGCACCAAGCGCCAGGCCCAGGAGGCCGTGAAGGAAGAGGCCGGCCGCTCCGGCATGTTCGCCGTGACCCAGCGCTGGATGGGCGGCACCCTGACCAACTTCCAGACCATCAAGAAGAGCATCGAGCGCCTCAAGAGCCTGGAGACCATGTTCGCCGACGGCACGATCAGCAAGTTCCCCAAGAAGGAAATCGTGCGCATGGGCCGCGAGGTGGAGAAGCTCAATCTGGCCCTGGGCGGCATCAAGGACATGAACGAGCCGCCGAGCTGCGCCTTCGTCATCGACCCCAAGCGCGAGCACATCGCGGTCATGGAATGCCGCCGCCTGGGCATCCCGGTGGTGGCCGTGGTGGACACCAACTGCGACCCCGACCTCATCGACCACATCATCCCGGGCAACGACGACGCCATCCGGGCCATCAAGCTCTTCACCACGCACATCGCCGAGGCCTGCATCGAGGGCGCGGCCCGCTACGTGGAGGTCAAGCCCGAGGTGGTCGAGTCCAAGGAAGAGAAGCCCGCCGAGGAGCGCAAGCCCCGCCCGGCCAAGCCCAAGACCGGCGCCAAGCCGCGTCCGGCCAAGCCCAAGGCCGAGACCAAGACTGAAACCGCCGAGGCGGCCCCCGCCGCCGAGGGTCAGGAGGAGTAATCATGGCTGAGATCAGCGCCACCCTGGTGAAAGACCTGCGCGAGAAGACCGGCGCGGGCATGATGGACTGCAAGAAAGCCCTGGTGGAGAGCGGCGGCGACATGGAGAAGGCCGTGGTCTATCTCCGCGAGAAGGGCCTGGCCAAGGCCGCCAAGAAGGCCGGCCGCGCCACCTCCGAGGGCTTCATCGGCTCCTACATCCACTCCAACGGCAAGCTCGCCGTGCTGGTGGAACTCAAGTGCGAGACCGACTTCGTGGCCAAGAACGAGCAGTTCCGCGAGTTCGCCCGCGAGCTGGCCATGCAGGTCTGCGCCGCCGCGCCCCTGTGCGTGACCCCGGACCAGATCCCGGCCGACATCCTGGAGCGCGAGAAGGGCATCTACAAGAAGCAGGCCATGGACGAGGGCAAGCCCGAGAACATCGCCGAGAAGATCATGGAAGGCCGCCTCAAGAAGTTCTACCAGGAGTCCTGCCTCCTGGACCAGGCCTACATCAAGGACGACAAGAAGCGCATCCAGGACCTTCTGAACGAACTCATCGCCCGGCTGGGCGAGAACATCCAGATCGGGCGCTTCACGCGCATGGCCCTGGGCGACGACGCCTCGGGCGAATAGGAAAAAGCGGGCCGCAAGGCCCGTTTTTTTTGCCAATCGCCACGGAACGCTGTAAGGTGGCCCCCAGCCCGGGGACCGGAAGGAGAATCATGGAGACGCTGCGCTACTCGCGGGTCCTGCTCAAGCTGAGCGGCGAGGCCCTGGCCGGAGACCAGAAGTTCGGCATCGACCCCAAGGCCATCAACACCTTCTGCCGGGAGATCGCCGAGGTGGTCCAGGCCGGGGTCCAGGTGGCCCTGGTCATCGGCGGAGGCAACATCTTCCGCGGCATGGCCGCCAGCGAGCAGGGCATGGAGCGGGTCCAGGCCGACTACATGGGCATGCTGGCCACGATCATGAACGCCCTGGCCGTGCAGGACGCCCTGGAGAAGATGGGCTGCTCAACCCGGGTCATGACCGCCATCGACATGAAGGAGGTGGCCGAGCCCTACATCCGCCGCCGGGCCATCCGGCACCTGGAAAAGGGCCGCGTGGTCATCTGCGCGGGCGGCACCGGCAACCCCTACTTCACCACGGACACGGCCGCGGCCCTGCGCGGCATGGAACTCAAGGTCGAGGCCATCCTCAAGGCCACCAAGGTGGACGGCGTGTACGACAAGGACCCGCGCAAGCACCAGGACGCCGTGCGCTACGAGTGCGTGACCTACCTGGAGACCCTGGAGAAGCGCCTGGGAGTCATGGACTCCACGGCCATCTCCCTGGCCCGGGACAACTGCATGCCGATCATCGTCTTCAACCTGTTCAAGGAAGGCAACATCCACCGGGTCGTCAGCGGCGAGCCGGTGGGGACCATCGTGCAAGGAGGGAACTAGTCATGCAGGCGCTTCTGAAAGACGGCGAGAAACGCATGGACGGCGCCGTCAAGAACCTGGAAAAGGACTTCTCCAAGCTGCGCACCGGCCGGGCTTCCACGGCCCTGGTGGAGAACGTGGTGGTGGACTACTACGGCACGCCCACCCCGCTCAACCAGATCGCCTCCATCTCGGTGCCCGACCCGCGCTCCATCACGATCCAGCCCTGGGACAAGGCCGCCTTCGGCGCGGCCGAGAAGGCCATCCTCAAGTCCGACCTGGGGCTCACGCCGATCAACGACGGCAAGGTCATCCGCATCAACATCCCGCCCCTGACCGAGGAGCGCCGCAAGGAGCTGGTCAAGGTGGCCAAGAAGTACACCGAGGAGGCCAAGGTGGCCGTGCGCAACGTGCGCCGGGACCTGAACGAGGGCCTCAAGAAGAAGCTCAAGGACAAGGCCATCACCGAGGACGACGAGCGCAAGGGCGTGGACGACGTGCAGAAGCTCACGGACAAGCACGTGAAGCTCTGCGACGACACCCTGGCCAAGAAGGAAAAGGAAATCCTGGAACTCTAGGCGTCGCGATGCTGCCCAAGCATGTGGCCGTCATCATGGACGGCAACGGCAGGTGGGCCCAGAAGCGCGGCCTGCCCCGCGCCGAGGGCCACAGGGCCGGGACCGAGGCGGCCCGGGCCGTGGTCACGCGCTGCCGCGAACTGGGCATCGGCCACCTGACCCTGTACACCTTCTCCCGCGAGAACTGGTCGCGGCCCGCCGAGGAGGTCCGCTTCCTGTTCGACCTCCTGGTGCGCTTCCTCAAGAAGGAGACCAAGCTCCTCCTGGACCAGGACATCCGGCTGAAGATCCTGGGCGAGACCGGGGACCTGCCCTTCGGCGTGCGCCAGGTGGTGGAGTCCGTGGCCGAGAAGACCAAAAACTGCGGCTCCATGACCCTGAACCTGGCCCTGAACTACGGCGGCCGCGACGAGATCCTGCGGGCCTGCCGCAACCTCTCGGCCAAAGGCCTCCCCGCCGAAGCGATCACCGAGGAGGCCTTCGCCGCGGAGCTCTACACCGCGGGCCAGCCCGACCCGGACCTGATCATCCGCACCAGCGGGGAGCTCCGGCTCTCCAACTACCTGCTGTTCCAGGCGGCCTACGCCGAGTTCTACTTCACCGAGGTGCTCTGGCCGGACTTCACCCCGGCCGAGTTGGACAAGGCCCTGGAGGACTTCGCCCAGCGCCAGCGGCGCTTCGGCAAGACCGAGGCGCAGCTGGAGCAGGGCTGAGCCGGCCTCACGCCTCGTCGATCTGATCCGGGTTGAGTTCGCTCTCGGCGTAGCGCCGGTGCAGACCGGTGTTCACGAAAAGATCGAAGACATCCGGGTCGATGTGCTTGTCCTTCTTCATGAATCCCAGAATCTTCAGGGCCTGCGAGAGCTTCATGGGCTGCTTGTAGGGCCGGTCGCGGGCGGTCAGGGCCTCGAACACGTCGGCCACGGCCAGGATGCGCGCCTGCAGGGGCAGGTCCTCGGCCTTGAGCCGGTTGGGATAGCCCGTGCCGTCGAGCTTCTCGTGATGGCTCCCGGCGAACACCGGGATGCGCGCCAGGCGCTTGGGGAAGGGCAGCTGTTCGAGCATGGAGGTGGTGACCACGGCGTGGTTCTCGATGACCTTGCGCTCCTCCTCGGTGAGCGAGCCCTTGCGGATGGTCAGGTTGCGGACCTCGTCCTCGGAGAGGTAGGCGGCCTGGCCGCCGTTCAGGGGGAAGGTCTTGGCCGCGATGGCGCGGATGCGCTCGATCTTGGCGTCGTCCATGAACTCGCCCGGGCTGTTGCAGGAGAGCACGAAGTCGCGCTCCCCGCGCAGCTCCTGGCGCCGGGCCTCGAAATCCTCGGCCACGGCGCGCATGGCCTCGCGGGAGTCCCGGGACGAGGCCATCTGGATGAGCCGCTCCAGGAGCTCGGACTCCAGCGTCTTCTCGATGAGGGCGAAGCGCAGGCCCACCATCTCGCTGCGGTCGAAAATGGTCTGGAGCTTGGTGCTCTTGTCCACCACGTGCTCCGGGGTGGTGATCTTGCCCACGTCGTGCATCCAGGCCGCCAGCTTGAGCTCCTCCAGCTCGTCCTCGGAGAAATGCGCCCCGGCAAAGGGCCCGTCGTCCTGGGCGTTGACGGCCTCGGCCATGCTCATGGTCAGCTTGACCACCCGGTCGATGTGGCCCTTGGTATACGGAGACTTGGCGTCGATGGCCGAGGCGATGCTCTGGATGAAGGAATAGAG
Organism: Desulfovibrio sp. UBA4079; assembly: GCA_002382645.1. Classification (GTDB taxonomy): domain Bacteria; phylum Desulfobacterota; class Desulfovibrionia; order Desulfovibrionales; family Desulfovibrionaceae; genus Aminidesulfovibrio. The sequence goes on along the minus strand of DFYP01000172.1, from coordinate 4,189 downwards.
CAGCCGCTTCAGGTCGCGGATGAGCTGGGTGTTGGTCAGGGCCACCGCGGCCTGGGAGGCCAGGGCCCCCACCAGGTTGATGATCTCCTCGGAAAAGGCCGTGACCGCGCCGGTTTCCGGGTCCAGGGCGTTGAGCAGCTGGAGCACGCCGATGATGTCGCCCTCGTGGTTCTTCATGGGCAGCACGAGCATGGAGGTGGAGCGGTAGCCCGTGGCCTGGTCGTACTTGCGCGGGCCGGTGAAGTCGAACCCCTCGGCCTCGTAGACGTCCGGGATGTTCACGAACTCGCCGGTGAGGGCCACGTGGGAGGAGACGTTGGCGTGGTTCGGGGAGCCGTCCGCGCCGGACAGGGGCACGGGCGGCAGGGTGATGGCCTTGCCGCTGGTGCCGCCCATGCGGGTCTTCATGGTGTCGTTCTGGAGGATGACGAAATCCAGCCGGCTCCCGGCGTCGTCCACGATGTAGAGCGTGCCCGCGTCGGCGCGGGTGAGCGCCCGGGCCTCGTCCACGATCATCTCGAACAGGCGGTCGATGTTGCGCTCGCTGGAGAGCGCCAGGCCGATCTCGGTGAGCCGCTCCAGATGCCTGGCCGCAACACCGGAATCGGTTCCGGACGCGCCCGGAGACCCGCTGTGCTCATTCGTGGCCATGGTCCCCTCCCCTCGCGGCGCGCCCGCAGGCCGCGCCGCACCTGGCCCCAGCTCTAGCACATTTTCCCGGGCGGCGGAACCGGTCCGGAGGGACTCCTGCCCCTGGTTGCCGCCGGTCCGGGAATCGTTTACACAGAACATCTTGCGGCATGGGCGTCCAGCCGCTCCGGAGCCAGCCATGGATTCCTCGCACCAGAAACGCATCCTCACCGGGGCCCTGCTCCTGCTCGTTCCGGCCACGGGCCTGTACTTCGGCGGCTGGGTCCTGGTGGCCGTGCTGGCCCTGTTCTGCGGCCTGGCCCTCTGGGAATACCTCTCCCTGTTCTGGCCCCAGGGCCGCCTGAGCCTGAAGATCCAGGCCGTGGCCTGCGCGGCCCTGCTCCTGGCGGCCTTCGAGACCCAGAACCCGGTCTGGATCGCCCTGGCCCTGCTGGCCGGATTCTGGTGCGCGGGCTTCGGCTTCCTGTTCGGCTACAGCCGCTCCCCGGAAAACACCGACTTCCGCGACGCCGCCGTGTTCCTGGCCGGGCTGGTGTACCTGCCCGTGACCTTCCAGTTCTTCCTGCGCCTGAGCCCCCTGGAAACCGTGCTGGTGATCTTGGCCGCGGCCGTGTCCGACACCGCGGCCTTCTACGCCGGAACCCACCTGGGCAAGCGCAAGATCTGGCCGCAGATCAGCCCCAAGAAGTCCTGGGCCGGAAGCGTCGGCAGCCTGATCGGCTGCCTGGCCCTCTGCCTGGGCATGGGCCAAGCCTTTGGCCAGGCCCCCTGGTGGGCCTTCCTGATCCTGGGCGCCTGGCTCAACGCCGCGGCCCAGATGGGCGACTTCTTTGAGTCCGCGCTGAAAAGGGCCCTGGACATCAAGGACTCGGGCAAGCTCCTGCCCGGCCATGGCGGCCTGCTGGACCGCATCGACAGCCTGCTCCTGATCATCCCGGCCTACGCCCTGGCCCGGACCCTCCTGCCCTTCTTCGGGCAGTAGCGGGACGCCCGTGGACACCTACATCTCGGCCTGGCCCCCCCTGGTCCTGGCGGACCGCTTCCCCAGGAGGCTGGCCGTGCTCGGCAGCACCGGCTCCATCGGGGTGAACGCGCTCCAGGTGGCCGCCCTGCACCCGGGCCTGCTCCAGGTCACGGCCCTGGCCGCTGGCCGCAACGCCGCGCGCCTGGCCGAGCAGGCCGCCCGCTTCCGGCCCAGGCTCCTGGCCGTGCTGGACCAGGACACGGCCAAAACCCTGCGCGCGGCCCTGCCCGCGGGCTATGCCCCGGAAATCCTGGTGGGCCCCGAGGGCTACGAGGCCGTGGCCACGCTCCCGGACGCGGACATGGTCCTCTCGGCCATCGTGGGCGCGGCCGGATTCCCGCCCACCCTGGCCGCGGCCCGGGCGGGCAAGACCATCGCCCTGGCCAACAAGGAGAGCCTGGTCCTGGGCGGGCACCTCATCCGCCAGGCCTGCCGCGCCTCCGGGGCCGTGATCCTGCCCGTGGACTCGGAGCACAACGCCCTGTTCCAGGGGCTTCTGGGCCACGGCACGGACGGCCTCACCCGGCTCATCCTCACGGCCTCGGGCGGCCCGTTCCGCGGCCACTCCCGCGCCGAGCTGGCCCGGGTCACCCCGGCCCAGGCCCTGAACCACCCCCGCTGGAGCATGGGCCCCAAGGTGAGCATCGACTCGGCCACCCTGATGAACAAGGGCCTGGAGCTCATCGAGGCCTGCCACCTCTACGGCCTGGCGGCCGAACGGGTGGACGTGGTGGTCCACCCCCAGAGCATCGTGCACTCCCTGGTGGAGTACGCCGACGGCTCCCAGATGGCCCATTTGAGCCACCCGGACATGCGCCTGCCCATCGCCCACTGCCTCTGCTTCCCGCGCCACCTGCCCCTGGGCCTGGCCGTGCTGGACCTGGCCAAGGTGGGCAGCCTGACCTTCGAGGAGCCGGACCTGGCGGCCTTCCCCTGTCTGGAGCTGGCGAAGCGGGCCTTTGCCGCGGGCCCCAGCGCCTGCATCGTGCTCAACGCCGTGAACGAGATGGCTGTGGAGCGTTTCCTGGCGGGCGGCACGGGCTTCCTGGACATCCCCCGGGTCCTGGAGCAGGCCCTGGCCGAACACGCGGCGGTTCCGGTGCCCCGGGCCCGGGACGCGCTGGCCCTGGACCGCGAGGCCAGAATCCGGGCGGCCCAATTGTTCTGATCGGCCTTCCCTTTGGCCGCCCAGGCATTATATGATCCTTTTCATGCACACCGAGCAGCCGAGGATTTCTTCGTGACAAGCGCCATTGCCGTGGTCCTGGTCTTGAGCGGCCTGATCTTCTTCCATGAACTGGGGCACTTCCTCATGGCCCGCATCCTGGGCATCGGAGTCCGGGCCTTTTCCCTGGGCTTCGGCCCCCGGCTTCTGGGCTGGCGTAGCGGGGCCACGGACTACCGCCTCTCGGCCGTGCCCCTGGGCGGCTACGTGAACCTGGCCGGCGAGGGCCAGGAGGCCGAGGAGGGCGACGCGGACTTCCCGGACACGGCCCTGTTCAACCGCCGCCCCCCGTGGCAGCGCATGCTCGTGGTCCTGGCCGGGCCCGCCTTCAACTTCTTCCTGGCCTGGCTCATCTACTGGGCCCTGCTCTTCTCCTACGGCCAGGCCGCGCTCAAGCCGGTCATCGGCGACGTGCTCCCGGACAGCCCGGCGGCCGCGGCCGGAATCCGGGCCGGGGACACCGTGCTCTCCGTGGACGGCCGGGAGGTCTCCTCCTGGAACGAAATGACCATGACCATCCAGACCGGCGGCTACCGGCCCGTGGCCGTGGTCCTGAACCGCGGCGGCGAGGTCCTGACCGTGTCGGTGGAGCCCGTGACCCGCGAGGTGGACGCCGACGGCCGGACCATCCAGGTGCCCATGATCGGCATCAAGGCCTCGGGCGAGACCATGATCCTGGTGCCGCCCCAGGACCTCTTTTCCAGCGCCCTGGGCGCAGCCCGCGAGACCTGGGAAAAGACCGGGTTCATCGTGCGCGGCATCGGCAAGATGATCACCGGCCAGGTCTCGGTGAAGGAGGTGGGCGGGCCCATCCTCATCGCCCAGGAGGTCGGCCGCCAGGCCCGCTCCGGCCTGGCCGAGGTGCTCTACCTCATGGCCTTCATCAGCCTGAACCTGGGGCTCATCAACCTCCTGCCCGTGCCCGTGCTGGACGGCGGGCACATCGTGTTCTACGGCTACGAGGCCCTGTTCCGGCGGCCGGTGAGCGAGCGCTGGCGCATGGTGGCCACGCGCATCGGCATCGCCTTCCTGTTCCTGCTCATGGGACTGGCCCTGTTCAATGACCTCTACCGCCTGTTCGCCTGATCCCGGCCCCCTGCTCCTGGTCCTCGACGGGGCCGGGGACCGGCTCCAGTTCCTCCTGGCCCAGGAGCAGGGCCCGGACCTGGCCCTGCTCTGCCACCAGGACTGGGCCGTGGCCGGGCAATCGGCCCGCTTCCTGGCCCCGGCCCTGGACAACGCCCTGCGCCTGTTCGGCCGCGCGGCCAAGGACATCCGGCGCATCGCCT
>DFYP01000130.1 GCA_002382645.1 Desulfovibrio sp. UBA4079 | reverse complement strand
CCCTGCCCCCGGGCACCTCGGACGAAGGTTTTCTCATGGCCCTGGACCAGGTGGTTCTGCCCATCCTGGCGGACTTCCAGCCCGAGCTCATCATCAATTCCGCGGGCCAGGACAACCACTTCACGGACCCGATCACGAACATGAACGTCTCGGGCCAGGGCTACGCCGAGCTGAACCGGCGGCTGGCCCCCCACATCGCGGTGCTCGAAGGCGGCTACGCCATCCAGGGCGCCCTGCCCTACGTGAACCTGGGCATCTGCCTGGCCATGGCGGGCCTGGATTTCGGCGGGGTGCGCGAACCGAACTACGAGCCCGAGCGGCTGCGCCAGCCCCAGAAGGTCACGGACTACGTCAAGGAAGTCTGCGACATGGTCCCGAAGCTCTACTTCGATCCGCCCAAGGAGCCCAAGGACGGCGTGTTCGCGGACAACTGGTTCGTGCGGCGCAAGAACATCTACTACGACACGGACGAGATCACCGAGGCCCAGACCGAGATGCTGCACCTCTGCGGCCAGTGCCGGGGGCTCCTCAAGATCGAGTCGCGGTCCACGAACAACCCGCTCTGCCTGGGCCTGGAAATTCCGCGCGGGGCCTGCGACTCCTGCCGCAACATGGGCTACAAGATTCTGGAAGAGTCGCAGCTCAAGGGCGAGTTCAGGTACATTCAGTTCGTGAACAGAAGGGATAAGGAATACGTGAGGTATGGATTTTAATGTCGCTGTGCAGTGATACCGCAAACTATACCATCGGATATTGCTTCCACGGCATTGAGCCGGTCTTTTTGTGCAGATGCTCGCTTAAATAATTTGTCGTTGATATAGCTATCCTCAAACACAATCTCCCATATCGTTCGCAATCTTTTTTGTAAATGATTCTTTCAGACTTTACTTTATGCGCAATTGAGCATCTCAAATCAATCAATTGATCAAGCGACCTTCTAACCGCGACTGCTTTATTCATTCTCCATTTCCATTCTGCTGTTAAATCTCTTATTCCTAATACGCTCTTAAATAAATCTTTTACTTTTTCAGCTCGTGGCGAGTGGAAATGTTCGATCTTATTATCAACATACTTTTCAAATTGCTCCTTCCATCCTCCATCAATCAATTTCCATATGCTATCACTACAATTATTAATACTTTTATCTGTTAAGCTAGAAATGAATCCAATTTTAGCACCATCTCCAATCAAACTAGATGGATCATCAGCTTTAAAAATAAAATGAAGACTTTCTTTAATTATCTCTTCAAAAAAAGACTCTAAACATGCTGTCAATAATACGATAGTACTTTTATTAAGAACTTCAACATCGTATCTTCTTCCCCTCTTTGCTCCCGTCAAATCTCTATGGACTTTGAGCAACCCAATCGTCTCATGCATGTTGACCATAAAATTTATCAAAGAGTTTGATTCGTTTTGCATATCTCAAACTCCACTTGAATCATGTGACATGATATTGAACTCGCAATGCCATAAGCAAAATGCACCCTATAACAATCATCCCAACTCAAACGTCGTCACTCCGAAGACCAAATCCAGCCGCACGTGCGGGGCATGGCCGTCATACATGCGCGCGGTCTCGAACACGGGCTTGAGCCTGTGCTTCTCGGCCAAGGCCATGCCCGCGGTGTTGGGCGTGGGCACGTCCAAAAACACCGGCCCCTTTTCCGCCGCTGCGCAGAGCCCCGCGAACAGGGCCTCGGCCGTGCCCGTGTCCCGGGCAAAGAGCGGCCCGATCTTGTGCCCCTGGCCGCAGGGCCGCAGCACCCCGAACCCGGCCAGTCCCTTTGTGCCATCCACAGCCAGGGCCGTTGCGCCCGGGACCGTGAGCCAGGCTTTCAGGAACGCGCTGCGCTCCTCGGGAAAGGTCTCGCGATCCAGGGCCAGGACCGCGCCAAAATCCGCATCCGTCAGAACCCGCACCCCCTGGGGCCGCTGCCCGCCGCCCTGGGCCTGGAAGCGCAGGCTCTTGTAGGCCGTGCGGAACCCGGAGCGGCCGTAGTTCTCCTGCTGGGCCAGGACCGCGTCCAGGCCCGTGAGCCTCCCCTCCAGGTGGTGCAGGGCCCGGGACCAGAGGTGGTGGCCGAAGCCGTGGCCGCGCTGGCCAGGCGCCACGATGTACAGGCCGATGAACCCGAAGCCCGCGCCGTAGCGCACGGCCGAAATGGAGCCCACGGGCTGGCCGTCCTTCTCGGCCACGAAAAAGCCCTCAGGGTCCGCCACAAAGAACGGGCCCGCGTCCGCAAGCCCCGGGTTCCAGCCCTCGCTGGCGGCCAGGTCCAGGGCCCAGGGCAGCTCCTCCCGGGTCATGGCCCGGACGATCAGGCCCTTCATGACTTCCCCTCGCTCGTGACCCGGATCTCCGGCAGGCCCTTCACGGTGATGTCGCGCTGCGGGAAGGGAATCTCGATGTTGTGGGCCCGGAACAGTTCCCAGATGGCCAGAAAGACCTCGCTGCGCACGCTGAGAAGCCCGTTCTGCGGGTCCGTGATCCAGACCCCCACCTCCAGGTCCACGCTGGACTCGCCGAACCCGGTGAGCAGACAGCGCGGCGGCGGCTCGGGCAGCACCCGGGGCACCCCGGCCGCGGCCTGCTCCATGAGCCGCATGGCCAGGCGCACGTCCGCGTCGTAGGCCACGCCCACGGGCACGGCCACGCGCACCGTGCTGTCCGTGCGGGTCCAGTTGATGACCTGGCCGCTGATGAGCTCCTCGTTGGGCACGAGGATCTCCTTGCCGTCCAGGGTCCGCAGCAGGGCGTAGCGGGCGTTGAGCGTCTGGATCGAGCCCAGGTTGCCGCCCACCTCGATGATGTCCCCGGGCTTGATGGACTTGTCCAGGAGCAGGATCACGCCGGAGACCAGGTTGGAGAAGATCTTCTGGAGCCCGAAGCCGATGCCCACGCCCACGGCCCCGCCCACCACGGCCAGGCTGGTGAGGCTCACGCCCATGCTGGACAGGGCCAGGAGCGCGGCCAGGGCGTAAAGCCCGAAGCGCGCGCCCTTGGTCAAAAGCACGCGCATGGCCGGAGACAGGTGCTCGGCGCGGGTCGCCCGGGCCTCCACGAAGCGCGACACGAGCACCGCGGCCTCCAGGGCCAGGACAAAGACCACCACGGCCTGGAGCACGCCCAGCACCGAGACGCGCGCGTCGCCCAGGGTCAGGGCCAGGGAGTCCAGGACCTTGGCCGTGGGCTTGAGCAGGCCCACGGCGTTGAGCGCCGCGGCCAGCCAGATGAGCAGCGAGACGATCCCGGCCCAGAAGCGGTCCTCCATGGGCGCGGTGATGAGCGCGATGAGCACCCAGGCCAGGCTCAGGGAGGAGACCATGACGAGCAGGTAGGCGGGCTGGTTCAGGGCCTCGAACCCGGCCGCGGCCAGGCCGCTCGCCAGGGCCAGGAAGAACGGCCGCACCGCGCGGCCCGCGCTCTGCCGGAAGGCCGCCAGGCCCGGGGAGGCGGGCCGCTCCATCCAGGCCGAGACCCGCGGCCGCACGAGCCGCCAGAGGAGCCAGGAGAGGATCGCGGCGGCCAGCAGGACCGCGGCCTGGGCTGCTCCGGCCGGGGAGAGCAGGTTGTTCTGGGTCCAGGCCCAGGCCTCGTTCAGGAGGCGTTCCAGGGGGGCGGGGTTCATGCGTGATCTCCTACAGGCCCAGGAGGACTCCGGCGAAGAGCAGGATGGCCACGAAACCGTTCAGGGTGAAGAAGGCCAGGTTGATCCGCGAGAGGTCGCCGGGGCTGATGAGCCGGTGCTCGAACCAGAGCACCGCGCCCACGGCCGCGGCCACCAGGAAGTAGGGCCAGCGCAGCCCGCCCGTGACCCCGGCCAGGAGGAACAGGGCCGCGGCCGCCAGGTGGATGTTCCGGGCCAGGCCCAGGGCCCGCGCGAGGCCGAAGCGCACCGGGATGGAGGAGAGCCCCTCGGCCGTGTCGAAGTCCTTGTCCTGGGAGGCGTAGAGGATGTCGAACCCGGCCACCCAGAGGGTCACGGCCAGGGCCAGGAGCAGCCAGGTCCAGGCGAATTCCGGCCTGAGGCTGATCCAGCCCGCGATGGGCGCCAGCCCGAGCACCGAGCCGAGCACGAAGTGGCAGAGCCAGGTGAAGCGCTTGGTCAGGGAGTAGAAGCCGGACCAGGCCAGGGCCGGGACCGAGAGCTTGAGGCAAAGCGGGTTCATGAGCGCCGTGGCGGCCACGAAGACCACGGCGCAACCGCCCGTGAAGACCAGGGCGTAGCGCCTGCTGAGCGCGCCGGTGACCAGGGGCCGGTCCTGGGTGCGCGGATTCTTGCGGTCCACGGCGAGGTCCAGGATGCGGTTGGCGGCCATGGCGAAGGAGCGCACCGCCACCATGGCCAGGGTCAGGACCAGCAGCGGGCCCCAGCCCGGCCAGCCCCCGGCGGCCAGGAACAATCCGGTGTAGGCGAAGGGCAGGGCGAAGATGGAATGCTCGATCTTGACCATGCGCAGGGTCAGGACGAATGTGCTCGGCATGTACGGCTCCCGGGAGTTTTCCGTCTGCTCCCGCTCTACCCTCTTCGTCGCGGTCTTGCAAATTGCCGCTGTTTGAGCGCACAATGGCGGCGAAACCTGGGAGGGTCCCATGAGCAAGCAGATGGTGGTGGACGGGATGCTGGACAGTGGAGTCTTCGCCAGCCGGGCCGCGGCCGAGGCGGCCTACGACGCGGTGCTGGACTCCCTGACCGAGGCCCTGGTCCAGAGCGGGAACGCGGAGCTGCGGCCCTTCGGCGCGTTCCGCGTGCACGAGCGCAAGGCCCGCACCGGCCGCAACCCGCGCACGGGCAAGCCCCTGGCCATTCCGGCCCACCGCGTGGTGGTCTTCCGGCCGGGCAGCGCCCTGCGCCGGGCCCCGGAACTGGGCGAGGACTGGCTGGGCGTGCGCACCTACACCCTGCTCCTGGACTCCCAGGTGCGCGAGATCAAGGACTTCCTGCGCCGCACCCAGGCCCAGGCCAAGGCCGGGCGCCTGGCCCGGGAGGCCGCCGAGGGCCTGCACCGGCTCACGGACGAGGCCTCGGCCCGGCTCAAGGAGTACGCCCAGGCCGGACGGCCCGCCTGGGCCGAGATCAAGAGCGGACTGGAGCGGGCCTACGGCGAGTTGAAGACGGCCTTTCTCAAGGCCAAGGACAAGTTCTAGGCCGGAACCACGGTCTTGGGCCGCATGGGCCCGGCCTGGAGCAGGGCCTCGAAGTCCTCGGCACTGACCGGCGGGGAGAAGAGATAGCCCTGCACCAGGCGGCAGCCCGCCCCGCGCAGGAACTCCAGCTGCTCCAGGGTCTCCACGCCCTCGGCCACCACGGGCAGGCCCAGCTCGTCGGCCATGGACAGCACGGTCCGGGCCAGGGCCCCGCCCCGGCCGCCGGTCTCGCCGATGCGCACCACGAAGCTCCGGTCCATCTTGATGGTCTGCAGCGGCAGGGCCATGAGGTAGCTCAGCGAGGAGTACCCCGTGCCGAAGTCGTCCAGGGAGAAGGACACTCCCTGGGTGTGCAGGCTCTCCATGAGGTGGCGGGTCAGCTGGAAGCTCTTCACCAGCGCGGTCTCGGTGATCTCCAGCTCCAGCTGCCCGGGTCCCAGGCCGGTGCGCTCCAGGACCTCGAACACCTGCCCGGGCAGGTCCAGATTCCGGAAGTGCTGGGCCGAGAGGTTCACGGAAAGGGTCAGCCCCGTGAAGCCCGCGGCGTTCCAGCGCACGGTCTGGCGGCAGGCCTCCTCCAGCACGAAGAAGTCGATGGCCTGGATCAGGCCGCTGGACTCGGCGAACGGAATGAAGGCCGAGGGCGGCCGCAGGGTCCCGTCGGACTCGCGCCAGCGCACCAGGGCCTCCATGCCCACGACCTGGCAGGTGGTGATGTCCACCTTGGGCTGATAGACCACGCTGAAGCGGCTCTCGGCCAAGGCTTGGCGCAGCTCGGCCTCCATGGTCAGGCGGCGCACGGCCTGGTCGTTGAGGTCCTTCTTGTACAGCCCGAAGGTGTTCTTGCCCTGCTCCTTGGCCCGGTACATGGCCAGGTCCGCGTTCTGGATGAGCCGCTCGGCGTCCTCGGCGTCCAGGGGATAGACCGCGATGCCCACGCTCACGCCGAGATAGATCTCCGAGCTCTCCACATGGAAGGGCTGGCGCAGGGCGTCGATGAGGTCCTTGGCCATGCGCGAGAGCGGGTCCAGCCCGGTGAGGCCCTCCACCACCACGGCGAACTCGTCGCCGCCCAGCCGGGCCAGGGTGTCGGTGTCGCGCAGCACCTGGGTGAAGCGCTCGGCCGCCTCGCGCAGAACCTGGTCCCCGGCCGAGTGGCCCAGGGAATCGTTGACGTGCTTGAAGTCGTCCAGGTCCAGGAGCAGCAGGCCCACCTGGGCTTTCTCGCGGGAGGCCGCGAGCATGGCCCGGCGCAGGCGGTCCTGGAACAGCTGACGGTTGGCCAGGCCGGTGAGCCCGTCATAGAAGGCCTGGCGCTCCAGCTGGCGCTCGGCCTCCTTGCGGTCGGTGATGTCCAGGACCGAGGCCACGGAGAGCTGCGTGCCCGGGATCACGGACACGGTCATGGCCACCTCGCGGACCTCGCCCCGGCGGTTCAGGACCCTGCTCTCGTAGTTGCGCGGGGCCAGGCCCGGCCCCTTGCGACGCATGGCGTGGTACTCCTCCATGCGCGGCCGGTCCTCGGGATGGAAGAAGCCGGGCCAGGGCTGGCCCACCACCTCGCTCTCGGCCGCGCCCCCCACCAGGCTCAGGAACTCGTTGTTGGCCAGGCGGATGGTCTTGTCCGCGTCGAGGAGCATGCTGGCCGTGCCGGTGTTCATGAACAGGGCGCGGTAGCGCTCCTCGGACTGGGCCAGGGCGTTCTGGGCGGCTTCGAGGTCGGTGATGTCCACGAAGCTTTCCAGGAGGAACTGGCGGCCCTTGAGCTCCACCCGGGCCACGCTCTTGAGCACCTCGATGGTCTGGCCGCCGGCCTGGAGGATCTTGGTCTTGAAGGAGTCCCCGCTGTGGCCCTGGTCCAGGACCGGGCACTGCCCCTCGGGCCGGGGACAGACAAAGCCGTGGCACGGATGGCCCAGGATCTGCTCGCGGGTGAGCCCGGTGAGCTTGCAGGCCAGGGTGTTCACGTCCACCACCCGGCGCGTGTCGGCCTCCACCAGCATCACGCCCACCTGCAGGGAATCCAGGACCTGCTTGAGAAAGCGCTCGTTGTCGCGCAGGTCGCGGAGCATCCCGTCGATGCCCTGGGCCAGGCTGGAGAGCTCGTCGTCGCCCTCCAGGGTCACGGGCCTGGGGGCTGGGTCGTGGGCCGCCGTGACCACCTGGTGCTCCAGCCGGGCCACCCGGGCCAGGACCTGGCGCTCCAGGAAGACCATGGTCAGCGCGGCCAGGATCACGCCGGTGAGGGCGATGGCCACAAGGATGCCCCGGGTGGCCTCCTCGCCCGCCTGCTTGATCTCCCGGGGCGTATGCACGGTGAGCGTCAGGCTCGGTCGGCCGTCCAGGTCCACCAGGATCTCGGAGGCCGCGATCTCGGTGTCTTTCCAGACGAGTTCCTGGCCCTGGCCCCGCTCCAGGGCCAGAGGCAGCTGCACCGTGTCCGAGAGCCGCGCCGCGAAGCCCGGGGTCATCATCCGGCCCATGAGCAGCCAGCCCATGGGGGGGCCTTCGCGGTTGCTGGTGAGGATGCGTTGGCAGGAGACCAGGAAGATCCGGTCCTCCAGGACCATGAACCCGGCGAAGCCGTCCCGGGAAAAGCGTCCGGCCCCGGGCCGCACCCGCTGGTCCATGAAGGCCAGAATGTTCTCGGGCACGGCCGTGTAGAGCCCGGCCAGCGGGTCCATGTAGCCGCCCCAGACCAGCTCGCCCCGGGCGTTGTGGATGAGCAGGAGGTTGAGCTTCTGGGCCTGGAACGTGTCGCTGTTCAGGTTGGATTCCCGGTACTCGGGCGAGGGCGACTGGGCGAAGCGGTAGGAGTCGTCCCACCAGGCCCAGTCCAGGGACAGGGCCTTGAGGTCCTCGAGGTTGGCGTCCAGGATCTTGTGGCCGCGCCGCAGGTTGTCCCGGGCGACCTTTTCCTCCAGGGCCAGGAAGCGGCTCTGGAGCACGCCCCGGGACAGGTAGAGGAGGCCCGAGACCACCAGGCAAAAGATCAGGCCGATGATGGCCAGCGTGGATTTACGCAGCCCCCAGCGGAAGGGGGAAAGCCTGTTGGGGATCCCGGACATTCAGGGAATATATCAAGACCTGGGGGGGCGGGCTAGTATTATTCGGAATCCCAGAGGGAAACCAGGGCAAAGGCGTCCACGTCCACCAGGCCCCGGTCCGTGAGCTTGAGGGCCGGGATCACGGGCAGGGCCAGGAACGAGAGCAGGGCGAAGGGATTGCCCTGGAAGGCGCCCATGGCCGGGGACAGGCTGGCCAGGAGCGCCTCCAGCCGCGCGGCCGTTTCCTCGAAGGGCGCGTCGCTCATGAGTCCGGCCAGGGGCAGGGGCAGGCTGGCCCGCACCCGGCCGTGGAGCGCGGCCACGAAGCCGCCGCCCAGACGGGCCGCCTCCCGGGCCGCCAGAATCATGTCCGCGTCGTCCTGCCCGGCCACGATGAGGTTGTGGGAGTCGTGCCCCACGCTGGAGGCCAGGGCCCCGGCCGTGAGCCCCAGGCCCTGGACCAGGCCCAGACCCACATTGCCCGTGCCGCGGTGGCGCTCGATGACCGCCAGCTTGGCCAGGTCGCGGTTCGCGTCGGCCACGGGCCGCCCCTGGGCCAGGGTCGGTTCCAGCAGGCGCTTTTCCGTGAGTATCTGGCCCGGGATGACCCCGATGACCCGCACCTTGCCCCGGCCCTGGGGCAGTTGGAGCATATCCGGGCCCAGCTCGGGCAGACGCATGGTCCCGGGCAGCTTGGCCCCGGCCCCGCGCGGCAGGCGCAGGTGGCGCAGCCGCCGTCCGCCCAGGAAGACTTCCGCCACCTGGACGCGCTCCAGGTCGTCCAGGACCACCAGGTCGGCCCGGAATCCCGGGGCCACCGCGCCCCGGCCGCGCAGGCCGAAATAGCGGGCCGTGTTGATGGAGGCCATCTGCACGGCGCGCACCGCCGGCACGCCCGAGGCCATGGCGTGACGCAGCTTGTGGTCCATGTGCCCGCGGTCCCGGATGTCCGTGACCAGGAGGTCGTCCGTGGCCAGGGAGACGCGGGACGCGTTGAACTCGTTGAGCGCGGGCAGAAGGTCGTCCAGGTTGTTCTCGCTGCTGCCCTCGCGGAACATGAGGTGCATGCCCAGCCGGAGCTTCTCCAGGGCCTCCTCGGGCCGGGTGCATTCGTGGTCGCTGCCCGGACCGGCCAGGACGTAGGCCTCCAGGTCGCGGCCCGAGAGCAGCGGGGCGTGGCCGTCGATGGGCCGATCCCCGGCGGCCAGAAGCTTGGCCAGGACCTCGGGATCGCGGAAGAGCACGCCCGGGAAGTTCATCATCTCGGCCAGGCCCAGGATGCGCTCCGGGTGGGCCGCCAGGAAATGCCGCACGTCCTCGGCCGAAAGGGCCGCGCCCGAGGTCTCCAGGTGCGTGGCCGGCACGCAGGACGGCATCATGAAGTAGAAGGCCAGCGGCGAGTCCGCGGTGGCCGCCAGCATGTATTCGATGCCCGCCCCGCCGAGCACGTTGGCGATCTCGTGGGGGTCGCAGACCACTGCGGCGGTGCCGCGCGGGGCCACGGCCCGGGCGAATTCGCGGGGACAGAGCAGGGTCGATTCTATGTGGATGTGGCTGTCGATGAGCCCGGGGATCACGTAGCGGCCGCCCAGGTCCAGGGTGGCCCGGGCCGGGCCGCCGTGCAGGCCGATAACCCGGCCTCCGGCCACGGTGATGTCCGCGGGATGAATCTCGCCGGAAAGCACGTTCACCAGGCGGGCGTTCTTGAGCAGGAGGCCGGCCGGGACCTCGCCCCGGGCCAAGGCGATGCGCCGGGCCAACTCCTCGGTGCTGCGCGCCCGTTCCATGGAAACCTCCCTGCTCAGGCCACGTCCCAGACCTGGCCCTGGGGCGTGTCCTTGACCTCCACGCCCAGGGTCGCCAGCTCGTCGCGGATGCGGTCCGAGGCGGCGAAATCCTTGTTCTTGCGGGCCGCCAGGCGCTCTTCCAGGCGGCGCTCCACCTGGGCCGGGTCGATGCCCTTGCGGCCCGCGCGGCAGGCCCGCAGCTCGGCCAGGAATTCCCCGGGCTCCCGGCCGAAGACCCCGAGCACCGTGCTCCAGGACTCCAGGTCCCGGGCGATGCGGGTCCACAGCCCGCGGGCCCCCTCGGACTTGCGCAGGCCCTTGTCCTCGGCCAGGCGTCCGGCCAGGCGCACGGCCCCGAACAGATGACCCAGGGCCCCGGCGGTGTTCAGGTCGTCCTCCAGGGCCTCGTTGAATCCGGCCTCCAGGCCGTCCAGCTCCTGGACCAGGTCCTGGGGCGCGGGAGCGGCCGACCACTTGGCCTTGGCCAGCTCCTCGGCCATCTGCTGGCGCGCGGCATAGACCCGGCGCAGGGCCTTCTCGGCCTCCTCCAGGCCCTCGAAGGAGAAGTCCAGCGGGCTCCGGTAGTGCGAGGAGAGCAGGAAATAGCGCAGGGTCTCGGGCAGGAACTTGTCCAGGATGTCGCGGATGGTGAAGAAGTTGCCGAGCGACTTGGACATCTTCTCGGAGTTGATCTGGACAAAGCCGTTGTGCACCCAGAAGCGGGCCAGCTCCGCGCCCGTGGCCGCCTCGGACTGGGCGATCTCGTTCTCGTGGTGCGGGAAGACCAGGTCCTGGCCGCCGCCGTGGATGTCCAGGGGCAGGCTCATGTACTTCTCGCTCATGGCCGAGCACTCCAAATGCCAGCCCGGACGGCCCGGGCCCCAGGGGCTTTCCCAGAACGGCTCGCCGGGCTTGGCCGCCTTCCACAGGGCGAAGTCCAGGGGGTCCTCCTTTTCCTCGCCGGGCTGGATGCGCGCGCCGGAGCGCAGGTCGTCGATGTTGCGGCCCGAAAGCTTGCCGTAGCCCGGGAAGGAGCGCACCCGGAAGTACACGTCGCCCGAGAGCGTGGTGTAGGCCTGGCCGCGGCTGATGAGCTCCTGGGTCAGGGTGAGCATCTCCGGGATGTGCTCGGTGCACCGGGGCTCCACGTCGGCCCGGAGCACGCCCAGGCGGTCCATGTCCACGTGGAACTCCCGGATGTAGCGTTCGGCCACCTCCGAGGACTCCTGGCCCAGCTCGTTGGCGCGCTTAATTATCTTGTCATCGACATCCGTGAAGTTGCGGACAAAGAGGACCTCCAGGCCCTTGCTGCGCAGGTAACGCACGAGCACGTCGAAGACCACGGCCGAGCGGGCGTGGCCCACGTGGCAGAGGTCGTAGGCGGTGATGCCGCAGACATACATGCTGACCCGCTTGCCGTCCCTCGGGGCGAAGTCCTGTTTGGCGCGGGCCAGGGTGTTGTACAGACGCATGATCCTTCTCCGTTGTCGGTGACGGGCCTCAGCGGGCCTCGATTCGGGCGTTGAGCAGGGAGAGCATCTCGGGCAGGTTGCCGTCGGCCACGAGATAGAGGATGGGCACGGGCTCCACCGGGGCCAGGCGCACGTCCAGCTCCCCCGGGTTCTTGGCGAACCGGCGCAGGGCCTCCAGGGCCGCGGCCGCGGTGCTGTTGCCGCGGGTCCGCGAGAGGCTCTCCTGCCCGGCCAGCCAGGCCTCCACCCGGGCCGTGAGCGCGGCCTCGTCCAGGCGGAACTGGGCCGCGGTCTGTTGCAGCAGCCGCCGCAGCAGGGAGCGGTCGGTGTAGCGCAGCTCCAGCCCGGCCAGGCTGGCGGCCAGGTAGTACCCTTCCAGAAAACGGTCCATGTCCATGTTGCCGAAGCGGCCCGAGAGCGCGGCCTCAAAGCCGCCCTCCTGGACCACGTGCAGGGTCCGCAGGTTGAGCTCGCGCGCCAGGGGGTCGTAGCGATAGGCCAGCTCGGCGTCGCAGGCCGGGGCCCGCCAGTGCCAGACCGGGTCCTCGGCGCTGAAGCCCTTCAGGACCGCGTCCAGGAAATACGGGGTGGCGTGCTCCAGGTCCAGGTCCCGGAACAGGGCCCGGTCCGCGCGCAGGATCGGGCCGTCCAGAACCCGGGCCTCCACCTGGCGCAGGGCCAGGCCGCGCGCGGCGAAATCCAGCTCCAGGCCGGAGTAGGTCACGTCCACATTGGGCCGCAGGCCGTCCAGGGCCGCGTTCACCCGGCTCTCCAGCCAGGCCCGCAGCCCGAACCAGCCCCCCAGGCCCAGGACCAGAACCAGGCCCAGGGCCACGGCCAGGATGCGCTTGCCCCGTGCGCTCATCCAACGCTCCGCAGGGCCGTGACCACGGCCACGGCCTTGATGCCCTTCTTCTCGCCGGTGAAGCCCAGGCCCTCCTCGGTGGTGGCCTTGAGGTTCACCCGCGAGCGCTCGAGTCCCAGGAGGTGGGCCACGTTGGCCGCGATCTCCTCGCGGTGCGGCGAAATCTTGGGCACCTGGGCCACGATGGTCAGGTCGGCCTGCACCAGACTCACCCCCGCGGCCTGGGCCTTGGCCAGGACCTCCTGGAGGAGCACGGCGCTGTTGACCCCGGACCAGGCCGGGTCGGTGTCCGGAAAATGCAGGCCGATGTCCCCGCCGCCGAAGCAGCCGAGCACGGCGTCGGCCAGGGCGTGCAGGAGCACGTCGCCGTCCGAGTGGGCCACGATCTGGGGCGCGCCCGGAATGGGCACCCCGCCCAGGACCATGGGCCGTCCCTCGCCGTAGCGGTGCACGTCGTAGCCATAGCCCACGCAGGGCCAGGTCCGGGTCTCGCCCCGCAGCAGAGACAAATCCTCGGGGGTGGTGATCTTCACGTTGCCCTCCTCGCCCGGGACCACGGCCACGGGGCAGAGCCCCTCCACCAGGGCGGCGTCGTCCGTGGCCTCGTCTTCGCCGGCCCGGGCGTGGGCCGCTTCCAAAAGATCACGGGCAAAGGCCTGGGGCGTCTGGACCAGGGCCAGTTCGCTGCGCGCCAGCGTCTCCAGCACCCGGCCGCCCTCCACGCGCTTGACCGTGTCCTTCACGGCGCAGACCGGGATCACGGCGCGCTCGCCGCTGTCCAGGGCCGCCAGCAGGCGCTGGACCAGGGCCGCGGACGCGAACGGCCGGGCCGCGTCATGCACCAGGACGAAGCCGCACTCCCGGGGCAGGGCGCTCAAGCCCAGGCGCACGGAGTCCTGGCGGCGCGGCCCTCCGGCCACGGCCTTCCAGGCCAGGCCCAGGCCGTCGGCGGCGACCAGCCCGGCCACCTGGGCCTGCATGGCCTCCAGGTCCGCGGCCGGAAAGACCAGGACCAGGCCGCGCAGCCGGGGAATCCGGGCCAGGGTCCGGGCCGAGCGCCAGAACAGCGGAACCCCGCCCGCGTCCAGGTACTGCTTGGGCCGGTCCAGCCCGGCCGAAGCCAGGCGCGAACCGGAACCCGCGGCCACGATGACGGCCCAGATGTCGCTTGCCTGGGACATGACTGCTCCGGAAAAGGGCGGCGGAGAAGGACGCTGCCTCCTCCGCCGCCGCGGCCCTGAAAAAACGGGAGCCGGACGATAAGCCGGGTTCTGTTCCCCTTGCGGGGCGGTCGTCATTCCTCTAGGGCGGCCGTTACCGGACGCCTCCAGCAGCCTACCCGGGGGCCTTGACCGGGCCAGTCAGCCCCCCTATTTGGCCTTGCTCCGGGCGGGGTTTGCCGAGCCGACCGCGTCGCCGCGGCCGCTGGTGGGCTCTTACCCCACCGTTTCACCCTTACCTCCCGGCGAACCGGGATCGGCGGTTTGCTTTCTGTGGCACTGTCCGGGGATCACTCCCCCTGGGCATTACCCAGCGCCCTGCCCTGCGGAGCCCGGACTTTCCTCCCCGGCCCTTGCGGGCCGCGGCGACGACCTGTCCGACTCCCTTCTCAACACTAATGCCTCCTGCGCCGGGCGCAAGCGGCCTAATCTTCCTCTTCCTGCGCCGCCGCGGCGTTGGCCTCGGGCAGATGCTCGAGCCAGTAGATCAGCCGCTGGCAGTTGGGGCAGGCGATGATCTGCTTGCCCTTCTGCAGGTCGTTGTACGTCTGCGGCGGGATCATGATGTTGCAGCCCGCGCACACGCCACGGTCCACCGGCACGATGACCGGGTGGGCGATGCGCGCCCGGATGAACTCGTAGCGGCCCAGGATCGGCGGGGGCACGACCTTGCCGGCCTTCTTGCGCTTCTTGTCCAGGGAGTCCACGCGCTTGCGGGCCTTGCCCAGGCGCTCCTCCAGGGTGGCCGTCTTGGCCGCGTACTCGGTGTGCAGGCCCTCGGCCTCGGTGTCGAGGTCCTTGAGGCCCTCCTCCTGGCGGGAGATCTCCTCCATGACGGCGATCTTCTCCTCTTCGCGCATGCGGTTCACGCGCTCCAGGCTGTCCATCTCGCGCATCATGGCGTGGTATTCTTTGGTATTCCCCACCATCATGAGCTTGTTCTTGCTCTTCTTGATCTTGCCCGCATCCTCTTCGATCTCGAACTCGAGTTTCTTCTGCTGGCCCCGCAGAATCTCCAGGCGTTCGTTGATCTGGCCCTGGCGCTCCTTGACCGCAGCCACCCGGCCTTCCAGGTCCGAGAGCTCCAGCGGCGCCTGCTTGATCTCGCCCTCCAGCAGGATGATCTCGTCGTCCACCGCCTGGAGCACGATCAATTGTTCAATCTGCTTCTGATACATAGGTCCCCTCTTTAGTCCCCGGACCGCGCGCCCTGCGTGGCCCTGCGTATTGGAACGCGGACGGCGGACCGCCCGCGCGATTCCCTATGCCCCGGCCCGGAAGCGGAACGGGTCCTTCCCCTCGAAAAAACGCACGCTTACGCCCTGGGCCTTTTGAGCCAGCTCCACGGCGAAACGGCGCATCATCTCCTCTTCCAGAACGAAATGCCCCACGTCCACCACCAGGAGCCCGGCCTCCAGGGCCGCGTGGTGCTTCACGTCGCCGGTGACCAGCACGTCCGCGCCCTGCTCGCAGGCCAGACCCATGAGCGTGGAGCCCGAGCCCGGGCAGTAGGCCACCCGGCGCACGCGCTTGGGCTGCGGTCCGCACAGGGCCAGGGTCCGGCCGCGGCAGAGCCCCTGGAGCCGCGCCAGGAAGGCCTCGGCGGCCAGGGGTTTGGACAGGTCGCCGATCTCGCCGAAGCCCGCGACGCGGGCCGCGTTCTCCAGCTTGGAGACGAACCATTCCAGCCCGGACGGCACCAGGGCGGACACGGCCTGGCGCACCGCGGGCCAGGACGCCTCCTCGCAATACAGACGCAGCTCCCCGGGCAGGGACTGGACCCGGCGCACGCCCTCCATGGCCTCCAGGGAGGTGATGGCCCGGGTGGGCAGGGCCTTGGCCAGGGCCGCGCCAGCTGCGAGCACCCGGCCGTCGGCCGCGGGTTCGAGCACGGCCCGGTTCAAGAGGCCCAGCTCGTCGCCCAGCCAGCGGGCCGGGCCGTCCACGCGGGCGTCCAGGGAGGTGTGGGCGGCGTAGAGCCAGGCGTTCTTGGTCAGGATCAGGCGGAGGATGTCGAGGGAGCGGCCGGGGGTGCTGGGAAACTCGGGCTTGAGGAACAGGGGGTGGTGCGAGAGCACCAGGTCCGCCCCCCAGTCCAGGGCCCGGGCCACGATCCCGGGCTCGGGGTCCAGGGTCACGGCGGCCTTGCGGACCCGCTTCTCCGGCCCGGCCACCTGGACCCCGGAGTTGTCCCAGGGGCTGGCCAGACGCTCCGGCGCCAAATCCCGGATCAGCTGCAAAAATTCATGTATGTTCATACCCTGCAAAAACCAGGATGCTCCCCGAGGTCTTCCCCTGGGGAGCATCCTGATCCTCCTGCGAGTAACGAGGCGTCGCCTTTCAAAAGCGTGGCGTTCTGTACCGGCAAGGTGCTTCCTTTGGTGGGCCAACCAGGATTCGAACCTGGGACCATCCGGTTATGAGCCGGGGGCTCTGCCAACTGAGCTACTGGCCCGAACATCGTTCGAGCAGGGAAACGTATCCGACAGAGAGGAGGATGTCAACGGTTCTTGTCCGGGCTCTGATTTCTCGATCAGAATTTTATTACAATAACGTCATTTATTTCCACAGCCATGTGGTCTGAATTTACAGAATTCGACAAAAAACGCAGGACGCGGCTGCGGCGGAAGTCCGGGTTTCCTTTGCCTGTCCAGGGTTGGCCCGGTCCTTGCTTCCCCTGGGTACACTTTTCGCCACGAGGCCCGCATGTCCGAATGTCGCATGGTCCTGCCCTGCAACGCCCCGCCGCTCCTGGCCGAGGGCTTCCTCCAGATTCTGGACAGCATCCCTGACCCGGCCGCGCTTCTGGGCGGGGGCCGGCTGCTCACCCTGGCCAACGCGGCCTTTGTCCAGGTCTTCGGCCAGGAGGCGTCCCTCCCGGACGCCGAGCCCCTGCTCCTGGCGGCCTCCCTCGCGGACCGCCGCAACCTGGACCAGCTCCTGCGCAACCCGGCCGGGGCCCGCCGCCTGCGCGTGAACCTGAAGACCGGCCGCAAGGTCACGCCCTTTGAGCTCACAATCACGCCCCTGGCCGAGGGGCACAGCCTGCTGCTGTTGCGCGACCGCTCCTCAGTGGCCGCCCTGGAGCGCTCCGAACGGCGCTACCGCGAGATCTTCGACAACGCGGTGGAGGGCATCTTCGTGACCACGCCGGACGGCCGCTACGTGGACGCCAACCCGGCCCTGGCCCACATGTACGGCTTCTCCTCGCCCTCGGACCTGAAGGCCCACTTCAACGACATCGCCTCCCAGCTCTACGTCCAGCCGGGCCGCCGCGACGAGTACATGGCGCTCATGAGCGAGTTCGAGGCCGTGTTCGGCTTCGAATCCGAGATCTACCGCAAGGACGGCAGCACCATCTGGATCTCGGAGAACTCCCGGGCCGCCTTCGGTCCCGACGGCAAGCCGGAGTGCTACGAGGGCACGGTGGTGGACATCACCGAGCGCAAGCGCGCGCAAGCCGAGATCGAAACCCAGCGCGCCTACTTCCGCCAGCTCTTCGAGAGTTCGCCCCAGGGCATCGTGCTCATCGATCCCGAGGGCCGCATCGTGGACGTGAACACGGGCTTCGAGGCCCTCTTCGGCCACGAGGCCCATGCCGTGCGCGGCAAGCTCAACCGCGACCTGGTGGTGCCCAAGGACCTCGCCTTCGAGGCCGAGAACTTCAACCGCACGGTGCTGGCCGGGCAGCCCATCCAGGGCGAGACCGTGCGCCGCCACCGCCTGGGACGGCTCATCCCGGTCTCGGTCATCGGCTACCCCATCCGCGTGGGCGGCCACATCGCGGGCGTGTTCTACATCTACACCGACATCACCCAGCGCAAGGAATTCGAGGAGCAGCTGGCCCACCAGGCCTTCCACGACGCCCTCACCGGCCTGCCCAACCGGGTCCTCTTCCTGGAGCGCGTGGAGCGCGCCGTGGAGCGCGCCAACCGCCGCGACGACTACCGCTTCGCCGTGCTCATGGTGGACCTGGACCGCTTCAAGCTGGTCAACGACTCCCTGGGCCACCAGGCCGGGGACAAGCTGCTCATGGCCGCGGCCCGGCGCATGGAATCCTGCGTGCGCGCCGTGGACACCGTGGCCCGCCTGGGCGGCGACGAGTTCGCCCTGCTCCTGGAGGAGTACACCAGCCCCCACGACGTGACCCGCGTGGCCCAGCGCATCCACGAGATCATGACCCGGCCGTTCAGCGTGGACGACAACGACGTGGTCTGCGGGGCGAGCATCGGCATCGTCATGAAGACCAAGAGCTACACCCAGGCCGAGGACATCCTGCGCGACGCGGACATCGCCATGTACCGCGCCAAATCCCAGGGCAAGGCCCAGTACAAGGTCTTCAACAGGAAGATGCACGAGCAGGCCACGGAATTCCTCCAGCTGGAGTCCGAGCTGCGCGAGGCCCTCATCAAGGAGGACCTGGCCGTGCACTACCAGCCCATCGTGGCCGTGGCCGACCAGCGGCTGCGCGGCTTCGAGGCCCTGGTGCGCTGGAACCACCCGCGCCGCGGGCCCGTGTCCCCGGCCCGGTTCATCCCCGTGGCCGAGGAGACCGGCCTCATCCTGCACCTGGGCCAGTGGGTCCTGAACCAGGCCTGCGCCCAGATGCGCCAGTGGCGCGACCTCCATCCCGGGGCCGCGCGCCTGACCATGAGCGTGAACATCTCCAGCCGCCAGCTCATGCAGAAGGATTTCCTGGACATCGTCTGCTCGGCCCTGGACAAGAACGGGCTCCCGGCCAGCGCCCTCAAGCTGGAGCTGACCGAAAGCTCCCTGCTCCAGGAGTCCCGCGCCTGCATGGACACCCTGCGCGGGCTCAAGACCCTGGGCGTGCGCCTGGCCGTGGACGACTTCGGCACGGGCTACTCCTCGCTGAACTACCTCCAGCGCCTGCCCATCGACACGCTCAAGATCGACCGCTCGTTCATCAGCGCCGAAAGCAACCACGAGATCGTGCGCACGATCATCGCCCTGGCCCGCAACCTGGGGCTTTCCGTGGTGGCCGAGGGCGTGGAGCGCGAGGATCAGCTGGCGCGTCTGGTGGGGGAGAACTGCGACGAGGCCCAGGGCTTCATGTTCTCCAAGCCCATGGACAGCTTCAACGCCGGAAGGCTCATCGCCAAGCTGCTGGACGGCTAGCGGCCCCGGATGCGCTCGAGGAGCGCGGTGGTGGAATAGCCCGGGAGAAGCGGCAGGGAGACCACCCGGCCGCCGGCGGCCTCCACCGCCTCGCGGCCCACGATGCGCTCCACGGGCCAGTCCCCGCCCTTGACCAGGACCCGCGGCCGCACCGCGGTGATCAGGTTCAGCGGGGTGTCCTCCTCGAAGAGCACCACGAAGTCCACGCTGGACAGCCCCGCCAGGACGAATGCCCGCTCCCGCTCGCAGACCACGGGCCGGTCCGGGCCCTTGATCCGGCGCACCGAGGCGTCGGAGTTGAGCCCCAGGATCAGGCCCTGGCCCAGGGCCCGGGCCCGCGCCAGCAGGTCCACGTGGCCCGGGTGGAGCAGGTCGAAGCAGCCGTTGGTGAAGACCAGCTCGAAGTCCGGACCCAAGGCCCGGCGGCGTTCCAGGAAGGCCTCCAGGCCGAGAATCTTGTGGTGGGCCAGCGCGGTGTTCATCAGCCCCTCGGCCGCAGGTTTCCGCTCAGGCCCAGAAGGGTGAGCCCGAGCCAGTCCAGGCCGAAGTCGAGGGCGGCCTCCTCGTCGGCGAAGATCCGCGCCATCCGCTCCGCCTCGACCTCCAGGCGCTCGAAGATCTTCATGTCCCGCAGAAAGCGCTGGAAGTCGTCGGGCTGGTAGAGCGCCAGGAAGACCATGCTCATGCGCCGGGAATCCAGGCCCCGCCCGGCGGCGCGCCAGGCCGAGACGAGCTGCATGTAGCGGTCGTTGGACAGGTTGTAGGGCGAAAGCCCCTGGTCCTGGAGCCACTCGCCCGCCGTCCACTGGCGCTCCTGCTCGAAGCCCCGGCAGTGCGGCTCGCACACCACGAAGAACTGTTCCAGGGTCTCGCCCTCCGGGCCCGGCCGGGTGGCCCGGCCCAGGGGATAGGTGCGGCAGGCGCCCGGCCGGTCGGCGTAGACCGAGCAGCCCTCGGGCCGCACGAACGGGCAGGCGTGCTTCTCGTCCTTGTTCATGCGCAGGCGCATCTCGGGCAGGCCCGTGTCCCGGCGCTGGGAGACCTCGCCCAGGTTTTCCACAAAGACCCGGCTGGGCAGGCCGCCCAGGCCCCGGCGCAGGCGCAGCACGTCGTAGGGCGTGAGCACCAGGTTGAGGTCCCCGCAGCAGGCGTTGAAGCAGCCCACTCCCGGGTGGCAGGCAAAGGCGAAGCGCTCGCCGGGCTTGAGTTCGGGCAGGCTGTCGAGAAATTCCTGGGTGGCGTCCTGGGTCATCGTCCTTCCTTATGCGGGGTTGCGGGGAGCGGTCTCCAGCAAGGCCAGGCGCTCCAGAAGATCGTCGAGGAGCCGGTCCCGGTCCATGCGCAGCGTGGCCTCCATCTCGGCCCGGGGGTGCATGGCCTGCATCTTGAACTTGTTGCCCAGGGCGTTGCCCAGTTCGGCATGGGACTGGCGGCTGGCCGCGCCGGTGCGCTTCTTGTGGCGCACGCCCAGGTGCCCCTGATATACGGCCAAGCCCCCTGCCCGCGCAAGGCGCAGGTCGTGCTCCACGTCGTCGTACTGCGAGGGCGAGAGGTGCAGGGCGAACCCGCCGCTTTCCGCCAGGACTTCGGTACGGAACAGGTGGCAGCAGCCGGTCACGGACACGCAGGGCCGGGCATAGGCGAACTGGCCCAGGTCCAGGGTCTGGATGTGCAGGTCCGAGAAGCGGAAGTCGTCGGGCCGGGCCGGGTCCGGCGGCTCGGGCAGGACCGGGTGGAGGTCCGCGGCCTGGACCCGCTGGGGCCCTGCCTCGTCCACCACCTTGCAGCCCCAGACCGAGGCCCGGGGCCAG
>DFYP01000151.1 GCA_002382645.1 Desulfovibrio sp. UBA4079 | reverse complement strand
GCCACGGCCTCGGGGTCCAGGCAGGCGCCCAGCCCGGCCTCCCGGGCCAGCTCGGTGAGCCGGGCCGCGTCCAGGGGACGGCCGCCCTCCCGGGCCGGGGTGTAGCAGCTCAGCCCGAGCTTCATGCGGTCGCGGGTGGCCCCGAAGCGCACCACCGCGTCCGGGCCGTTCCCGGGCTGGTCGCAGACGGGCATGGGCCCGCCGCCCTTTTTGACCATGGCCGCCGCCAATGGGACGTCTCCGGCGCGGAAAACGTCCCCGGCCTCCTCAGCTTACGGAGTTACGCAATCCCGGGCGTCTGTCAAGCGGGAGGCGCGGCGGCTCAAATCCCGCCCACCCCGATGAGGTGCTGCTCGGCGTCCCAGAAGAAGCGCACCCGGGTCATGGTCCGCTCCACGAAGAAGGTCTTGCCGCCCATCTTGATGACCACCCCGGGATGGACCTGGCCCAGGATGCGGATGGAGGCGGCCGTGGCCCGGGCCTGGGCCGCCTGGCCCAGCCGGTTCAGGATGTCCATGACCTGGGGCAGCCGCTGCCGGGCCTCGTCGCGCTCGGCCAGGACGGCCTCGATCTCCGCCCGGCGCTCGGCCGGGAAGCGCGCCAGGACCTGGGCCGCCGGGGCCTCGCCGTAGAGCCGCGTGGTCCGCTCCAGGATCTCGGTGAAATGCCGGCGCTCCTCCAGGGCCGCGCGCAGCTCAGGGGTCTCCCGGCTCAGGGCCAGGACCGTGCCCACGCCGAGTGGCGAACCGGCCTCGTAGACCTCCAGGCCCTCGGCGCAGATGACCACCCCGCCCATGATCCGGCCCTTGGGGTCGGTGACCCGCACCCGGCCGCCGGAGCGCACCCGGTAGCCCGCCTGGATGGAGCTGCTGGTGATGTACTGGGCGATGGTCACGTCCCCGCCCGCCAGGATGCGGGCGTTGTGGGTGTAGGTGGCGGACACCGAGCCCCCGGCCCGGATGTAGGCGTCCTTCTGGCCGGACATGAAGATCCCGCCGTTCACGTGCACGTCGCCCCCGGCCAGGATGCGGCAGTGCTCCACCACCTCGTCCACGAACACCGAGCGCGGGGCCTGGATCTCGAAGCCCGAGCGCACCGTGCCCTTGATGAGCACCGAGCCCTGCTCCACGCGGATGTTGCCCGTGGCGTAGTCCACGTCCCCGGACACGGCCAGCAGCTCGGAGACCTCCAGGATGTTGCGGGAGTAGAGGATCACGCCGGTCATCCGGGAGCGGAACAGGGTCCCGTCCTCCAGGGCCTCCACGTGCGGCCCGGGCCAGACCGAGAGGACCGCGCCGTGGCGGGGCGGAATCTCTCCGCCGAACACGTTGCGGCCCGGGGTCCCGGCCGTGGGCGGATGGAGCCGGGCGATGTCCCGGCCCTCGGCCACCACCGGGGAATAGCCCCGTTCGCGCCAGTCCACCCGGCCGCTCTGGTCCATGGTGCCAACGCTCTCGCGCTCGCCCTGGAAGAACTCCAGCCAGCCGTCCCGGCCGTGCTCCGGGGGCTGGCCCAGGGCCACGGTCACGCCCTCCAGGCACTGGTTGCCGGTGCGGGCCTGCTCCAGGGCGGCCATGACCTGCCCGGCGCGGACTCCCTCGCGCACCCCCATGCGGGCCAGCTCGTCCAGGATTCTCCGGGCGCTGATGGCCTTGCCCAGGATGTCCCGGGGATAGATGTCCGCGATGACCGCCAGGCGGTCGTCGGTGACCCGGAGCAGGGGCTCCACCCAGATCCGGCCCTCCTCCACCCGGGCCAGACCGCAGATCTGGGCCCGCAGCAGGTTGCTCTGGTCCAGGGTGCAGCTCTCGTCCCGGGGCAGGCTGATGTCCCGGGGCGGTTCCCCGGCGGGCGGCGGCAGGATCCGGCCGGTGATGTCCCGGCCCGGGGCGGCCCGCTGGGCCGGACGCAAGCGGCCGATGACCTGGCCGGGAAACACGGGAAAGGCCAGGTCGCCCTGGGGCTCGACCCAGGCGTCGCGGGCCCGGCGGGGCCGGACGCCGCGGGCGATGACCACGTGGCTGGCGTCCTGGCTGTTCTGGAGCAGGTGCACGGCCCGGGCCAGGCCCTTGGGGTCCAGGCCGGAGTCCAGCCCGGCCTCGGCCAGGAGCTTGCGGACCAGGTCCACGCTCAAGGGCGTGCCGAAGCCCTGGGCCGGGACGTAGCAGCTCACGCAGAGCTTCATGCGGTCCTGGGTGGCCCCGAAACGGACCACGGCGTCCACGTCGGCGTCGGGCGCACCATTCCCTGGTCCGCAGGACGGCGGGCCCTTCTTGGCGCTCTTCTTCATTTCCCCCCTTGGACGGGAACCCCACCTGGCGCGGATATCCCGTCATCTCCCTGCGGAAATCCAGATATTCCGCTATTTCTTCAGTTAGTCACTTTCGCAACCGCAGGCAACGGAATCCTGCCCGAGACCCGAGAAAGGGCCCCGGGGGGACGCCCCGGAGCCCGTGCGCTCAGGACAAAGGCGGCCCGGGCGGCAAGGGTTGGAGCACCTCCCAGTGCTCCCCTATCGGCAAGGCCGGACGCTCCTCTTCCAGCTGGAAGAAGCTCATGGTCTGCTGGAGCTGCACGGCCTGGGACGAGAGTTCCTGGGACGTGGAGGCCAGCTCCTCGGAGGCCGAGGCGTTCTGCTGCATGGTGGCGTCGAGCAGGCGCAGGGCCTTGTCCACCTCCCCGGCCCGCAGGCGCTGCTCGGCCGCGCCCTCGGCCTGGCGCCGGGACAGGTCCTGGGTGCCCTGGATGCGCTGGAGCAGGCCCTGGACCGCGTCGGCCACCTGCCCGGCGGCCTGGTCCGCGCGCACCGAGAGGTTCGAGATCTCCCCGGCGGCCCCGCCGCTGGTCTCGGCCAGCTTGCGCACGGCCGAGGCCACCACGGCGAAGCCCTTGCCGTGCTCCCCGGCCCGGGCGGCCTCGATGGCCGCGTTGAGGGCCAGCAGGTCGGTCTGGCGGGCGATGTCCTCCACCAGGGTGATGCGCTCGGCGATGTCGCGCATGATGGCCGCGGCCGAACGCGCGCCCTCCAGGCACTGGCGGACCTCCTCCAGGGCCTGGCCCGAGAGCTTTTCCGCGTCCCGGGACAGGGCCGCGCCCTCCTCGATGCGGCTGAGCATCTCGCCCATGTTCGCGCCGATGCGCTCCAGGGCCTGGGCCTCCTCGGACACGGCCTGGGCCACGTTCTCGGCGCTGGCCGTGAGCTCCTCGCTGCCCGCGGCCACCTGGGACGCGGCCCCCTGGACCTCACCCACGATGCGGGTCAGGCTCCCGGCCATGCGGCGCATGGAGCCGTAAGCCCCCCGGGCTTCGTCCTCCCCTTCCTCCAGGGGCGCGGAGAGCTGGCCCCGGGCCACGGCCTCGGCCATGCGCTCCATGTCCGGCGGCTCGGCCCCCAGGGCGTTGGTCACGCGCCGGGCGAAGAACACGGCCAGGCCCATGCCGGCCACGGCCAGGGCCACGGCCACGGCCAGGACCACCCAGAGCAGCCGGCCCATGGCCGCGCCCAGGGAGTCGCGGCGCGCGGCCACGGCCTCCTCGATGCCGTCCACGTACACGCCCATGCCCACGACCCAGCCCCAGGGCTCGAACAGCCGCACGTAGGAGAGCTTGGGATGGTCCCCGGTCTTGCCGGGCTTGGCCCACTGGTACTCCACGAAGCCCCCGCCCTCGGCGCGGGCCTTGGCGGCCATCTCCACGAAGAGCTTCTTGCCCTTGGGGTCGGCGTAGGACGAGAGGTCCTGGCCGTTCATCTCGGGCTTGAGCGGGTGCATGACCATGCGCGGGGCGAGATCGTTGATCCAGAAGTAGTTGCCGTCGGCCAGGCGCATCCTGGCCACCTGGCGCAGGGCGTCGGCCTGCATGGCCGCCGTGAGGTCCTCGATCCAGGCCCCGCCGCCCAGGATCCAGCCCCACTCGGGCAGGGCCAGGACGTAGGAGACCTTCTGCTTGGACTCGCTGCTGCCGGGCTTGGCCCACCAGTAGTCCACCATGCCCTCGCCCTCGCGGCTGGCCTCGACCATCTCGCGGAACAGGGCCTTGCCCTGGGCGTCCTTGAACTCCCGCAGGTCCCGGCCGTCCAGCTTGGGGTCGATGGGGTGCATGACCATGGCCGGGGTGGCGTCCATGAGCCAGAGGTAGTTGCTGCCGTCGAAGCGCACGGCCCGGACCAGGGCCTTGAGCTCCTCCAGGACCGCCTCCCTGCTCTCGCCCCGGGCCAGCCGCCGGGCCGAGACGTCGCGCATCTGGGCGGCCACGGCCTGGACCACGCGCTTGAGCCCGGCCATGGTCTCGCGCTTCATGGCCTCCACGTCCTGGGAGCGGTCGAAGGCGGCCTTGACCATGCCCGAGGCCATGCCCACGAGGTTTTCCAGTTGCCCCTTTTCCCGGGCCATGGTCTCGGCCCGGTAGAGGTTGATCTCGTTTTCCGCGTACGTGCGCATCTGCCAGAGGAACAGGCCGCTCAAAAGCGCGGCAGTGGCCGCGATGGCGGCCACCTGGACGAGAATGAGCCGGTTGCGCAGCTTCATGGGCACCCTCCCGACGACGTTCAGGGGAAACTCACAGTTTCGCCTGTTAACGGGTACCGATGAAATATGCAATGAGAGATAGGGGCGGAGATCGGAGGTCCGGGGCCGGAAACGGGAAAAACAGGGGGGACGGCCGGGGGAAAAAGGCTGTCAGACGTTCCCGGACGCGGGTTCCTCGCTTTCCAGGGGCAGGATCAGGAAAAAGTTGTTGCCCTCGCCCGTGGACTCGTACCCCACCTCGCCGCCGTGGAGCTCGACCACCTGGCGCACGAAGTACAGGCCGTGGCCCGTGCCGTACTCCTTGTCCACGTTGCCCGCGCGGAAGCCCGGGGTGAACAGGCTGGCGCGCTCCTCGACGGCAATGGCCGGGCCCGAGGTGAAGACGTTCAGCTTGACCCCGGGGCGGCCCGGGCCGAAGCGGTCGGCGAGCACCTCCCAGCCGTAGGCCAGCCAGGCCACGTGGCCCCGGTCCCAGCGCTCCATGGGCCGGGCGTACTTCACCGCGTTGGAGAAGAGGTTGGAATAGACCTGGGCCAGGAGCCCCATGTCGGCCAACAGCACGATCTCGCGGTCCGGCACCCCGCCCAGGGACAGGTCGATCTCCACCCCGCGCTCCTCCAGCCGGGGCCGGTAGCGGTCCAGCTGGGGCTCGATGACCTGGGTCCGCAGGTTGAGGCGGCGCTTCTCCAGGACGTAGCGGCCCTCCTGGAAGTGGCGGCGCCTGAGCAGCGTCTCCAGGAACAGGCTGGTCTGCTCGTAGTGCCGGTAGATCTCGTTGAACTGGGCCAGGATGCCCGCGTGCAGGTATTCGAGCTTGGCCCGGCGTTCGCCGGAAAGCTCCGGGTGGCGCTCCTCGTCGTGGGCCATCTCCTCCGAGAGCTCGGACAGGCCGTCGATCTTGCCCTTGAGCCGGTTGAAGAACAGCCGGAAGTACATGTTCGGCACGATGACGTTGTGGCCGATGTCCTCCACCAGGTTCTTGATGAACTCCAGGTGCTCGCGGTTGCGCGTGCGGATGACCCGGTGGTGGTACTGGTAGCCGATGCGGTTGGCGAACTTCTCGAAGAACAGGCGGTCCTTGGGGCTGAGCCCGGCGGCCGGGCGCAGGATCAGGGCCCCGGCCACCCCGCCGGGCGGGTCGAAGGGCAACAGGTCGCGCAGGGCCGGGTTGATCTTGATGGGCAGAATGAGCTGGCCGTCGATCTCCGAGGCCTGGCGGGGCAGGTCCTCCAGCGTGACCGGCAGCTGGCGGCCCGCGGTGGAGCCCGAGGAGCGCACGAGCTTGGGCAGCCCGCCCTCGCCCAGGAGCACCAGGTCCGCGGCGCGATGGAAAAAGGCGTCCGGCAAAATCACGCAGATGGCGAAGAAGTCCTGGTCGCTCTCGAACTCCTGGGCCAGGTCGAAGAAGACGTTGAACATGCGGACCTCGGACCGCGAGAAACCGTACGACTCGTAGTCGTCGATCTTCTCGTGGATCCGCCGCAGGACCTTGCGGTCGCGCTCGGCCTCGGCCGCTTCCAACGGTTCCATGCCGCTCCCGCCGGGGCCTGACCTCCGGCTTATTCTACCCCTATACGGGCTTCCCCGGGCGGAGACAAGCGGCGGGATGTTCACCGGGCGGGCGCGGGCTCGATCGAGGCTCCGGCCACGCGGTCCTGGCTCCTGGCGAAATGCGCCAGGGCGAAGAAATCCGGAGGGGTGCGCAGGCCGAAGCCGTTGCAGGCCCGGTAGTAGCGCAGGTCCTCCAGCCAGAGCCGGGTCAGCTCGCGGTCCTCGAGGAGCCGGGCGGCCCCGGCCAGGGGGTGGGCCAGGAGTTCGAGCACGGGCCCGGCCAGGACCGAGGGGTCGCGGAAGCACTCCCAGTGGCAGGCCGAACAGGAGGCTGCGCGGGGGATGCGGGCCAGGTCCAGGTCCGGGAACTCGCCCAGGGGCTCGCTCCCCCGGTAGCCGCAGGGGTAGGCCGTGAGGCCCCCGGCCTGGACAAAGAAGAAGTCGATGCCGCCCCGGCAGGGGAAGCGCGCGGCCTGACCCCGGGCCTCGCGGGCCAGGGCCAGGAGCGCGCTCAACGGGGTGAAGATGCGCAGCCGGTGGCGGAACCCGGCCACGGCCTGGGACAGGGCCGCATAGAGCAGGGCCAGCTCGGCCCGGCTGAAGCGGATCATGTCCGCGGCCGAGGTGGCGGCGTAGACCGCCTCGCGGGAGGCGCTCTCCTCGGGCAGGCTCATGGGGTAGCAGGCGTTGGCCGTGGAAAAGCCCAGGGACTCCACCCGGGAGAAGAAGCGGCGCAGGCCGTCCCGGAAGTGCGCCTGGAAGCCCTCGGGGTCGGCTTCGGCGTCCGGGGCGGGCTGGGCGCCCCCGGCCAGGCGGTTCAGGCCCAGGTTGGCGGCCGGGAAGAGCCCGAACTCCCGGAACGCGGGCAGGGCCTTTTCCAGGCCCCGGACCACCCCGGGCAGGCCGCGGTTCTGCTCGTGCAGCCCGGCGTCGGCCGAATCCAGGCTGATCCAGAAGTTGTTCAGCCCGGACTCCGCGATGGTCTCGGCCAGGTGGCGCATGCGGTCGCTGAAGTCCGGCCGCTCCCAGCCCCGGAACAGGAAGCCGTTGGTGCCGGTGCGCACGAACGGGATGCCCTTGGCCCGGGCCCGGCGCGAGAGCT
Source organism: Desulfovibrio sp. UBA4079 (assembly GCA_002382645.1). GTDB lineage: Bacteria > Desulfobacterota > Desulfovibrionia > Desulfovibrionales > Desulfovibrionaceae > Aminidesulfovibrio. The sequence goes on along the minus strand of DFYP01000151.1, from coordinate 22,431 downwards.
CGGCGATCTCGCCCAGGTAGAGCAGGGGCTCGCCGCCGGTGAAGGACAGGGCCAGGACGCCCTTTTCGGCCGCCGCGTCCACCAGGGCCACGGCCGCGTCGGCGTGCAGGGTGGAGCGCAGGAAGCGCGCCCGGGCGTTCATCCCGCACTGGGCGCAGAGGGCGTTGCAGCGGTCCGTGTACTGGACCACGAGCTGGGCCGGGACCCGGCCCCGGAGAAGCCGGCCCAGGGCCTTGCGCCAGGGGAAGCGGGGGGTGTTCATGGCCTGCCTCGGGGGTTTGATCCGAGAATAAGCGCTCCCTGTGACGGAATGGCGGCAATGGGGTGACGAATGCGCAAATGGAGGAATCCCGATCCCGGCGTTATTTTCCCGGCCGTTGCCTTTGCCTGGGAAATACGGGATGGAGGAATGAGGGAATCCTAGAACCCCAGGGAGGAGCCATGCCCGCCAGGAAGCCCGCGGCCCCGGCCGCCCCGAAGCCCCGCGCCGCGAAAAAGGCCCCGGCCGCCAAGGCCGAAGCCAAGCCCCAGTCCCGGGCCGCCCGGGTCAAGGCCCTCAAGGAGGACGTGCAGCGCCACATCCTCTCCTTCCTGGGCAACGACGCGGCCCTGGCCTCCAAGCACGACTACTTCAAGGCCCTGGCCTACACCGTGCGCGAACGCATGGCCGAGGCCTGGATCAGGACCCAGCGCTCCTACTACGACCGCGGCTCCAAGCGGGTCTATTACCTGTCCCTGGAGTTCCTGCCCGGCCGCTCGCTGGTGAACAACATCCTCTGCCTGGACCTGGAGCCCGAGTGCCGCAAGGTGCTCTCCGAGTTCGGCCTGAGCCTGGAGGACGTGGCCGAGCTGGAGTGGGACGCGGGGCTGGGCAACGGCGGCCTGGGCCGCCTGGCCTCCTGCTACCTGGACTCCATGGCCAGCCTGGGCATCCCCTCCTACGGCTACGGCATCCGTTACGACTACGGCATCTTCTACCAGCTCATCCAGGACGGCTGGCAGCTGGAGCGGCCGGACAACTGGCTCCGGTTCGGCAACCCCTGGGAGTTCGAGCGGCCCCAGCACCTCTACCCCGTGGAGTTCGGCGGCGAGGTCCGCACCTACTTCGACTCCCAGGCCCGCCAGCGCCACCAGTGGCTCTCGGGCGAGCACGTCATGGCCATGGCCTGCGACATGCTCGTGCCCGGGTACCGCAACGGCACGGTCATCAACATGCGCCTCTGGGCGGCCCGCTCCAGCCGCGAATTCGACCTGGATTTCTTCAACAACGGCGAGTACATCCGAGCCATCGAGCACAAGACCCGCAGCGAGAACATCTCCAAGGTCCTGTACCCCAGCGACGCCGTGGCCGAGAACCTGGAGCTGCGGCTCAAGCAGCAGTACTTCTTCGTCTCGGCCACCTTCCAGGACATCATGCGCCGCCACCGCAAGGACCACCCGACCATGGAGGACCTGCACAAGTTCGTGGCCGTGCAGCTCAACGACACCCACCCGGCCATCGCCGTGCCCGAGCTCATGCGCCTGCTCCTGGACCAGGAGCTCATGGACTGGGACCAGGCCTGGGAGGTCTGCGTGAAGACCTTCGCCTACACCAACCACACGGTCATGCCCGAGGCCCTGGAGCACTGGCCCGTGGACCTGCTGGCCCGAATCCTGCCCCGGCACATGCAGATCATCTACGAGATCAACCACCGCTTCATGGAGGCCGTGGCCGAGCGCTTCCCCGGGGACGGCGACCGCCTGCGCCGCATGTCGCTCATCGCCGAGGACCGCGGGCGGCGCGTGCGCATGGCCCATCTGGCCATCGTGGGCTCGCACGCGGTCAACGGGGTCTCGGCCCTGCACTCGGACATCCTCAAGAACCGCGTGTTCCGCGACTTCGCCGAGATGTACCCGGAGCGCTTCCTGAACAAGACCAACGGGGTCACGCCCAGGCGCTGGCTCGGGCTCTGCAATCCCGGGCTCAGCGGGCTCCTGGAGGAGGCCCTGGGGCCGGGCCTGCTCACGGACCTCTCGCGGCTCGAAGGGCTCAAGGGCCTGGCCTCGGACGCCGCGTTCCAGGCCCGCTGGATGGAGCAGCGCCGGCGCAACAAGAAGCGCCTGGCCGACTACGTGCTCTACAAGGTGGGCGTGCGCCTGGACTGGAACGCCCTGTTCGACGTGCAGGTCAAGCGCATCCACGAGTACAAGCGCCAGCTCCTGAACGTCCTGCACGTGATCGTGCTCTACAACCGCCTGCGCGACGGCATCCCGGGCTCGGCCCCGGCCCCGCGCGCGCACATCTTCGGGGGCAAGGCCGCGCCGAGCTACCGCATGGCCAAGCTGATCATCAAGCTCATCAACTCCGTGGCCGAGCGGGTGAACAACGACCCGTTGGTCTCCGAGTCCCTCAAGGTGGTCTTCCTGCCGAACTACTGCGTGTCCTCGGCCGAGAAGATCATCCCGGGCGCGGACCTCTCCGAGCAGATCAGCCTGGCGGGCACCGAGGCCTCGGGCACGAGCAACATGAAGTTCGCGCTCAACGGCGCGCTGACCATCGGCACCCTGGACGGGGCCAACGTGGAGATCCGCCAGGCCGTGGGCCCGGAGAACTTCTTCCAGTTCGGGCTCACCGCCGCGGAGGTGGACGGGCTCAAGGCCCGCGGCTACGACCCCCGGGCCTGCTACGACTGCGACCCGGAACTCAAGCGGGCCGTGGACATGATCGCCCAGGGCCACTTCTCGCCCCTGGCCCCGGACCTGTTCCGGCCGATCACCGACGGGCTCCTGCACCAGGGGGACCCGTACCTGGTCCTGGCCGATTTCCGGGCCTACGCCGACTGCCAGGAGCGGGCCGCCCGGGCCTTCTTGCGCCAGGAGAAGTGGGCCGCCATGAGCATCCGGAACACCGCGGGCATGGGCTTCTTCTCCTCGGACCGCGCGGTGCGCGAGTACGCCCGGGAGATCTGGGGGGCGCGCACGGCGGACGAGGGCTAGGCGCAGCTTCCCGCTCCAAAACCGGGCCGGTCAAGAACCGCTCCGGCAAGGCGCAAGGACATCCCGGGCCCGACGCGTGGACAGACCCGCGCGAGGGTCCGGGATTTTCGCTGCAACGCGGCCGGGGCGGGAGTTTCACCGGCCCGCTAGGCCGGGACGAGCTCCACGCCGAGCAGGCGGCGCAGGTCGAACATGTAGTTCAGCGGGTTGAGGCACTCGATGATCTTGAGCCGGGGCCGGCCCTGGTCGTCCGGGGGCACGGCCGCCAGGTCCAGGAGCCGGGGCTCGCGGGGCCGCAGCCTGCGGTCCAGGATCACGTTCACCAGGGGCAGCAGCGGCTTGTTGGGATTGGAGCCGTAGACCACGGCCAGATCCCCGCTGTTGAGCCGCACCAGGCTGCCCGGCGGATAGATCCCCAGACACTTGATGAACAGGTCGGCCTCGCCGGGCACGAAGTTCTGGCCGCGCATGCCGTACATGATGGCCAGGGCCTTGGACGGGGCCACGGCCTTCATGTAGGAGCGGTCGCTGGTCATGGCGTCGAACACGTCGCACAGGGCCAGCATTCGGCCCGCCTGGCTGATCTGGTCCCCGCGCAGGCCCTGGGGATAGCCCAGGCCGTTGTACTGCTCGTGGTGTTCGGCCACGGCCCGCAGCACGGCCTGGGGGAAGCCCCCGGCCTCGGTGAGCAGCCTGCGGCCGTGGGCCGGATGGGCCCGCACCAGCTCCATCTCGTCGCGGGACAGCGGCCCGCGCCGGGAATAGACCTCCTGGGGCACCAGGACCATGCCCGCGTCGTGCAGCAGTCCGGCCAGGCCCAGGTCCAGGAGCCGCTCCCGGGTGAGCCCCAGGAACATGCCGAAGAGCACGGCCAGGCCGCAGACGTTGGCCGAGTGGGTCAGGGCGTAGCGGTCGTACTTGTGGAGCTTGGACAGGCAGAGCAGGGCCCCGGGGTTGCGGACCACCGAGTCGATGACCTCCTCCACCGCGTCCTCGGCCTCGGCCGGGACCAGGGGCCGCCGGGCCGCCAGGCTCTCGGCGATGCGCCGGGCGCAGTCCAGCACGGCCTTGTACTTGCGGTGGGCCCGGGGCAGTTCCTCGTGCATGGGCACGCGCAGGCCCGCGGCGTTCCACTCCCGGGCCCCGGGGTCCTGGAGCAGCCGGTCCAGGCGCTCCTCGTCGGAGATTTCCCCGGACTCGGCCTCCAGGCCCTTGGCCGTGTCGATGAAGACCTCCAGGCAGCCGCTGGCGCGGATGCGCTCCAGGTCCTCCTGGCGGACGAAGCCGGGGCTGGTGTAGAGATAGGGGGCGTGCCGCCAGACCGTGGAATCCAGGTCGGCCACGCACATGCCCGCCTTGAGTTCGCTCACCGGAATCTTCTTGATCACGGCCCGTCTCCCGCGCCCGGAAGAAAAGGCGCCTTCTAACAATTCCTACTCCTTCCGAAGCCCTCTGTCCACCTTCCGGACAGCCGCTGCAGCCGCGCTTTATCATTGCCTAAATCCCCCCCGGGGCATAACATCAGCAAATGGAGCGAATCCGCCTATGAGCCGCCAGCGCCGCCGCGCAGACCCCGAAGCGCCCGTTTCGGCCCTGCCGGAACGCTTCCTGAGCGCCGTGGACGTGGCCGTGTTCGCCAAGGACGCGGAGTTCCGCTGGATCTACGGCAACGCGGCCCTGGCCCGGGGCATGGGCAGGCCTCTGGAGGATATCCTCGGCCGCACCAACGAGGATCTGTTCGTCCCGGAGCAGGCCGCCCTGTTCCGGGCCCGCGACCAGGAAATCCTGGACACGGGCCGGAGCCTGACCACCGAGGCCGAGACCGTCTGGAACGGCCACTCCGCGGTGATCCTCTCCAGCAAGGCCCTGTTCGTGGACCCGGCGGACGGCAAGCGCTACATCCTGGGGTTCATCCAGGAGATCACCTCGCTGAAACGGGCCCTGGCCGCCCTGCACGAATCCGAATCCCTGCACCGGGCCATCACCGAGATCGCGCCCGTGGCCATCGTGGTCCACGAGATGGGCCGCATCCTCCTGGCCAACCAGGCCGCGGCCCAGGCCGTGGGCCTGGACGACCCGACCCAGCTCACCGGCCGCAACGTCCTGGAGCTGCTGGCCCCGGAGGGCCGCGCCGCGGCCGAGGCCCGCATCCGCCAGGCCATGGACCGGGGCCGCCTGCTCACGCCCCAGGAATACATCGTGCCCGGGGCGAACGGCGAACACCGCACCCTCGAGGGCCGCTCCGGGGTCATCCCCATGGCCGGGGGCCAGGCCCTGATCACGGTCTTTCAGGACGTCAGCGAATTCCGCCGCCAGGCCAAGGCCCTGGAGGAGTCCGAGCGGGCGCTCCGGACCATCTTCAACAGCGTGCACTCGGCCGTGTTCCTGCACGGGGCCGACGGCAGCATCCTGGACGTGAACGACCGCATGCTCGAGATGTTCGGGGTCACCCGGGAGCAGGCCCTGTCCCTGTCCGTGGTCCCGGACCTCACCGGTCCGGGCACGGTCCCCCCGGACATCGACGAGATCTGGCGGGAGGTCCTGGCGGGACGGCCCCGGACCTTTGACTGGGTCTCGCGCAAGCCCGGGGACGGCAGCCTGTTCAACGTGGAGGTGCACCTGCGCCGGGTGAACCTGCCCGACGGGGTGGCGGCCCTGGCCACGGTCACGGACATCACCGACCGCAAGCGGGCCCTGGCCGCGCTCCTGGACTCCGAGGCCCGCTACCGGGCCCTGTTCGAGAACGCCCCGGACGGCATCGCGCTCATCCGCGGGGGCCGCTTCCTGGAGTGCAACCCCCGCCTGCTCAAGCTCTACGGCAGCCAGGCCAAGGACATCCGCGGGGCCCGGGCCGGAAGCTTCTCGCCGGAGTTCCAGCCCAACGGCCGCAAGTCCGCGGACCTGGGCACGGAGTACGTGGCCCGCGCCGAGGCCGGGGAACCCCTGCACTTCGAGTGGCGCCACCGCTGCCCGGACGGCGGCGAGTTCGACGCCGAGGTCTCCCTGCGCCGGGTGGGCCCGGGCGAGCCGCCCCTGCTCCAGAGCATCGTGCGCGACATCACCGAGCGCAAAAAAGGTCTGGCCGCGCTCCAGGAATCCGAGACCCGCTACCGCACCCTGGTGGACAACTTCCCCAACGGCGCGGTGCTCCTGTTCGACCGGGACATGCGCATCCTCCTGGCCGGCGGCCTGGGACTGTCCAAGATCGGGCTCAAGCCCGCGGACCTGACCGACCGCTTCCTGGGCCAGGTCTTCACCACGGACCTGGCCGCCCAGGTGGAGGAGCTGTTCCGCCAGGCCCTGGCCGGAGACACGGCCGTGGCCGAGATGCCCCTGGCCGACCGGGTCTACGAGATGCGCGCCGCGCCCCTGGCCGGGCCCGACGGGACCATCTCCAGCGGGCTCTGCGTGGGCCTGGACATCTCCGGCCGCAAGCGCCTGGAGGAGCAGCTCCGGCACCAGGCCCTGCACGACCCGCTCACCGGCCTGGCCAACCGCACGCTGTGCCTGGACCGCATCCGCCAGGCCATCGAACGCACCAAGCGCAGACCCGGCTACACCTACGCCGTGCTCTTCGTGGACCTGGACCGCTTCAAGGTGGTCAACGACTCCATGGGCCACAAGTTCGGCGACGCCCTGCTGGTGGAGACCGCCGGCCGCCTCCAGGAATGCGTGCGCGACCTGGACACCGTGGCCCGCCTGGGCGGGGACGAGTTCGTGCTCATCCTGGAGGAGCTGGAGTCTCCGCGCCGGGCCGTGCAGGTGGCCCACCGGGTGCGCCAGGTCCTCAACCGGGAGTACGAGCTGGGCCAGCGGTCCATGCGGCTCTCGGCGAGCATCGGCATGGTCCTGGACACCCGCCTGTACCGGGCCCCGGAGGACGTGCTCCAGAACGCCAACCTGGCCATGCACCGGGCCAAGGACATGGGCCGCGACCGCTTCAAGGTCTTCACCCACCGGATGCTCGACGCGGCCGTGCAGCGGCTCAACATGGAGAGCGGCCTGCGCCGGGCCATCGCCGAGGACCGGCTGTTCCTGGTCTACCAGCCCATGGTCCGCCTGGGCCGGGAGGTCTCGATCTACGGCTTCGAGGCCCTGGTGCGCTGGCGGCGCTCGGACGGCTCGGTGGTGGGCCCGGCCGAGTTCATCCCCCTGGCCGAGGAGTCCGGGATCATCATCGACCTGGGCCTCTGGGTTCTGCGCCGGGCCTGCCGGACCTATGTCTCCTGGAGCACCCGCCGCCCGGAGATCGGCCGCCTGGCCCTGTCCGTGAACCTCTCGGGCCGCCAGTTCGCCCAGCCCGACCTGGTGGGCTCGGTGCGCCGCGTGCTCCAGGAGACCGGCATGCCCCCGGAGCGGCTCAAGCTGGAGATCACCGAGACCGCCCTCATGGAGAACGCCGGCCGGGCCGTGGAGCGGCTCCTGGCCCTCAAGGACCTGGGCATCCGGCTCTCGGTGGACGACTTCGGCACGGGCTACTCCAACCTCATCTACCTCCAGCAGCTGCCCCTGGACCACCTCAAGATCGACCTGTCCTTTGTCCAGAAGATGGACGTGAACAAGGAGAACGTGGAGATCGTCAAGGCGGTCATCAGCCTGGCCCACACCCTGGGCCTGGAGGTGGTGGCCGAGGGCGTGGAGCGGCCCCGGCACCACGAGATCCTCACCCTGCTCGACTGCGAGTACGGCCAGGGCTACCTCTACTCCCCGCCCCTGCCCGAGGACGAGGCCCTGGCGTTCGTCCGGGATTTCACGCTCCGCGGGCCTCTGATCTGATCCTCCGGCTGTCCCCAAGAACCATAAAAAAAGTCTAGAAACCCCGCCGGCGGGCGTGGGCATTTTTGCGCGCAAAACTGCGCAAAAAACGTACACACGGGCCTGCACGCGGCCTGCACATCCAACTGAAATCCAGTGACATCAGCTGGTTAGACCCTTGGTATGGGCCTTGCTCATTCAGTGCATCCCGGTCGCCCCCGCGGCCGGGTGTTTTTACGAGAAGTAACAACAGGCTGGAACCCTTGATCTTTTAAGCGTTGACTTTGAACGGGATTCCAGGGAAAGAGCGAAACCGCGAGAGATTTCGGGGCCCCGCGAAAGAGGACCCGGCCGGGTCCCAGGCCGCCCCGAGGAGAAGGAATTCGATGAGCACTGTCCGATTTGAGGACGCCTCCGTATTCACCGCCGCCCGCAAGGCGGCCTTCGCCCGCCGCCAGCTGACCAACGGCGACGTGGGCTATCCCGTCGTTCTGGCCCTGTTCCTGGCCTGCACGGCCGTGGGCCTGTGGTGGGTCTGGGCCGAGGCCGGGATCACGGTCATGGCCGGGTTCAGCTCCATGGCCCGCGAGATAGCCTGGTGGCTGGGCCAGGGCCTGTTCTGGATGACCATCGCCGCCCTTGCCTGGCGCGCCTACCTGGCCCTGCGCTACAAGGCCTGCCCGCCGGTGGCCGACGAATCCCTGCCGACCCTGACCGTGGTCGTGCCCGCCTACAACGAGGGCCGGCACGTGCTCAACACCCTGGTCAGCGTGGCCACCAGCGACTACCCGGCCCACAAGCTCCAGATCGTGGCCGTGGACGACGGCTCCAAGGACGACACCTGGCAGTGGATGCGCCGCGCCGAGGCCATGCTTCCCGGCCGCGTGGAGCCCATCAAGCTGGTCAAGAACGGCGGCAAGCGCCGCGCCCTGTACGAAGGCTTCCGCCGGGCCACCGGCGAGGTCTGGGTGACCATCGACTCCGACTCCCTGGTGGACCCGGACACCCTGCGCAAGCTGGTCAGCCCGTTCGTGGCCGACGCCAACGTCGGCGCCACGGCCGGCAACGTGCGCGTGCTGAACATGGACCAGGGCCTGATCCCCAAGATGATGGACGTGGCCTTCACCCTGTCCTTCGACTTCCTGCGCCTGGCCCAGAGCCGCCTGAACACGGTGTTCTGCACCCCGGGCGCCCTGTCCGCCTACCGCGGCTCCATCCTGGAACCGCACCTGGAGGAGTGGGTCGAGGAGCAGTTCCTGGGCCGCTACGCCAACATCGGCGAGGACCGCGGCCTGGCCAACATCATCCTGCGCAAGGGCTTCCACATCCTGTTCCAGCAGGACGCCCTGGTCTGGACCAACGTGCCCGTGCAGTACAAGGGCCTGTGCAAGATGCTCGTGCGCTGGGGCCGCAGCCACGTGCGCGAGTCCATCGTCATGGCCCAGTTCCTGTTCGGCAACTTCCGCCAGACCCCGGCCATGGGCACCCGCGTGGAGTACCTGCTCCAGATGGTCGAGCTCATCGTGGGCGAGGCCCTCAAGATCGGCTCCATCGCCATGCTCCTGGTGTCCCCGCTCCTGGTGGCCAAGAACATCGCCATCGGCACGGTCATCGCCTCGAGCATCCCGGCCGTGGTCTACCTGGCCCGGCACCGCTCCTGGAACTTCCTCTGGGCCCTGCCGTACTCCTTCTTCTGGATCATCGGCCTGTCCTGGATCGGCGTCTGGTGCATGATCACCCCGCAGCGCTCCGGCTGGCTCACCCGCGAGGTGAAGTCCGGGCTGCCCGCCGCGGCCCCGGCCGGCGACCTGCTCCAGGCCGCCCAGGCCCCGCTGCTCACCCCGGCCCCGGTCATGACCGCTCAGGCCCAGCAGGCCCAGGCCTGACACCGCATCCCGAGAGAATGAAAAAGGCCCGCCGATCGGCGGGCCTTTTTTTCGTTCAGGCGCTGTCGTCGCAGCCGTGCCGCGCCCCGGGGGGCAGGCCCTCCATGAGGTCGGCCAGGGTGATGCCCGCGAGTTCGTCCTCCAGGGCGTGGGAGACCCGGTCCCAGGCCTGGCGCGCCTTGCACACGGGCGCGCGGTGGCAGATCTTGGCGTCCAGGCAGCAGTTGGTCAGGCCCAGGTCGCCCTCCACCACCCGCAGGATGTCCGCCAGGGTCACGTCCCCGGGCTGTCCGGCCAGGACATAGCCCCCGGCGGCACCGCGCACGCTGTCCACCAGGCCGGCCTTCTTGAGCGGCTTGAGGATCTGTTCGATGAAGCGCACCGTGACCCCGGTGTGCTCCGAGAGCGCGGCCGTGCGCTGCGGCCCGCGGCCCAGGTGCATGGCCAGGTCGAGCATGAGCCGCACGGCGTAGCGGGATTTGGCCGAAAGTTTCATGAAGCCCCTTTCCGGTTGCGGTTGCCGGCCCGGACCAGGCCGGGCGTTGGACTCCGGGGGGAAAGGCCCCGCGGCGGCTCCCTGGCGGGCCCCAAGGCGCCGGCCCGCTGCCCCCAAGCAGCGCGCCGGAGAACCCGCACAGAAGCTTCCGCGCGCGGCCCGTCCCCGCCCCCGGGAGGCGGACCGCATTGGAGCGCAACATGCCTGAATTTCCAGCCCTTGGCAACGCATCCCCCCGGGCCGGACCCGGCCCCGACTCTGGCTATTCCCCGCGCTTGGGAGTATGACCCGCTCCAGCGAGGCGGCATCATGGAAACCAGGCTCGACTTCCGCATCCTGCCCCAGCCCGACGACTCCACCTGCGGCCCCACCTGCCTGCACGCGGTCTATGCCTACTACGGCGACAACCTGCCCCTGCCCCGGGTGGTGGACGAGGTGGAGAAGCTCGAGGGCGGCGGCACCCTGGCCGTCCTGCTCGGCTGCCACGCCCTGTCCCGGGGCTACCGGGCCGTGCTCTACACCTACGACCTGCAGGTCTTCGACCCCACCTGGTTCAAGGGCCGGGGCAAGGACATGGCCGAAAAGCTCAAGCTCCAGATGGAGGCCAAGCCCCACCGCCGCAAGGTCCGGGCCGCCAGCCGGGCCTACCTGCGGTTCCTCTCGCTCGGCGGGGAGATCCGCTTCGAGGACCTCTCCTCGGCGCTCATCCGGCGCACGCTCAAGCGCGCCGTGCCCGTGCTCACCGGGCTCTCGGCCACCTACCTCTACGGCACGGCCCGCGAGCTGGGCCAGGGCGAGGCCCTGGTCTACGACGACATCAAGGGCGAGCCCACGGGCCATTTCGTGGTGCTCTGCGGCTACAAGCCCGAGCACCGCGACGTGCTCGTGGCCGACCCCCTGCTGCCCAACCCCATGGCCGCGGGCCACACGTACGAGGTCAAGATGTCCCGGCTGATCCACTCGATCATGCTCGGCACGTTGACATTCGACGCCAACATTCTCATCATCGCGCCCAAGGGAACGGATATCTAGGAGGACGTTTTGATTCTCGCCGTCATCGAGAACCCGGAGGACTGTCCGCTCACGCTTTCCGGCATCGAGCCCGTGGCCGCCCGCAGCTATCTCTCGGACGCCTCCTTCTCGGGGCTCAAGGGAGCCAAGGTCTTCAACTTCTGCCAGTCCTACCGCTACCAGAGCCTGGGCTACTACGTCTCGCTCCTGGCCGAGGCCCGGCGCCACAAGCCCGTGCCCAGCGTGACCACCATCCAGGACCTCAAGTCCATGGGCATCATCAGCCTGGCCTCGGACGAGCTGGACGAGCTCATCGTCAAGCTCCTGGACGGCCGGACCCTGCGCAAGTTCTCCCTGAACATCTACTTCGGCCGGACCCCGAAAAAGGGCCTGGAACTCCTGGCCTCGCGGCTGTTCAAGTTCTTCCCCGCGCCGTTTCTGCGGGCCGACTTCAACCACTCCTGCACCGAGTGGTACCTCCAGAACGTCTCGCCCCTGTCCATGAAGGACATCCCCAAGAAGGAGCTGGCCTTCGCCTCCCAGGTGGCCTCGGAATACCTGGCCGGCAAGAAGCTGGTCATCCCCAAGCGCTCGCCCGCGCCCTACGACCTGGCCATCCTCCAGGACCCGGCCGAGAAGCGGCCGCCCTCGGACCAGAAGGCCCTCAAGCGCTTCGTCAAGGCCGCCGAGTCCCTGGGCATGGGCGTGGAGCTGATCACCCGCGACGACTCCCGCCGCCTCTCGGAGTTCGACGCCCTGTTCATCCGCGAGACCACCAGCGTGGACCACCACACCTACCGCATGGCCCGCAAGGCCTCGGAAGAGGGCCTGGTGGTCATCGACGACCCCGAGTCCATCCTGCGCTGCTCCAACAAGGTCTTCCTGGCCGAGCTCCTGACCCGGCACAAGGTGCCCACCCCGCGGACCATCATCGTGCACACCAAGAACGCGGACCAGGCCCTGGCCGACTTCGGCCTGCCCTGCATCCTGAAGCAGCCGGACAGCTCGTTCTCCCAGGGCGTGGTCATGGCCTGCGACCGCGAGGGGCTCCAGGAGGCCGCCCGGGCCATGCTCAAGCGCTCCGACCTGGTCATCGTCCAGGAGTACCTGCCCTCGGACTTCGACTGGCGGGTGGGCGTGCTCGACGGCCGGGCGCTGTTCGTCTGCAAGTACTTCATGAGCGGCGACCACTGGCAGATCGTGCGGCCCGGGCCGGGCGGCAGCGACGTCTACGGCAAGGTCGAGAGCCTGCCCGTGGGCCGGGCCCCCAAGAACGTCCTGCGCACCGCGCTCAAGGCCGCCGCGCTCATCGGCGACGGGCTCTACGGCGTGGATCTCAAGATGCTCGACGGCCAGGTTTATGTTATGGAGATCAATGACAACCCCAATATCGAGGCCGGGGAGGAGGACGAGATCCTCGGCGAGGAGCTGTACTTGCGCATCATGGAGGTCTTCTTGCGGCGCATCGAGAACAAGAAATCCCTGGGGGCCGGACTGTGAGCCCGCTGTCCCTGTTCGAAGGCTTCGGCGTGGAGCTGGAATACATGCTGGTGGACGCCCGCACCCTGGACGTCTATCCGGCCGCGGACAAGCTCCTGGAGGCCGCCGGCGGCAAGCTCACCGCGGACGTGGAGTTCGGGGACCAGGCCTGGTCCAACGAGCTGGCCCTGCACGTCATCGAGTTCAAGACCAACGGCCCGGCGCCCACCCTGGAGGGCCTGGACAAGCGCTTCGCCGCGGACGTGACCCGGGCCAACGCCCTCTTGGCGCCCATCGGCGGCCAGCTCATGCCCACGGGCGCGCACCCCTGGATGGACCCCAAGACCCAGACCGAGATCTGGCCCCACGAGTACAACGCGGTCTACTCGGCCTTCAACCGCATCTTCGACTGCCAGGGCCACGGCTGGTCCAACCTCCAGAGCATGCACCTGAACCTGCCGTTCGCGGGCGACGGGGAGTTCGGCAGGCTGCACGCGGCCATCCGCCTGATCCTGCCCATCCTGCCGGCGCTGGCCGCCAGCAGCCCGATCCTGGACGGCGCGGCCACGGGCTTCGCGGACGCGCGCATGGAGGCCTATTCGCGCAACTGCGCGCGCATCCCCCAGGTGAGCGGACTCATCGTGCCCGAGCGGGCCTTCACCCGGCGGGAGTATGAGAAGCGCATCCTGAACCCCATGTTCAAGGCCCTGCGGCCCCAGGACAAGGAGGGCGTGCTGCGCTTCGAGTGGCTCAACGCCCGCGGGGCCATCGCCCGGTTCGAGCGCGACGCCATCGAGATCCGCGTGCTGGACGTGCAGGAATGCCCGGCCGCGGACCTGGCCGTGGCCGCCCTGGCCGTGGCCGCCATCCGGGCCGTGGCCGCGGAGACCTGGCAGGACCTGAAGGCCCAGCAGAAGTGGGAGCCCGAGCCCCTGGCCCGCATCCTCCAGTCCGTGATCCGGGGCGGGGACCAGGGCGTGGTGGACGACCCGGCCTATTTGAAGGCCCTGGGCCTGACCAACCGGCGCTCCTGCAAGGCCTCGGAGATCTGGCTGTTCATGGCCAAGAACGCCCTGCCCACCGAGGGCTTCGACCCGGACTGGAGCAAGCCCCTGGAGACCATCCTGACCAAAGGCGCGCTGTCCACGCGCATCCTGGCGCGGCTGGCCGGCGACCTGCGCCGGGAGCGGCTGCGCGAGGTCTATGCCGAACTCTGCGACTGCCTGGCCGCCAACCGGCCCTTCCTGCCCTGATCTCCCGGAGGACACGCCCTTTTATTAAAAAAGTGCCACGATTCCATGGCCTTGACCATGCCCCGGGATTCTGTCAAAACAACGTCACAACACGGTTGTAACGCAGGGTCGGCCGCCACGGCGGCGGCCCGGGGGGAGCGGGACACCGCATGGCGGATCAACAGGCCAAAAAACGCCTCTGGCGCGGGGCTTCGCGCAGGCTCGTGGCCTTCTACGTGCTGGCGCTGCTGGCCGTGGTGGCCTCCTTTCTGGTGGCCTCGCGTCTGGCCCTGGACACCGCCTTCCGCGAGGCCGAGCTGGAGACCCAGTACACGGCCAAGGTCCTCCAGCAGCACCTGGAGCGGGCCCTGGAGGCCGTGGACCTCTCCCTGCTCCACGCCATCGACCACCTGCGCGGGACCGACTTCTCCCGCGTGGACCGCTCCGAGGAACACTGGCGGGACCTGGTGGAGGCGGCCGCCCGGCTGCCCCAGGTCCGGACCATCTGGCTGGCCGACGCCTCCGGCCGCGTGATCCTGTGCAGCACCTCCCTGCCGGCCCCGGACATGAACGTGGGCCGCCAGGACTACTTCCAGAAGGCCGCGGCCCTGGACCGGGGCTCCTACGTGGGCCCGCTGCTCATCGGCATGTCCAGCAACCGGCCGTTCTTCTCCCTGTCCCGGCCCGTGCGCGACGCCAAGGGCCGCCTCCTGGGCGTGCTCACCGCGGGCCTGGAGCCGTCCTTCTTCTCGGACTTCCACAGCCGCACCGCCCTGGGCAAGACCGGGGCCGTGGCCCTGCTCTCGGACGACGGCACGGTCATCTCGCGCTATCCCTTCGTGGAGTCGCTCATCGGCCAGAAGGCCCCCCTGACGTCCCTGCGCGAGGCCCTGGCCCTTGGCCGCAAGCAGGGCACGCTCAGCGGCGAGTGCGCCAACGACGGCCCGGGCGGCCCCTCGGTGCTCTCCTTCCTGCGCCTGACCCACCGGCCCCTGGTGGTGGTGGCCACCAAGCGGCGCAGCGAGATCCAGGCCTCCCTGCTGCGCTGGCTGCCGCTCCTGGCCGGGCCTCTGACCCTGTCCCTGGCCTTCATGAGCGCGCTCTTTTTCGTGCACCTGCGCAAGACCCGCGAGGAGGACGAGGCCCGCGCGGCCCTGGCCGAGAGCGAGGCCCGCTTCCGGCTGGTGGCCGACAACGCCGAGGAGATCATCAGCCTGCACGCGGGCACGGGCCGGGCCCTGTACGTGAGCCCGGCCTGCCGCCGGGTGCTCGGCTACGGCCAGGAACAGATGCTCCGCCTGCCCCTGCCCGCGCTGGTCCATCCCGAGGACCGCAGGCAGCTGCGCCAGACACTCATCCAGCCGGTGTTCCGGGGCAGGAGGCACGCCAAGGTCACGGTGCGCGCGCGCCACGCCAACGGCTCCTTTCGCTGGATGGAGACCTCCCTGGCCCCGGTGCTGGACGAGCAGGGCAAGGTCATCCAGACCATCGCCATCAGCCGCGACGTCACCGAGCGCCTGGAGCTGGAGCAGCTCAAGGAGCACGTGGAGCAGATCACCCGCCACGACCTGAAGACCCCGCTCATCTGCGCCCTGTCCGTGCCCCGGCTCCTGCGCAGCCACGGCAACCTGCGGCCCGACCAGCTCCATCTCCTGGAGCAGCTCGAGCGCACCAGCCGCAAGATGCTCGACATGATCAACCGCTCCCTGGACCTGTACAAGCTGGAGGCGGGCATCTACGCCGTGCGGCCCGCGCCCGTGGACCTGCTGGCCGTGGTCCGGGCCGGGGTGGAGGAGCTTTCGGGCCTGGCCCAGGCCCGCAAGGTGCGGATGCGGGTCCTGGTGGAGGAGATCGAGCCCGGGCCGGACACGGTCTTCCCGGTGCAGGCCGAGGAGCTCCTGCTCCACTCCCTGTTCCAGAACCTGCTGACCAACGCCCTGGAGGCCGCGCCCCAGAACAGCGAGGTCTGCGTGCGCCTGAGCCGGAGCCCGGGCCGGGCGCGGCTCTCGCTGCACAATCCGGGCTGCGTGCCCGAGCCCGTGCGCGAGCGCTTCTTCGAGAAGTACGCCACCTTCGGCAAGGAGTTCGGCACGGGCCTGGGCACCTACGCGGCCCGGCTCATCGCCGAGGTCCACGGCGGGAGTGCGGGATTCGACTCGGACGAGGAGTCCGGCACCACGGTCTGGGTGGACCTGCCGGACAAGACGGGCTAACTCATTTCTGCCAAACGCCCTCTCTAGTTATTGACAAATATTTATTGTTTAATATGGTGCGCGTAATAATGCACCGTGGAGGCGCACATGAAAAATCGCATGGGCGGCACGTACGTCATTTTGGACTCAACAACATTTGAGCCTTATGGTGATTCCAATGATCTAGGAACCCTCATCGTATTCCTGCAAAATACAACGGATGGGCGCACCTTCAGCCAAAAATTCCCCAACTTCCCCAAATCTAAGTTTGATTCATGGAAATCACGCGGGTTCGACGCGCGAACCTATTTCTTTGAAATCGAGGACGAAGAACATTCTGAGGAAGAACTAGACGAAGAAAACGATTCCTAGCCGCCAGCCCTTAAAGCCTCCACCGGATCGAGCGACGCGGCCTGGCGCGCGGGCTTGAGCCCGAAGATGAGCCCCACCACCTGGGACCCGGCCAGGGCCAGGAAAAAGGCCTTCCAGGAGAACTGGATGGTCAGGATCTCCAGCCGGGTCAGGAGCTGGCCCAGCGACAATCCGAGAAACAGCCCGAGAATCCCGCCCGCCAGGGTCAGCAGCGCGGCCTCGAACAGGAACTGGGCCATGACCGCCGAGGCCCGCGCGCCCAGGGCCCTTTTCAAGCCGATCTCCGCGGCCCGCTCCGAGACCGAGAGCGAGAACAGGTTGGCCAGCACGAACCCGCCCACGGACAGGGCCGCCAGGGCCGTGACCCCGAGAAAGACCATGAGCCCGCCCTTGAGCATGGACAGGAAGGAGAGGACCTCGTCGGCCGTGAGCACGGTGAAGTCGTCGTCGGCCCCCGGGGCCAGGCCGTGCATCTCGCGCAACAGGGCCCGCAGGTTCTCGCCGTGCTCGGCCATGAGCTCGGACTCCCGGAACTTCACGCGCAGGCCCGCGAAGTGGTTGCGGTCCATGTTGAAGCGGCTGGTCAGGGTGGTGATGTGCAGGACCACGCGGTCGTCCACCTCGCGGCCGCCGCCCCCGCCGGTGAAGCCCCGGTAGGCCAGCCTGCCGATGACCGTGAGCGGCAGGTTGTTCACGTACACGGTCCGGCCCAGGGGCGAGGCCTCGCCGAACAGGGTGCGGGTGATCTTGTCGGCCAGCAGGCAGACCTTGTCCGCCTCGGCCACGTCCGCGGCCGTGATGTCCCGGCCCTCGGACAGGGGCCAGTTCCAGGTGCTGGCGTAGTTCTCGGTGGCGCCCACCACCACGATGCCCGCGGCGGTGCGGCCCTCGAAGCGCACGGTCACGTCGAACTTGGCGCGCATGGGCGTGACCACGTAGACCCCGGGCAGGGAGTTCCGGATGCGCCGGGCGTCCTCCGGGGTGAGGGTCTGGGAGCGCTGGCCCACGGCCCGCTTCTTGATGTTCCCGCCGAAGACCAGGGCCGCGTCCGGGCCGAACATGTCCACGATCTGGTAGGCCATGCGGTTGGCCCCGTCCACGGCCGTGACGATGAGCGTCAGGGCGGCGATGCCCAGGGCCACGGCCAGGATGACGAAGACCGAGCGCAGCTTGGAGGCCAGCACCGCGGACAGGGCCATGGACAGGGCCCGGGCCAAAACCCGCCCGGGAAGGCGGTTCACGCGCCCTCCCCGCCCTGCACCCGGCCGTCGGCCAGACGCACGATGCGCCGGGCCGTGGCGGCCACCTGGGCGTCGTGGGTCACCAGGATCACGGTCTTGCCCGTGGCGTTGATCTCCGTGAACAGCTCCATGATCCCGGCGCTGGTGGCCGAGTCCAGCTGGCCCGTGGGCTCGTCGGCCAGGAGCAGGTCCGGGTCGTTGAGCATGGCCCGGGCCATGGCCACGCGCTGCTGCTGGCCGCCGGAAAGCTGTTCGGGCCAGGCTTNNCGGAGAGCCCCACCCGGGCGAGCAGCTCCTCGGCGCGCCGGCGCAGCTTGCCCTGGGGCGTGTGGCCGTACATGCCGGGCAAAAGCACGTTCTCCAGGGCCGTGGCGTAGGGGATCAGGTGGAAGCTCTGGAAGACGAAGCCGATGGCCTGGTTGCGCAGGTCCGAGAGCTCGTCGTCGGAGAGCGCGGACACGTCCCTGCCGCGCAGGAGATAGCGGCCCGCGCTTTGCCGGTCCAGGAGCCCGAGGATGGACAGGAGCGTGGACTTGCCCGAGCCCGAGGTGCCCTGGAGCGCCAGGAACTCGCCCTCGTCCACGGTCAGGTCGATGTCCCGGAGCACGGGCACCTCGCCCACGCCCCCGGGCATGGTGAAGGTCCGGGTCAGGTGCTCCAGGCGGATGAGCTCAGCCACCTAGCCGCCCTTCTGCTGCTTCTTCTGGCCCGGCAGGACCACCTGCACGGCCACTTCCTGGCCCTCGTCGAGCCCTGCGAGCACCTCGGTGCGATCCGGCCCGGCCAGGCCCAGCTCCACCTTGGCCTCGCGGGCCTTGCCGTCCGCGTCCTTGACGAACACGGCCTGGCGCCCGTCCACCCACTTGATGGCCGCGTTGGGCACGAAGAGCACGCCCTTCTTGACCTCCACGATGATCTTGCACTGGGTGGTCATCTCGGGCCGGAGCCTGCCCGCGTCGGCGCGCTCCACCTGGACCAGGGCGCGGTAGTAGACGATGTTGTCCTTGATCTCGGGCTCGGGGTAGATGCGGTCGATGCTGCCGTGGAAGACCGTGCCCGGATGGGCGTCCACGGTGAACTCCACGGGCAGGCCCGGGGCGGCCCGGCCCACGTCGGACTCGTCCACGTAGATCCACATCTCCAGCAGCGTGGGGTCGAGCACGGTGACCAGGTTGGCCACCTGCATCCCGGCCACCACGGTCTCGCCCTCCTGGGAGGTGACCTGGCTGACCACGCCGTCGATGGTGCTGTAGACCTCGGTGTAGGAAAGCTGGACCTTGAGGGTGTCGATGGCGGCCTGGTTGGCCTCCACCTCGTAGCGGGCCACGCCCGCGGCCTGCACGGCCTCGTCCAGCACGCTCTGGGCCTCGAGCTTCTTGCCCACGAGGACCTTTTTGCGCTCCAGATCCTTCTTGGCGTAGTCGTACCTGGCCTGGGACAGGCGGCGCTGGGCCTCGGCCTGGGCCAGCTTGGCCTTGAGCTCGCGGGCGTCGATGACCGCCACCAGGTCGCCCTTCCTGACCACGTCGCCCACGCGCACCGGCACCTTGGCCAGGATGCCCGTGACCCGCGAGCCGATCTGGATCTGCGCGCCCACCTGGGGCTTGACGATGCCCGTGGCTTCCAGGACCTTGCGGACCTCGCCGCGCTCGACCTTGGCCGTGGCCAGGATGCGGATCTCGCCGCCCTTGTCCCGGAAGCCCCAGAACCACACTCCGGCCACGACCAGCAGCAGCGCCAGGCCAATGGCCATCCATTTCTTCATATCCGCGTTCTCCATGGGCCGCAGCCGGGCCCCCACAGGCCACGTTATCTCAAAGCCCGCCCGGGAAAGCAACCGCGGCCCTCCGGCTTGCCTTGGGCCGCGGCTCGCGATAGCCTGCGCCCCCGGAGGGTCCATGTTCTTCAGACGACACAGCAGCGGGCCGATGATCTCCGGCCGCACGCCCCTGGAGCGCTTTCTGCGCACCGTGGGCTTCTTCGCGGTCTTCGCCATCGCGGCCTGGGCCTTCTGGCTCAACAACCAGCGCCGCATCGCCCAGTACAGCGAGGAGGCCGCGGTCAAGGACCCCGGGCAGATGCTCAGCGAGAGCGACCGCCGCCTGGTCCGGGACTTCCGCGAGGCCCTGCAGGAGCGCTACGGCCTGAACCTGCGCCTGACCCTGGGCCCGGGCGCGGCCACGCCCCAGGCCACGGACGCCAAGACCCTGTACCTGGGCCTGGACCCCGAGGCCCGCCGGGCCGTGCTCGTCCTGCCCCCGCTCCTGCGCCGGGGCCTGGGCGAGGAGTTCGCGGCCTACCTGGAGACCGAGCACTTCGACCCCTATTTCCAGGCCCAGGACTGGGCCCAGGGCCTGCGCACGGCCCTGGTGCTCCTCTGGAGCCGGCTGGAGAGCCTGGAAGCGGGCCCGGCCCCGGCCCAGACCCCGGCCCACCCCCCCGCCGGGAGCGGCCAGTGAGCAACCGGGTCCAGGTCTTCACCGACGGCTCCTGCCTGGGCAATCCCGGCCCGGGCGGCTGGGCCGCCATTTTGCGCTACAACGGCACGGAAAAGGAGCTCTCCGGCGGCTTTTCCGGCACCACCAACAACCGCATGGAGCTGCGCGCGGTGATCAACGCCCTGGCGGCCCTGACCCGGACCTGCGGCGTGGACCTCTACACCGACTCCACCTACATCAAGGACGCCGTGGTCAAGGACTGGCTCGGCGCCTGGCAGAAGAACGGCTGGAAGACCGCGGCCAAGAAGCCGGTGAAGAACCAGGACCTCTGGCGCGAACTCCTGCCCCTGCTCAAGAGCCACGAGGTGCGCTTCCACTGGGTCCGGGGCCATGCCGGGCACCCGGAGAACGAGCGCTGCGACGTGCTGGCCAAGACCCAGGCCGCCCGGCCGGGACAGCCCCGGGACCCGGGCGCGGAGACGTGATGCGCATCGAGGTGCTCTTTTCGGACTGGCCCGGCTACGAGCTGGTGGACAGCGGCGGCCGGCGCAAGCTGGAGCGCTTCGGCGAGGTCCTGGTGGTGCGCGGCGAACCCCGGGCCTGGTGGCGGCCGAGGCTGCCGGAATCGGCCTGGGCCAAGGCCCAGGCCGTGCACGATGAAAAGGCCTGGAGCTTCGCCCCGGACTGTCCCCGGGAGTGGACCCTGGACCTGGACGGGCTCACGCTGCTGGCCCGGTTCACCGAGACCTCCAAGCACCTGGGCCTGTTCCCGGAGCAGTCCCCGCACTGGCGCTACATCCGCGAACACGGCGGGGGCGGCAGCCTGCTCAACCTCTTCGGCTACACCGGGGTGGCCAGCCTGGCCGCGGCGAAAGCCGGATTCCAGGTGACCCACGTGGACGCCTCCAAGCCGGCCATTGCCTGGGCCAAGCGCAACCAGGAGCTGTCCGGGCTGAACGACGCGCCCCTGCGCTGGATCCTGGACGACGCGGCCAAGTTCGTGGCCCGGGAGATCCGCCGGGGCAAGCGCTACGAGGCCGTGCTCCTGGACCCCCCGGCCTTCGGCCGCGGCCCCAAAAAGGAGCTCTGGAAGGTGGAGCGCCAGGTGGCCGAGCTCCTGGCCCAATGCCGGGCCCTGCTCTCGGACCGGGCCCGCTTCCTCATCCTGACCATGTACAACACCGACGCCTCCTCGCTCATGCTCCGCAACCTCCTGGCCGAGGCCATGGACGGCGCGGGGGGCACCCTCGACGTGGGCGAGCTGGCCCTGCGCCAGAGCGGCTCGGACCTCATCCTGCCGCGCTCGCTCTGGGGCCGCTGGGAGGCCTGAGTGCCGCGCATCGCCCTGGTCCACGCCCCGCGCACCCTGGTCCAAGCCTTCGTGGACCTGGGCTGGGACGTGGCCGCGGACCTGCGGCCCGAGGGCTGTGATCTGGACATCGCCCGGGCCCTGGCGGACGCGGCCCCGGACCTGCTGCTCCAGGTGGAGTCCCTGGACGCCCGGCTCCTCCTGCGCGGCCTGGAAGAGCTGCCCTGCCCCACCCTGTTCTGGGCCCTGGACCCGCATCTCAACGGCTTCTGGCAGGCGGCCTACGGGCGGCTGTTCGACCTGACCCTCTCCACCCAGGCCCGCTGGCACGAGGACCTCACCGCCCTGGGCGCGCGCGCCGCGCACCTGCCCTGGTTCGGCCTGGCCCGGCCCTGGCGGCCCTGGGAGGCGCGCAGCCACGAGATCTGCTTCGTGGGCCGGGTCACGGCCCAGCGCCCGGCCCGGGGCTGGCTGTTGGACTTCCTCACCCGGCAGTACGGGGAGCGCGGCCTGAAACTGGCCTCGGACGTGAACTTCGGCCAGATGCTCGAACTCTACGGCGACTCCCGCCTGGCCCCCAACGAGAGCATCATGGGCGAGCTGAACTTCCGGCTGTTCGAGGCCTCCTCCATGGGCTGCCTGGTCCTGGGCCAGGACCTGGGCCCGGAGCAGGAGGCCCTGTTCGAGCCGGGCCGGGACATGGAGGTCTTCAGCCACGTGGCCGGGCTCAAGTCCCTGCTGGACTTCCTGCTGAAGAACCCCCGCGTGGCCCAGGCCAAGGCCCNNGCCCGGGCGGCCTGGGAGCGCGTGCAGCGCGACCACCTGCCCGGGCACCGGGCCCGGGCCATCCTGGACCTGGCCGAGGACCTGCCCCGCAACCGGGCCCAGGGCCCCGAGGCCGGACTCTTCCTGGGCCTGGCCCGGTTCCGGCTCTGGGAGGCCGGACGCCTCCCCGGGGATGCCGGGGCCCTGGACGGGCTCCTGGAATCCCTGCCCGGCCCCCTGGCCCGGGCCGCGCAGGCGCGCTTCCTGGTCCAGTCCCCG
>DFYP01000004.1 GCA_002382645.1 Desulfovibrio sp. UBA4079 | reverse complement strand
TCGCCGGCCGCGGCCTCGGGCCAGAGCCGGACATCCGGCCGGGCCAGGGCCGGGGCGCTGCGGGCCAGGGCCGCGAGGCCCTCCAGGTCCAGGCAGTCCGCGGCCAGGCGGCCCACGGCGTCCAGAGCCGCTTCCCGTCCGTCATACTCCTGGTCCGAGACCAGGCCCATGTGCCGCTCCGGGATGGGGTTCTCGGAAAGCTTGGGGAGCATGCCCAGCACGGGCACGTCCGTGTAGGTCTCGATGGCCTGGCGCAGGATGGCGCGGTGGCGCTCCCCGGCCGTGCGGTTGAGGACCACCCCGGCCAGCCGCAGGCCCTCCTCGAAGTGGCGGCAGCCCGCCACCACGGCGGCGGCCGTGCGGGTCATCTTGGTGCAGTCGAGCACCAGGACCACCGGGCAGTCGAGCCAGCGGGCCAGCTCGGCCGTGGAGCAGGAGCCGCCCACGTCCTTGCCGTCGAACAGGCCGCGGTTGCCCTCGATGATGGAGAGGTCCGAGCCCGCGGCCTTGTCCGCGAACAACGCGGTGAGCACCTCGCGGGAGAGCAGGAAGGGGTCCAGGTTGGAGCAGTCCGTGCGCGCGGCCAGACCGAGCCAGGCGGCGTCGATGTAGTCCGGGCCCTTCTTGAAGGGCCGCACGGCGAGCCCCTTCTGGACCAGGGCCCGGCAGAGTCCGAGGCTGACGATGGTCTTGCCCGAGCCGCCGGAAAGTCCGGCCAGAATGAGTCTGGGCAGTGCGTTCATGGCGGGGGCGCTGGAACGAGAAAAGCCTTGCCCAGATTCTGGGCAAGGCCCTCTCGAACGTCCAATGCGGGAACTAAGGCCTAGTCCTCGCCCTCGGCGTGCTTGCCGGCTCCGGCCATGCCGTACATGGTCGTGCTGCCGCTGGACCAGAACACGAGCACACCTTCGTTGACCAGGACGGTCAGGATCTTCTTGACGTCGCGGGCCTTTTCGTCCGGGAACAGGTCCGTGAAGTCGTTGAAGTAGAACTTGGTCTTGGTCTTGGACTTGGACTCGCAGAACTCAACGATCTTTTTCTTCGCCTCGTTCGTGTCAAGCACCATGGCATTGCCCCTTGGTTGAGTGCAGGGCGCGGGAGGGAAACCCTCCCGCGCCCTTTTGGTTTTGCTAGAACTTGAACTGCGTGGTCTGGCGCCAGGTGTAGTAGGCCGGATCACGGAAGTCGTCGATCAGGTGATGCGAGAACTCCAGGCCGCACTTCTCGAAGAAGCGCTCCCAGCCGATGCGGTTCGCCCAGTCGCCCAGACGCTCGTACTTGCGGGCGTCCTTGGAGTAGGCGTCCAGGATCTTCTTGATGACCTTGGTCATCGAAGGCCAGCGGGGCGGCTCGTTCGGGATGAAGGGCACCACGACCTTGGAGAAGGCCGGGCGGGTGATGCGGTTGGAGATCTTGCCGCCCACCATGATGGCGATGCCGTCGCCTTCCTTGTCGGACAGCGGCAGCGAGGGGCACATGGTGTAGCAGTTGCCGCAGAACATGCAGCGCTCCTGCTTGATGGCCACGGTGGCGACCTGCTTGCCCTGGAAGTCCGTCTTGGTGGGACGGATGGCGCCGGTGGGGCAGGCGGCCACGGCCAGGGGCACTTCGCACATGTTGTCCAGGTGCTCGTGGTCGATGATCGGAGGCTTGCGGTGGATGCCCAGGATGGCGATGTCGGAGCAGTGCACGGCGCCGCACATGTTCAGGCAGCAGGCCATGGCGATGCGCACCGGGGCGGGAAGGCGCATGTTCACGAACTCATCGAACACGGCGTCCATGGTGGCTTTGACCGTGCCGGAGGCGTCCGTGGCCGGGGTGTGGCAGTGCACCCAGCCCTGGGTGTGCACGATGTTGGTCACGCCGGCGCCGGTGCCGCCGACCGGGAACTTGTGGGAACCGCCCGCGAACTTGCGGCCGTTGAGCTCCTTCTTCAGGGCCTTGGCCTCGTCCTCGGTGCCCACCATGAACTCGACGTTGTTGCGGGTGGTGAACCGCAGGTGGCCGCCGCAGAACTTGTCAGCGATGTCGCAAATCTCGCGGATGTGCGAGATGGACATGAGACGGGCGGCGCCGACGCGCACGGTGTAGACCTTGTCGCCGGAATCAGCCACGTGCAGCAGGATGCCGGGCTCGAGGATCTCGTGGTAGGCCCATTTGCCCTTGTTCTTCTTGATGACCGGCGGCAGGAAATCGCCAAAGTGACGAGGACCGATGTCCGTGATCCGGTTCTCCATCGGTTTGTCGGGATTGTATCCGGAAGAGATGAAGGCCATAGTGGTGTCCTCCCCTTGTTACTTCTGGTGCTTCTTTCTGTAGTCGGCGATGTCGCGCTGCCAGCCACCCTTCACTTCCTCTTCCTTCCAGAAGATGTACGGATTGTGGCGCGGTTCGCGGACGTGACGGGCATCGGCCTTCTGGTTGGTCACTTCCAGAAGCTTCTGGAAGGACAGGCGCTTCATGGTCTCGCCCAGGCGCTCGCGGTTCTTGCCCTCTTCCATCCACCAGTCCCAGAGGTTCTCGACGATCTCTTTGATCTCGTCGTAGGGCTCCTCGGCCTTGATGAAGGGCACGAGCAACGAGGACATCTGCGGGCCGTCCAGGATCGGGGCCTTGGCGCCGCAGAGGATGCTGGCGCCGCGGTCGTTGCCGATCCGCAGGGCGCGCGGCATGGCGTTGATGCAGTGCATGCAGCGCACGCATTCCTTGTTGTTGATCTCGAGCTTGCCGCCCTCGAACTTCATGCAGCCGGTGGGACAGCGGTCCACGACTTCCTTCTGGATGTCGAACTTGCCCCAGTCGCGGCCAGCGTGGGCGCCGGCGTTGGGCTTGATCTCGCCGCCGACGTAGGCGGCCACGGCCTTCTGGTCGATGCGGATCTCGTCACGCCAGGTGCCGATGATCGAGAAGTCGGAACGGGCGATGGCGGCCACGCAGCCGTTGGGGCAGCCGTCCACCTTGAACTTGAACTTGTAGGGGAAGGCCGGACGGTGCAGCTCGTCCTGATAGGTGTTGGTCAGGTCATGGCACAGCTGCTGGGTGTCGATGCAGGCAAACTCGCAGCGGGACTGGCCCAGGCAGCAGGACGGGGTGCGCAGGTTGGAGCCCGAGCCGCCCAGGTCCGTGTTCATCTTGTGGGTCAGGTCGAAGAAGATCTCTTCCAGCTGCGGGGTGGTGGTGCCCAGGAGCACGATGTCACCGGTGGAGCCGTGCATGTTGGTCAGGCCGGAGCCGCGGAGCTCCCACAGATCGCAGATCTGACGGAGGAACTCGGTGGTGTAGTAGAGGCCCGAGGGCTGGTTCACGCGCACGGTGTGGAAGTGCGCCACGCCCGGGAACATCTCGGGCTGGTCGCAGTAGCGGCCGATGACGCCGCCGCCGTAGCCGAACACGCCCACGATGCCGCCGTGCTTCCAGTGGGTCTCGCCGTCCACGTACGACATTTCCAGAACGCCCAGCAGGTCGTCGGGACAGTCGGCCGGGACCTGATAGTCAACGCCCTTGGCGTTCTTGGCCCTGCTCGCGCATTCCTGCTTTATGTCGGACACAAAGCTGGGCCACGGCCCGCTTTCCAGCTGGTCCAACAAGGGGGTTTTGTGTTTCGCCATTCCCTTAACCTCCATTGTTTTTTTAAAATGTTGCCTGCCAACTCTCGCACGTCCGGACTTGTGGCCTGCGGCGTAGGCCGGCGAGCCCAGACGAATATCCTCCGCTGTCAAGGACCGGAAACAAACAGGGGCTGCGGCTTCCCGTGATGGCGCGGGTGAAAACCCAGACCGGAAGCTTGGGACGCAGGGTTCCCAATGTACGAAAGTCCGGCATTTTTTGTCAACCGAAAAACGCCGGACAGCGACTCCTCCCCCCCCGCGAGCCAAGCGGCCCGCCCCTGGGAGGCGCCGTGGTCACCAGCCCTTGCCAACCGCCAGCCGTGCGGGTAACAGGGCGTTCACACCCGCCAAAGCGGGCGCTTGTGAATTATTACCCAAAACCGCCGCCGCTTTCAAGAAAAACTTGAATCCCACAGAAAAACCCCCTCTTTGCTCCCGTTGCGGGGAGTGCTGCCGCAAGGGCGGACCCGCCCTGCACCGTGAGGACCTGCCCCTGCTGCGG
Source organism: Desulfovibrio sp. UBA4079 (assembly GCA_002382645.1). Lineage (GTDB taxonomy): Bacteria > Desulfobacterota > Desulfovibrionia > Desulfovibrionales > Desulfovibrionaceae > Aminidesulfovibrio. The sequence continues at coordinate 1,197 of DFYP01000004.1, read as the reverse complement.
ACCCCCGGCGGCCCGGACCTTGCCGACCTGGTGACCCTGCGCGCCGGGGAACCGGCCCTGGACCAGGTACGCGGCAGGCTGGAGCCGTTGGAGACGGAAATCGTCAAGCTCCGCGGCCGGGACGGGGCCTGGACCTGCCTGTTCTTCCAGGAAGAGGGCGCGGCCTGCGCCATCTACGCGGCCCGCCCCCTGGAATGCCGGGTCCTGTCCTGCCAGGACACCCGGGATCTGGAGCGGGTCTATGCCCGGGACCGCCTGACCCGGCGCGACATCCTGCCCCCCGGCCATCCCCTGCTGGAACTCATCGCGGAGCACGAGCAACGCTGCCCGGTGTCCGGCTTTGCCCGGCTCCTGGAGAGCGACGCTCCCGAAGACCGGCAAGGCCGGGCCGCCATGCTCGGCTGGGACCGCGAGGTGCGCTTGCTCGTGGCGGAAAAATCGGGCATGGACCCTGCGATCCTTGATTTCCTTTTCGGCCGCCCGCTGGAGCAGCTCGCTCCGGCCCTGACCGCCGCCCGGAGACGCACATGAAAGACGAACGAGGCCTCTACTACCACCCCAGCCTGCAGGACCGGGACGCGCGCATGTACGTGCGCGACAACATGGGCCGCATCGAATTCCGCCTCTGGAACCGCCAGGACCCGGACGTCTGGGAGCGCCACGGCTGGCTCTCCCTGGAGATCGTCAAGGCCGCGGCCGAGATGTTCAAGTCCCGGGAGACCGGCCGCAACCCCCTGGCCCTCTACGACCTGGACGTGGCCAAGCGCCTGCTCATGGACGGGGAGTGAGCCCCCGGAGCAGGGCCTCGGTGCGCTCCGCCATCCGCTCCAGAGAATAACGCTCCAGGATGCGGGCGCGGGCGGCCGGGCCCGGCCCCGGCTCGCGGAGCATCCGGACCAGGGCCCGGGCCAGGGCCCCGGGGTCCCGCACCGGCACGACCAGGCCCGTGTCCCCCACGATTTCGGCCGCATCCCCCGCATCCGTGCTCACGCAGGGCAGGCCGCAGGCCATGGCCTCGGCCAGGACATTGGGAAAGCCCTCGCTCCGGGACGTGAGGCAGCAGACGTCCAGGGCGTTGTACACCGCGGGCATGTCCGGCCGCTCCCCGGCCCAGACCAGGCGGTCCTCCAGCCCCAGGTCCCGGGTCCTGGCCCGGAGCGGCCCGGCCAAAGGCCCGTGCCCCACGCAGACGAAGCG
>DFYP01000183.1 GCA_002382645.1 Desulfovibrio sp. UBA4079 | reverse complement strand
CGCGGATTTTTCAACGGCCTGCTACTGCGCCCGGGCGCAATGCGGGGCCAAGAACTCCAGCAGCAGGTCCTGGCGCGCCGGACCCGAGGGATGGAAGTTCAGCGCCAGGGTGAACCCGCCGCCCGGCTCCTGGGTCACGCGCACGGCCTTGGCCCGCAACGGATGCCGGATCTCCCGGCCCTCGCGGCGCAGCACGATGTCCACCTCCGTGCCCAGGGGCAGGGACCCGGAGGCCTCGCAGAGCAGCCCGCTCAGGCTCATGTCCCGGGTCCAGCAGGAACTGACCCCGCCCTTGTCCAGATGGAGTTCGGCCTCCATGCGCACCGGCAGCCGGGGATGCTTGCGGGACTCGTCGTGGAAGGCGAAGACCGTGTTGCGCGTGGCCTTGGCCCGGTACAGGGCCTGGTCCGCGCGCCGCACCAGCCCGGCCGTGGAATAGGCGTCCTCCGGGAAGCTGGCCACGCCCGCGCTCACGGTCACGGAGCCGCAGTCGCGCTCGAACGAGACCACCCGCCTCTCGGCCACGGCCTCGCGCAGCCGTTCGGCCGCCACCAGGGCCTCTTCCTTGCCGGTCTGGGGCAGGATCAGGATGAACTCCTCCCCGCCGTAGCGCACGGCCAGGTCAATGGCCCGGGCCGTTTCGAGCATGGCCTCGGCCACGCTCTTGAGGGCCTCGTCCCCGGCCTGGTGGCCGAAGGTGTCGTTGAAGATCTTGAAGTGGTCCAGGTCCAGGAGCACCAGGGAGAAGGGCTCGCCGAAGCGGCGGTAGCGCTCCAGCTCCCGGGCCAGCTCCAGGTTGAAATGGCGGCGGTTGGACAGGCCCGTGAGGTCGTCCTTGAGGGCCATCTCCTCCTGGCGGCGCAGGAGGTGGACCTCCACGATCACCGGGTTCTTGACCCGGGACGCGATGTTCACGAAGTAGTCGCACAGGGCCACGCGCAGGCCCACGTCCCGGCCCAGGGCCAGGGTCAGCTGCTCGCGGTGGCGGACCACGGCGCGCCAATGGTCCCGGGCGACCTCCGGCGGAAATTCCTGGCGGGTCAGGGCGTAGAGGATCTCGGTGTAGGCCTGGACGCCCAGGGCCTGCTCCAGGCTGCGCAGGGCCTCGGTCTCGGCGGCCGGTCCAAGACCCTGACCGGCAACATCGAGGTAGCGCTCGCAGAGCGCCCGGCGATCCGCGGTGGTTTCCATGTGCTCTCCAGGCTCGGGGGGCTAAAGGTGATCGGCTATACGATATTTCCATGGTCCAGGCAAGCCCAAGCCTTGCATTTGTTCATTTCCCGCGATGCCAGGGGGTTGCGTCATGAGGCCGAAAATTGCGCTCTGCTATCCCGCGGGCTTGCGCAAAAAACGTACGCCCCCTCCGCGGGCCCTCTTTTTTTCCCGGCCCATCCGGAACCAGCCCCGCGATCCTTGAGCAGGGCCGGTTTCCAGGCACCTCCCATTTGACAAAAAAAGGGAACCCGGCATACTCGCGCATGTCCGGGGCGTCCCGGACCTGAACCGTCAACCAAGGACGTAAGCGAACCATGTGCGGCATCATCGGATACAGCGGCCACCGTCCCGCCGTGCCCCTCATCGTGGAGGGCCTGCGGCGACTCGAATACCGGGGCTACGACTCGGCCGGCGTGGGCTTTGTCCAGGCCGGGGAACTCTCGGTGATCCGGGCCCCGGGCAAGCTGGGCGAACTGGAGAAGAAGCTCGGCCAAAGCCACGTGCTCCTGGCCACCGCGGGCATCGGCCACACCCGCTGGGCCACCCACGGCGTGCCCAACGAGGCCAACGCCCACCCCCACCGCGACAATTCCGGCAAGCTGGCGCTCATCCACAACGGCATCATCGAGAACTACCTGGAACTCAAGAAGGAGCTGGCCGCCAAGGGCTACACCTTCTCCTCCCAGACCGACACCGAGGTCCTGGCCAACCTCATCTCCGAGGGGCTCAAGGACCTGGGCGACCTGACCAGGGCCGTGTCCTGGGCCCTGACCCGGGCCGAGGGCGCCTGGGCCATCGCGGTGATCCACCAGGACCAGCCCGGGGTGATCCACGCGGCGCGGCGCTCCAGCCCCCTGGTCATGGGCATCGGCACGGGCGAGAACTTCGTGGCCTCGGACATCCCGGCCTTCCTGCCCTACACCCGCGAGGTCATCTTCCTGGACGACGGCGACCTGGTGCGCCTGGACGCCGACTCCTGGCAGGTCTTTGACGCGGCCACGCTCAAGCCCCGCGAGAAGAAGGTCCAGCACATCGCCTGGGACGTGCAGGCGGCCCAGAAGGGCGGCCACAAGCACTTCATGATCAAGGAGATCTTCGAGCAGCCCAAGGTCATCGCCGACTGCCTGGTGGGCCGGGTGGACCACGCGGCCCAGAGCGTGAACCTGCCGGAGATCGAGGCCCTGGGCGTGCCCAAGCGCCTGCACATCGTGGCCTGCGGCACCTCGTTCCACGCCGGGCTCTGGGGCATGTACCTCCTGGAGAAGTGGGCCAAGATCCCGGTCCAGGTGGAGATCGCCTCGGAGTTCCGCTACCGCGAGCCCATCCTGGACAAGGACGGCGTGGTCCTGGCCATTTCCCAGTCCGGCGAGACCGCCGACACCCTGGCCGGCATCCGCCTGGCCAAGGAGCAGGGCCTGCCGGTCATCGGCCTGTGCAACGTGGTGGGCTCCAGCGTGGCCCGGGAATCGGACTACGTCATGTACACCCAGGCCGGGCCCGAGATCAGCGTGGCCTCCACCAAGGCCATGTGCAGCCAGCTCACCGCCCTGCTGCTCATGGGCCTGTACTGGGGACGGCGCTCCGGCGCGCTGTCCGCCGAGACCGCGACCCGCTGCGTGCGCGAGCTGGCCCTGCTGCCCGAGCTCCTGGACAAGGAGCTGCCCAGGATGCGCGTGGAGGCCCAGCGCCTCTCCCGGCTGCACGCCGAGGCCACGAGCTTCCTGTACCTGGGCCGGGGCGCCTGCTACCCCCTGGCCCTGGAGGGCGCGCTCAAGCTCAAGGAGATCTCCTACATCCACGCCGAGGGCTACGCCGCAGGCGAGATGAAGCACGGGCCCATCGCGCTCATCGACCCGAAGTTCCCGACCTTCGCCATGGCGCTGGACGACGAGCTCTACCCCAAGGTGAAGTCCAACCTGGTGGAGGTCCAGGCCCGGGGCGGGACCATCATCGCCCTGACCAACCCCGGCATGGACGTGGGCGTGGACCACGCCTGGGTCCTGCCCAAGGCCTTCGGGCCCCTGGCCTCGTTCCTGGCCCTGCCCGCGCTCCAGCTGTTCGCCTACGAGATGGCCGACTATTTGGGCAAGGACGTGGACCAGCCGCGCAACCTGGCCAAGAGCGTGACGGTGGAATAGGTCCCTTCGGGACGTTCACGAAACAAAAAGCGCCCCGGGGGAAACCTCGGGGCGCTTCGTTTTTTTCGGGGGGATGCGCGGGAACTCAGGCCTGGCCGGCCTGCCTGGGCTGGGCCTTGAGCACGTAGAGCGGCAGTTCCGCGGCCTTGAGCGCCTTGTTGCCCTGGATCAGGACCAGGACCACGGCGTAGCGGCCCTCCTCCTCCAGGCCTATGCCGCCGAGCCGGAAGTTGAGCCGGTGCATCCGGGCCTCGGCCGGCAGGACCTCCTGCTTGCCCAGGGCGGCCTTCTTGCCCGAGGGCGCGTGCAGCCGCACCTCCACGCTGAACGGGCCCGCGCCGTCCAGTTCCCAGAGCGTGCCCAGGCAGATGTTCGGCAGCCGCACGGGCAGCACGGGCACGAGCACGTGCTCCACGGTGCGGATGAAGGACGTGGACCCGGACTCGCGGTCCACGAGCATGTCGTTGGCCAGCAGGGCGTACACCAGTCGCGGCATGATCCACCTCCAGGTGCGGATTCCCTAGCAGGTTTCCCGGGCCCTTGCCACTGTCCCCCGCAGCGGAACATTGGCAAGCCGGGGCGCTTGGGCTATTCTGCCTCCCGGCCGGAATCCCGGCCTGAAGGAGACGCCCATGACCCGATCCCGGATCGTGGCCCTGGTCCTGGCCGCTGGCAAGGGCACGCGCATGCACTCGGACCGGCCCAAGGTCCTCCACGAACTCCTGGGCGAGCCCATGCTCGCCTTTGTCTACGAGGCCCTGGACCCGCTCTGCCCCGGCGCCGTGCTCACGGTGACCGGCTTCGGCGCGGACCAGGTGGAAAAGGCCTTTCCGGAGCGGGCCAAGGACTTCGTGCTCCAGGCCGAACAGCTCGGCACGGGCCACGCCCTGCAGACCGCCTGGGAGCGGGTCGCGGCCTCGGGCAAGGAATTCTGCCTGGTGGTCAACGGCGACACCCCGCTGCTGCACACCGAGGCCCTGAAGCGCTTCCTGGACCAGGCCCAGGGCGCGGACCTGGCCTTCGCCACCATCACCCCGGAGCATCCCGGGTCGTTCGGCCGGGTGGTGCGGGACAAGGGCGGCGAGGTGGCCGCCATCGTCGAGGCCAAGGACCTGGACCCGGCCCTGCACGGCGACCCCCGCGAGGTGAACGCGGGCGTCTATGTCCTGCGCCTGGCCGCCATCGGCCCGCTGCTCGCCAAGCTGACCAACGCCAACCAGAGCGGCGAGTACTACATCACGGACCTCATCGCCCTGGCCAAGGCCGCCGGGCTTTCCGTGCGCGGGGTGGAGTGCGGGAACGACACCAACCTCATGGGCGTGAACTCGCCCCTGGAGCTCGCCGAGGCCGAGGAGCACCTGCGGGCGCGCACGGCGCGCATGTGGCTGGCGCGCGGGGTCATGATCCACCGGCCCGGCCAGGCCGTCATCGGCCCGCGCGTGCATCTAGAACCCGGCTCCTGCCTGCACGGGCCCTGCGAGCTGTACGGGACCACGCGCCTGGCCCGGGGAGCGGTGGTGGAGTCCCACTGCGTGCTCCTGAACGCCGAGATCGCCGAGAACGCCCGGGTGCGCTCCTTCTCCCACCTGGAGCAGGCCCGGGTGGGCGGTTCCTGCGTGGTCGGGCCCTACGCCCGGCTGCGGCCCGGGGCCGTGCTCCTGGAAAAGGCCAAGGTGGGCAATTTCGTGGAGGTGAAGAAGTCCGTGCTGGGCCGGAACGCCAAGGCCAACCACCTGACCTACCTGGGCGACGCCGAGATCGGCCCGGACGTGAACGTGGGCGCGGGCACCATCACCTGCAACTTTGATGGGGTGAACAAGTTCAAGACCATCATCAAGGCCGGGGCCTTCATCGGCTCGAACACGGCCCTGGTGGCGCCGGTGACCGTGGGCGAGAACGCCCTGGTGGGCGCGGGCTCGGTGATCACCAAGGACGTGCCCGACGGCGAATTGGCCGTGGCCCGGGGCCGGCAGGTCAACCTGGCGCGCAAGAAGTCTTCTTGATTTTGGACCCTGAAGCGTTTAGAAAACAGGAATGGAACTCATCAGCCAGTTGGAGAGCCGGTTCGACGGACTGCTCCAGAGGATCAGGACCCTGGAGCAGGAGAATCAGAGCCTCAGGCTGGAACTGGAGGCGGAAACGGCGGGCAGGCGCGACGTGCAGCAGCGCGTGGAGGCCTTGCTCAAGAAGATCGAGGCGCAACTCGGCTAAGCCTGGCGGGGAATCATGCCGCGCTATACGCTGGCCCTGGTAGGCCTCGAAGTCACCTTCAAGACCGATGCGGATCAAGGCCGCATCGATGCCGCCCGGGAGCTCATCGAGAACCGTTTCGCGGATCTCGTGCGCACCGGCGGCAATATAAGCAAGGAAAAGTTGCTCACGTTCCTGGCCCTCGGTTTGGCGGACGATTACCTGGAGTCCGAGGCCAAGCTGAGGCGGCTGGAAGACCGGATCAGCGGCATGCTGGAGAAAGTCCCGGGGCCGTAAGGCCTTGGGAAAGGATAACCACCCTGGGGAGTTCGTGATCGTCCGAGCGGTTCCTGAGCCAATGAGATAAGAACGGGGTCCGCCCTGTCCCGGCCCGTGCGCATGCCCGCCTTGTTGCGGGAAGCCTGACGGCCGGGCGGTGGAGCCCAACCTGGGAAACCAGGTTCAGAACCAACGACGACACGGCGCCCCGGGGCCCAGATACAGGACCCGGGCAGTGCGTTTGCCTGGGCCCGGCGCGGCACCGAAACCCCGCGCTTCTCCTGCCCGCCCCTTGTCCGATCCCCTGCTCCAGGTTCTTCTTTTCCTTGCACATTTGCTGGAACTTCCGGCACGCATCCCGGCGCGTTTTGGGAATTTCCGGGCCTCGCGGCCCGTTCACCCATAGAGCAGGAGTGTTTATCATGTTGACCACCGTTCTCACCGTCCTGGCAGCCGTGGTCGTCGGCGCCGGGGTCGGTTTCGTGCTGAACGCCTACGTTTCCAACAAACGCAACGCCGACGCCAAGAACCTGGCCGAGCGCATCGTGGAGGAGGCCCGCAAGGAGGCCGAGGCCATGAAGAAGGAGCTGCGGCTCCAGGCCCAGGACGAGGTCTTCAACCTGAAGAAGGAGCAGGAGTCCGAGTTCAAGAGCCGCGACCAGGACCTGAAGCGCCAGGAGTCGCGCCTCCAGGAAAAGGAGGAGCGCATCGAGCAGAAGCTCGAGAAGCTGGCCCAGAAGGAGTCCGAGGTCATCGAGCTGCAGAAGAAGCTCATCTCCCAGGAGAAGAACCTGGAGCAGATGACCGGGGAGATCGAGTCCAAGGCCGAGGAGCAGGAGCGCATGCTCCAGGACATCTCCGGGCTGACCCGCGAGGAGGCCAAGAACCGCCTGCTCTCGGAGATCGAGTCCAAGACGCGCCACGAGGCCGCCAAGATGGTCCGGCGCATCGAGACCGAGGCCCAGGAGAACGCCTCCAAGAAGGCCAAGGAGATCCTCTCCCTGGCCATCCAGCGCTACGCGGGCGACTATGTTTCCGAGCAGACCGTCACCGCCGTGACCCTGCCCTCCGAGGACATGAAGGGCCGGATCATCGGCCGCGAGGGCCGCAACATCCGCGCCCTGGAGGCGGCCACCGGCGTGGACCTGATCATCGACGACACCCCCGAGACCGTGGTGCTTTCGGCCTACAGCCCGCTCAAGCGGGAGGTGGCCAAGCAGTCGCTCGAGCGGCTCATCCACGACGGCCGCATCCACCCCGCGCGCATCGAGGACATCGTGCGCAAGGTCGAGCAGGAGATGGACGTGAAGCTCCGCGAGATCGGGGAGCAGGCCACCTTCGACGTGGGCGTGCACGGCATCAACCCGGAGATCGTCCGGCTCATGGGCCAGCTGCACTACCGCACGAGCTTTTCCCAGAACGTGCTCCAGCACTCCCTGGAGGTGGCCTTCCTCTGCGGCGTGATGGCCGCCGAGCTGGGCCTGGACGAGAAAAAGGCCAAGCGCGCCGGGCTGCTGCATGACCTGGGCAAGGCCGTGGACCACGAGATCGAGGGCCCGCACGCGGTCATCGGCGCGGACCTGGCCAAGAAGTACGGCGAGAGCGAGGAGATCATCCACGCCATCGCCGCGCACCACGCCGACGTGGCGCCCCAGAGCATCCTGGCCAACCTGGTGCAGGCCGCGGACGCCCTGTCCGGGGCCCGGCCCGGGGCCCGCAAGGAGCTCCTGGAGAACTACGTCAAGCGCCTGGAGGACCTGGAGAGCATGGCCACGGGCTTCGAGGGCGTGACCAAGGCCTACGCCATCCAGGCCGGCCGCGAGATCCGGGTCATGGTCGACGCCGAGCGCGTGAGCGACGACGAGACCCATCTCCTGGTCAAGGACATCGCCGAGAAGATCGAAAACAACCTGACCTACCCGGGCCAGATCCGGGTCACGGTGATCCGCGAGAAGCGCGCCGTGGGCTTTGCCAAGTAATCCAAACACACGTCTCGACTTGCAGGGCCCTGTTGTTTGCGGCAGGGCCCTTATTTTTTGCCCCCCCATCCTTGTCGCATTCGTTTCACAGTGATATTCTGGCTCCGCTCAGAGGCCCCCCCTATGAGATACCACCAACCACGCCACCTCCTCCGGCCCCTGGCCCTGGCCCTGGCCCTGCTCCTGCTGGGAGGCCTCCTGGCGCCGGCCGCGGCCCTGGCCGTCCAGGACACGAGCGTGCTGCGGGTGGCCGTGCTCAAGAGCTTCCCGCCCATGTACCAGACCAATGACCAGGGCCAGCCCGACGGTTTCGCCCCGGAGATCATCCGCGACATCCTGTCCCGGGCCGGATTCCGGCCCACCTGGGTGGCGGTGGACGACTGGAACGACCTGGTGAGCGCGCTCGCCGAGGGCCGGGCCGATCTCTCGCTCCTGTCGCCCTCGCCGGAACGCCAGACGGTTTTGGCCTTCGGCCCGCCGCTCCTGACCTCGCCCATGGCCCTGCTGACGCGCTCCGAGGGCTCGGGCATCCGGGGCGTGGCGGACCTGGTTTACAAGTCCGTGGCCTTCATGCAGGGCAGCCTCGTGCCCGAGACCATCCTCGACATGCCCGGGGTGCGCCTGGTGCGCGGCCGCAGCCTGGAGCAGAACCTCTTCGCCCTGCTGGCCGGGGAGGTGGACGCCGTGGCCGCGGGCAAGCTGGAGCTCCAATACCTGGTGGACCGCGCGAACCTCGGCCATCTCGTGCGCTTCCAGCCCGGCCCGGACTTCGAATTCAAGCGCTCCCTGGCCGTGGCCAAGGACCGCAGGGACCTGCTCGCGCGTCTGGCCGAGCCGTCCCAGGCGCTCGTCTCCAGCCCCGGGTACCAGGACCTGGTGGACCGCTGGTACGGCGCTCCCCATCCCTACTGGACGGTGCAGCGCCTGGCCCTGGCCTTCGGCGGGCTCCTGGCCCTGACCCTGGCGGCGCTCTGGTTCTGGCACTACCGCGCCATGCTCCGGTTCAACCGCGGCCTGTCCCGCAGCCTGCGCCAGGCCGAGGCCGCGCGCACGGCCCTGGGCGAGACGAGCCGGCTCCTGGAAACCCTGGTGCAGGCCTCGCCCCTGGCCCTCTGCGTGCTGGACCGCGCCGATCGCGTGCTGCTCTGGAACCCGGCGGCCCAGGCCCTGTTCGGCTGGACCGCGAGCGAGGTCATCGGCGGGTCCCTGCCCTTCGTGCCCGAGGGCAGCAAGGAGGAGTCCCACCGGATCATCAGCCGGGTGCTCTCCGGCGAGAGCTTCTCCGGGGTGGAGCTGCGCCGCAAGCGCAAGGACGGAATCCTGGTGGACGTGCGCCTGCACACCGCGCCCCTGCGCGACCCCGGGGGCCGGGTGGAGGGCGTGCTCGGGCTCATGGAGGACGTCACCGGCCGCAAGCAGGTCGAGGAGGCCCGCCGCAAGAGCGAGGAGCGCCTGGAACTGGCCCTGGCCGCCACCAACGACGGGATCTGGGACTGGGACCTGGCCACGGACAAGGTCTACCGCAGCCCCAACGACCTGGCCCTGCTGGACTATCCGCCGGACTCCGAGATGGACCATTCGACCTGGATCTCCCACGTGTTCGCGGAGGACCGGGAGCGCGCCGAGGCCCTGCTCCATGCCCACCTGGCCGGCGGGCCGCCCTTCGAGGCCCGCTACCGGGTGCGCACCCGGGACGGCAGGGTGCGCTGGATCCTGTCCCGGGGCATGGTCGTGGCCCGGGACCCGGACGGCAACTCCCGGCGCGTGGTCGGCACGCACCAGGACGTGAGCAGCCAGGTGCTCTACGAGGAGGAGCTGGCCGCGGCCAACGAGGAGCTGGCGGCCACCAACGAGGAGCTCTTGCAGACCAACGACGAGCTCATGGCCGAGATCCTCCGCCGCCGCCAGGTGGAGGAGGCCCTGCGCGCGGCCACGGCCCAGGCCGAGGCCGCCAGCCGGACCAAGAGCGAATTTCTGGCCAACATGAGCCACGAGATCCGCACGCCCTTGAACGGCATGCTCGGCATGCTCCAGCTCCTGCGCGACACGATCCAGAGCCCGGAGCAGGCCGAATGCACGGGCACGGCCCTGGACTCCGGCCGCCACCTCCTGACCATCTTGAACGACATCCTGGACTTCTCCCAGATGGAGGCCGGGGCGCTCCGGCTCACCAGCGAGCCCCTGGACGTGGCCAAGGTGCTGGCCGCGGTGGGCAAGCTGTTCAGCCCGGTGTGCCGGGCCCGGGGCCTGGAGTTCAGCTTCCATGTGGACCCGGCCCTGGACCGGCCCATACTGGGCGACCCGGCGCGGCTCCGGCAGGTGCTCTTCAACCTGGTGGGCAACGCCGTGAAGTTCACGGACCAGGGCTTCGTGCGGGTGGAGGCCTACCCCCTGCCGCCCACCCGGCCGGGCGAGGCCCGGGTCTTCTTCTCCGTCTCGGACACGGGCATCGGCATCGCCGACGAGCAGCTTCCCGGCATCTTCCAGCCCTTCACCCAGGCCGACGGCTCGCTCACCCGCCGCCACCAGGGCACGGGCCTGGGCCTGTCCATCGTCAAGCGGCTGGTGGAGCTCATGGGCGGCAACGTGGTCCTGGAGAGCGAGCCGGGCAAGGGCTGCACCGTGAGCTTCTGCATCCGGGCCCGGGACGGGAACGCGGTCCCGGACCAGGCCGCGGAGCCCCTGGACCACGGGCGGTGCCCGGCCCTGCGCGTGCTCGTGGTCGAGGACGACACCGTGAACCGCACGCTCACGGCCCGCTTCCTGGGCAAGCTCGGGCACAGCGCGGCCCAGGCCGAGAACGGCCAGGAGGCCCTGGAGCGCCTGCACCGGGAGGACTTCGACTGCGTGCTCATGGACGTGCAGATGCCGGTGCTCGACGGCATCGCGGCCACCCTGGCCATCCGCGCCAAGCCGGGCCTGGGCGGCCGGGAGCGCATCCCGGTCATCGCCCTCACGGCCCACGCCATGCTCGGGGACCGCGAGCGCTGCCTGGAAGCGGGCATGGACGGCTACCTGTCCAAGCCCGTGGACCTGGAGGAACTGAGCCGGGCCCTGCGCCTGATCTGCACCGGAATCTAGGCAATCCTGGTGTTTTCCCGCTCCGTGCCGCCCTTTCCGGACCTGCCGTTATTTTTTCTCCGGCCGTTCGCCAAAGGCCTTGGGATGCTTGCCCGAACGCTTTTGGCTATCATATGATAGCCATACGCTGCGGAGCTTCGCCGCGGGGGCCGGGATCTCCCTCACCCGGTCCCCGCGGCACGGCCCAAGGCGCGAAGGCCTGACCATGTTCGCGAAGCGCATCAACACCGTCCTGGTGGGCGCGGTGACCCTGGCCGTGACCCTGGCCGTGACCTTCATGGTCGGCCACGTGTCCGGCTCCTTCTACGAACTGGCCCTGGAGCTGGAAGAGCAGGCCATGCGCCAGACCGCCCGGGCCACGGTCCAGTCCCTGGACCTGTTCCTGGACAACGGCGAGATCATGACCCGCTCCCTGGTGGCCCAGGCCGCCCTGCACGAGGCCGTGGCCGGGGCCCCGGCCCGGGCCCGGGAGCGCCTGGACGAGTACCTCAAGGACGGGTCGTACTGGGCCCTGCTCGTCTTCGACCTCCAGGGCCGCGTGCTGGCCGGCCGCAACGCCGACGGCGAGGACCTCACGGGCCGCGACCTGGCCGCCAGGGACTACGTGCGGGCCATCCTGACCGGCGGCGAGTCCTACACCTCCCCGGAGATCCTGACCGCCCGCGAGGACGGCCAGATCCACGCCCTGGCCCAGTCCCGGGCCCTGCGCGACCCCAAGGGCCGGCTCCTGGGCGGGGTGGCCGTGCTGACCTACTGGAACCGCTTCACCGAGGCCTTCATCGACCCCCTGCGCTTCGCCTCCCGCGGCCACGCGCTCATGTTCGACGCCCGCGGCCGGGTCATCGCCCACGCCACGGACCGGGCCCTGCTCTTCCGCGACGTGAACAACGAGAACGTGACCCGCCGGGCCCTCGTCATCCGCACCGGCGAGATGACCGCGCCCTGGCGCGGCGAGGACCGCTACTACGCCCTGGCCGAGGACCAGCGCACCGGCTGGATCGTCTGCATGAGCGCCTCGGTGGCCGAGCTGGCCAAGGCCGCGGCCGGGCAGCGCGACTTCCTCCTGATCCTGGGGGGCCTGACCGTCCTCGTGCTCGTGGCCACCATCTCCCTGCTCGTGGGGACCCTGGTGGTGCGGCCCATCAAGGACATGAAGGCCTTCACCTCGGCCGTGGCCCGGGGCGACTTCAGCGCCACGCTCCAGCCGGGCTCCTGCTGCGAGCTGAGGAACCTGGCCGAGAACCTCCAGCACATGGTGGCCGAGCTGAAGAACCGCCTGGGGTTCGCCCAGGGCGTGCTCTCCGGCTTCGCCCTGCCCTGCGCCGTGGTGGACCGGGACAACCGCCTGACCTTCCTGAACCATCGCCTGCTCGCGGCCTTCGGCAAGAGCGGCTCGCCCATCGACCACCTGGGCGAGGTCTCCGGGCAGTTCTTGTACGGCGACCCGGCCCACCCCACCTTGCTGCTCCTGGCCCTGACCGAGGAGCGCATCGTCACCGGCGAGGTGCGCTACCAGCTGGCCCAGGGCGAGAAGGTCTTCAACGTCACGGCCACGCCCATCCGGGACCTGGACAGCAACCTCCTGGGGGCCCTGGCGGTCTGGTTCGACATGACCGAGGTGCGCGCCCAGGAGGAGACCATCGCCCGCCAGAAGGACCAGCTGTCCCAGAGCGAGGAGCGCTACCGCACCCTGTTCATGAACACCGGCGCCGCCACCATCCTGGTGGCCGCGGACACCCGCATCCAGCTGGCCAACCCCGAGTTCCTCAACCTGGTGGGCCTGGGCCCCCGGGACCTGGTGGTGGGCCGCAGCTGGACCGAATTCTTCCACCCCGACGACCTGCCGCGGATGCGCGAGTACCACAGCTTGCGCCGCAAGACCCCGGGCCTGGCCCCCCGGGGCTACGAAAGCCGCATCCTGACCCGCCGGGGCGAGGTCCGCGAGGTCCACCTCACCGTGGCCACCATCCCGGGCACCGAGCTGTCCATGGGCTCGATCCTGGACATCACCGCCCAGAAGGCCAACGAGCGCCAGCTCGAGCGCCACGCCTTCTACGACGCCCTCACCGGCCTGGCCAACCGCCAGCTGTTCCAGGACCGCCTGCGCCGGGCCATGCTGACCGCGGGCCGGGAAGAGGCCGAGGTGGGCCTGCTCCTCTTGGACCTGGACGAGTTCAAACACGTCAACGACTCCCTGGGCCACTCCGCCGGGGACCTGATCCTGCGCGAGGCCGCGGCGCGCTTCGCCTCGGTGCTGCGCAACAGCGACACCCTGGCCCGCCTGGGCGGGGACGAGTTCGCCGTGATCCTCGAGGACATGGAGGGCATCGACGCGCTCATGCGCGTGGCCAAGGACCTCCTGGCGGCCCTGCGCCCGCCCTTCCTGGTGGAGGGTTCGGAGATCTACCTGGGCGTGAGCGTGGGCATCGCGGTCTATCCCCTGGACGCCGAGGACGCCGAGCGCCTGGTGCAGTGCGCGGACCTGGCCATGTACCGGGCCAAGGAGCAGGGCAAGAACACCTTCGGGCTGTACAAGAAGGACCTGAACGACCAGGCCGTGCGCCGCCTGACCCTGGAGTCCGAGCTGCGCCAGGCCCTGGCCGAGGAGCGCTTCAGCGTGCTCTACCAGCCCAAGGTGGAGATCGAGGGCAACCGCGTGGCCGGCATGGAGGCCCTGGTGCGCTGGCGCGACCACGACGGGACCCTGCGGCCGCCCTCGGCCTTCATCCCGTTCGCCGAGTCCAGCGGGCTCATCGTGCCCATCGACCTGTTCGTCCTCGAGCAGGCCTGCCGCCAGGCCGTGGCCTGGAAGGCCGCCGGGCACCTGGGCCTGACCCTGTCGGTGAACCTCTCGGCCCAGCACTTCCGGCGCCTGGACCTGCCCAAGCGCGTGCTCGAGATCCTCGACCGCACCGGCCTGGACCCCGGGTCCCTGGAGCTGGAGATCACCGAGACCGCGCTGCTGAAGAACTTCCAAGCGGCCCAGACCATGATGGAGGACCTGCGCTCCCACGGGGTGCGCTTCGCCCTGGACGACTTCGGGGCCGGGTACTCCTCCATGAGCTACCTCATGGCCCTGCCGCTCCAGGCCGTGAAGATGGACAAGACCTTCGTGGACCGCATCGTTGAGGAGAACGGCCGGGGCCGCGCCCTGGCCCGGGCCATCCTGTCCATGGCCGAGGGCCTGGGCCTGCCCGTGGTGGCCGAGGGCGTGGAGACCGAGGCCCAGCTCGCCTTCCTGCGGGCCGAGGGCTGCCGCTTCGTGCAGGGCTATCTGTTCGCCCCGCCGCTCACGGCCCAGGACTTCGAGGCCCTGCTCCTGCGCGGGACCCTGAACCCCACGCCCCTGGTCCAGGACGCGGGCCAGGAGCCCGAGCCCCCGGTCCTGCCGGCCTAGAACACCCGCACCTTCCCGGTCTGAAGCAACGCGGCCATGGCGCCCGGCGCAGCTTTCTCCCTCTCGCGGGCCGCTCAAAAACCGTCAGGGCAAGGCGCGAGAAAAGCGCAAGCCCGACGCGTATCTCAACTCCGCGAGGGTTTGCGCTTTTTGAAGCAACGCGGCCATGGCGGATTTTTCAGCGGCCCGGCCTAGAATTCGTCAGGCGTATGGCACTGCGTGGGCAGCCCCTTGCCCACGGTCCAGGAGGCGTCCGCGCCCTTGCCCCAGAACTCGTGGCGGCCGTCGGCGTAGCGGATGCCGGACCCGGACAGGACCTGGGGCAGGGTCAGGGTCTCGCCTCCGGGAAAGGTCAGGATCAGGGCCGGCAAACGGTTGTCGAACAGCGCGGTGAAGCGCGTGCCGTCGTCGCAGGCGTAGTGAAAGGGGCCATGGACCTGGCCGTCGTCCCCGGCGGACGCGGGCAGGGCCAAGGCGAGCAAAAGCAGAATGAGCGCGAGCGTGCGCATGGTCATCCTCCGGCCCCTGTTCGGCAGACCGTTGACAAAACCCTGTTCCACAGGCCGTTCAAAAAACGCCAGGGCAAGGCGCGAAAAAACTCAAGGCCGACGCGTCTCTCCCATACGCGAGGATTTGAGTTTTTTGAAGCAACGCAGCCAGGGCGAATTTTTCAACGGCCTGCCGGCACGGCACGGCCCGGGCCGCACCCCTTGCCGCCCCGCACCCCCGGGGCGTACATTCCCTTCATGCGCATCCTCTTCCTCGGCGACATCGTGGGCCGTCCGGGCCGCACCCTGGTGCGCGAGCGGGCCCAGGCCCTGCGCCGCGAACTGGGCCTGGACCTGCTCCTGGCCAACGCCGAGAACGCCTCGGCGGGCCTGGGCCTGTCGGCCAAGAACGCCGCGGAACTGCTGGCGGACTGCGACGCCCTGACCAGCGGCAACCACATCTGGCGCTACAGGGACCTCCTGCCCGTGCTGGAGTCCGAGGAGCGGCTCCTGCGGCCCTGGAACTATCCCGGGGGCCCGGGCCGGGGGCTCTGCGTGCTCCGGCCGGAAAACGCGCCCGCCGTGGCCCTCATCAACCTTCAGGGCCGGGTGTTCATGGACCCGGTGGACTGCCCGTTCCGGGCCGCCGAGGCGGCCCTGGCCCAGGTGCCCGAGGACGTGGCCATCCGGATCATCGACTTCCACGCCGAGGCCAGCAGCGAGAAGATCGGCCTGGCCCTGCACCTGGACGGCAAGGTCTCGGCGGTCATCGGCACGCACACCCATGTCCAGACCGCGGACGCCTGCGTGCTGCCCGGCGGCACGGGCTTTCTCACGGACGCGGGCATGTGCGGGCCGTTCCCCTCCTGCCTGGGCATGGAGCCCCAGGCCGTGCTCCGGCGCTTCCTCACCGGACTGCCGGAACGCTTCGAGGTGGCCGACGCGCCCGCGCGGCTGCGCGGGGCGCTGCTCAACATCGACCCGGCCACGGGCCGCTGCCGGAAGATCGAGGCCTGGGCCGAGGGCTAGCCCTGGAAGCCCGCGATGCCGCCCTCGAGCACCGCCACATCCAGCCCGGCCGCGGCCAGCTTCTCGGCCACGCCCCGGCTCACGGACCCGCCCCGGGCGCAATAGACCACCAGCGGACGTTTCCGGTCCAGGCCCGGGAGCCACTGCTCCACGGCCTCGGGGTCCTGCTTGCGGGCCCCGGGGATCATCCCGGGCGCGGCCCGGAAATCGGCCTCCCGGCGCACGTCCAGGATGTCCACGGACGAACCCAGTTCCTTGAGCGCAGCGGGCTTCACCAGGCGGGTCATGGGGCCTCCTTGGGAGTTGTCGGTTCAGGATTCCGCAGGTACCGGGCGCAGAGCGGCATGGACAGGCCCAGGATCAGGGCCAGCACGGCGAAGGCCGGGCCCAGGCCCAGGAGCCCCACCAGGATGCCGCCCAGGATCGGGCCCGAGGCGTGGCCCACGTCGAAGAGCGTGCCGAACACGCCCATGGCCGTGCCGAAGTGCCGCTCCTTGCAGACGTCGGCCACCAGGGCCGCCGAGGAGGAGGTCACCAGGGCCTCGCCCAGGCCGAAGACCAGGCAGGCGACCAGCAGGCTCCAGAACCCGGCCAGGTGCGGGATAAGCGCCAGGGGCGCGGCGCAGCAGGCCATGCCGCAGAGGATGAGCGGGGCCCGGCCGCGCTGGTCCGAGAACCGGCCCAGGAGCGGCTTGGACAGCAGGGTGACCACGATCTGGGCGGCCCAGAGCAGGCCGGCCTGGTATTCCGGGAGCCCGGCCACGGTCACGGCGTACACCGGCAAAAAGGCCTCCAGCGCGCCCAGGCCCATGTTCTGCACGCCCTCGGCCGTGGACGCGGCCAGGACCCGGCGGTCCGCCGAGACCTCCTTGATGCCCGAGACAAAGGCCTTGAGCCGCGCGCCCAGGCCGGTCCCGGCATGGCCCGAGGGGGCGTCCGGGAGCACGCGCCAGCCCAGGACCAGGGCCCCCAGGCCGCTCACGCCGCAGAGCAGGTACACGGCCGGAAAGGCCCATCCCGCGTAGCCCTCCGGCCCCGAGGCCAGGGACAGGAGCAGCCCGCCCACGGGCGCGCCCAGAAGCCCGCCCACGATGCCCACCGAGGAGAACCAGGAGAGCATCTCGCCCTTTCTCCCTCCGGCGCTCTGGGCCACCACGGCCATGATCACCGGGCCGTACACGGCCGTGGCGAAGCCGTGGATGAAGCGCACGAGCACCAGGCCCTGGTAGCTGTCCACGGCCAGGTAGAGGAAGGGCGCGAAGGCGAACACGCAGAGCCCGGTCAGGAGCACCCGGCGGCGGCCGAGCACGTCCGAGAGCGCGCCCGCGGGCATCTTGAACAGGATGCCCGTGACCGTGGACACGCCCACGGCCAGGCCCACGGCCTCGGGCCCGGCGCCCAGGGCCAGGGCGAACAGGGGCAGCACCGGGTTGCGGGCCAGGGCGTAGGAGAACCGGGCCAGAAAGCTCACCGAGCAGAGGGACGCGAAAGGGCTGCGCGCGGTCATGAATGCCTCCGGGGGCCATCATACCCCATCCGCGGCCCTGCGCCAGTTTTACTTCCCGGCCTGTTTGGCGTACATCACTGCCTCCATGCGAGGTCAGCCATGAACATCTACGACGAACTCTCCTGGCGCGGGCTGGTGCATCAGGTCTCGGACCAGGCCAAGGTCCGCGAATACCTGGGAATCCCGGGCCAGAGCATGTACTGCGGCTTCGATCCCACGGCCGAGAGCCTGCACATCGGCAACCTGGTGCCCCTGCTCTGCCTGGCCCGGATGCAGCGCGCCGGGCACAAGCCCGTGTTCCTTCTGGGCGGGGCCACGGGCCGCATCGGCGACCCCTCGGGCAAGGACAAGGAGCGCGAGCTCTCCGACCCCGCGGTGCTGGACGCCCGGGCCGCCCGCATCCAGGCCCAGGTGGAGGACTTCTTCGAGCGCAACGCCGGGGGCAAGCCCCTGGTGGTCAACAACCTGGAGTGGACCGCGAACGTGAGCTTCCTGGAGATGCTCCGGGACGTGGGCAAGCACTTCACGGTGAACTGGATGCTGGCCAAGGACTCGGTCAAGGGCCGTCTGGAGCGCGAGGACGTGGGCATCTCCTACACCGAATTCTCCTACATGCTGCTCCAGGGCTTCGACTTCTGCCACCTCTACCAAACCCTCGGCTGCAAGCTCCAGATCGGCGGCGGGGACCAGTGGGGCAACATCACCGCGGGCACCGAGCTCATCCGGCGCAAGGCCGGGGGCGAGGCCTTCGCCCTGACCTTCCCGCTCATCACCACGGCCTCGGGCAAGAAGTTCGGCAAGAGCGAAAAGGGCGCGGTGTTCCTGGACGCGGGCCTGACCAGCCCCTACGCCTTCTACCAGTTCTGGCTGAACACCGACGACCGCGACGTGGTCAAGTTTTTGAAGTACTTCACCTTCCTTTCGCAGGAAGAGATCGCGGAACTGGAGGCCCAGCTCGCCGCGGACCCCGGGGCCCGCGCGGCCCAGAAGCGCCTGGCCGCCGAGACCACCATCATGATCCACGGCCAGAATGCCCTGGACCAGGTCCTGGCCGCCTCCGAGGCCCTGTTCGGCAAGGGCGACCTGCGCTCCGTGGAGCCCGGGCTGCTGGCCGCGGCCCTGGAGAGCGCGCCGCACGCCTCCTACGAACGCGGCGGCCTGCCGGACCTGCCCCAGATGCTCGTGGACCTCGGGCTGGCGCCCTCCAAGGGCCAGGCCCGCAAGGACATCCAGGCCGGGGGCCTGACCCTGTCCGGAAACCGCGTCTCGGACCCGGCCCACGCGCCCGGGCCCGGCGACTTCCTGGGCAACGTCCTGGTGCTGCGCAAGGGCAAGAAGCATTACGGACTGGTGACGGTGCGCTGAGGACCCCCTGCCGCCCTTGACCCGGCCCGCGCCAGCGCATAGTCAAGATGACAGGAAGATTACATGGAATTCTTGCAGCACCTCATCCGGGACTACGGCTACTTCGCCCTGTTCATCGGCACCTTCCTGGAAGGCGAGACCATCATGCTCCTGTGCGGCTTCGCGGCCTTCACCGGGCACCTGGATCTGACCCTGGTGATGCTCGCGGGCGGGGCCGGGACCTTTTTCGGCGACCAGCTCTACTTCTACATCGGCCGCTGGAAGGGCATGGCCGTGTTCGAACGCTGGCCCAAGCTCAAGGGCAAGGCCTACCGCGTGGCCTGCCTGCTCCACCGCTACCGCTACGCCGTGATCCTGAGCTTCCGCTTCTTCTACGGCCTGCGCAACGTGACCCCCTTCGTCATCGGCATGAGCCCGATCAAGGCCTGGCAGTACTTCAGCCTGAACCTCATCGCGGCCGTGGTCTGGTCCGTGACCTTCGCCTCGGCCGGATACCTGTTCGGCAGCGCGGCCCAGACCTTCCTCCACGACGTGAAGCGCGTGGAGATGTACGTCTTCGCGGCCATCGCCCTGGCCGGCCTGGCCCTCTGGCTGGTGCGCCGGATGCGCAGCAAGGCCCGCCACGAGGTGGAGGACTGCGCCGCCCACACCCCGGCCGCCGAGGAGCATCCCGCCAAGGACCACGAACCCCGTCCCTGAACGCTTTTCCCCGCCGATCCGCGCCGCGCAAGGCCCGCCCCAGCCCGTTTGATAATCATGTCCCGGATCGTCCCGGAGGCTGTACATTTGCAGTGGTGGCATTATAATCAGCGCGGCCCCTGGTGATTTGCGGCGGAAATTGAACAAGGAATCAAGGCGATACCCGTGCGCATCCAGCTCCTGGATCTCGTCTCCGGCCTGGCCAGTGCCCTGGACCTGATCAGCCCGGCCGTGGCCGGGCACCACCGCCGGGTGGCGGCCATCGCCACGGCCCTGGGCGTCCGCCTGGGGCTCTCCGCCTCGGAGCTGGAGGACCTGCGCCTGGCCGGGCTCCTGCACGACGTGGGGGCCTTCACCCTGAAGAGCCGCCTGGACGCGCTCCAGTTCGACACCCTGGACGAGGGCCACGCCGAGACCGGCTGGCGGCTGCTCCGGCCCGCCCCGGGCCTGGAGCGGGCCGCCCGGCTGGTGCGCCGCCACCACACCCGCTTCGACGAGTTCGGGGACATCCCCGAGGAGCCCCGGATGCTCTTCCTGGGCAACGTGCTCAACCTGGCCGACCGGGTGGACGTGTACCTGCGCCGGGACCGCGACCTGGCCGCCGAGGCGGCCCAGGCCCTCAAGGCCACGCGCTTCCTGGCGGGCCGCAGCTTCGACCCCGAGGCCGTGCGGGTGCTCCAGGACACGGCCTCGGCCACGAGCCTGGCCCCGGACTTCTGGGAGGACGCGGTGCAGGACGGGCTGTGCCAGGGCCCCTGCCCGAGCACGGCCCTGGAAGACGGCCAGATCCTGGACTTCTCCCTGACCTTCTCCCAGGTCATCGACTTCCGCTCGCGCTTCACCGCCACCCACTCCCGGGCCGTGGCCGAGGTGGGCCGGGCCCTGGCCGAGATGGACGGGTTCTCCCCGGACGACCAGGGGCTCGTGCTCCTGGCCGGGAACCTGCACGACCTGGGCAAGCTGGCCGTGCCCGGGGAAATCCTGGAAAAGCCCGGGGCCCTGAACCTGTCCGAGGCCGAGATCATGCGCCGCCACGCCGAGATCGGGGAACGGGTGCTCTCCTCGGTGCCCGGGCTGGAGGACGTGGCCGAGTACGGCGGGCGGCACCACGAGCGGCCCAACGGCCGGGGCTATCCCCAGGGCCTGACCCGGGCCGAGCTGCGGCGCCCCTCCCTGCTCCTGGCCGTGGCCGACGTGTTCACCGCCCTGCTGGAGGACCGGCCCTACCGGCCGGGCATGTCCCCGGCCCAGGTCCGCGACCTGCTCCTGTCCCTGGCCGAGGCCGGGGACCTGGACCGCGACGCCGTGCGCCTGCTCCTGTCCCGCCAGAACATCGTGGCCGAAATCCGCCACCTGGCCCAGCACGAGGCCCAGCAACAATTCAACGCCTTTGCCGCGGCCTGATCCGCGCGCGAAAAAAGCCCCCGGGCCGAGCGGTCCGGGGGCTTTTTTTCGCAGCAGCGCGGTCTACTTCCCGGGTTCGGGATGGATGGTCAACACCGGCAGGGGCGAACTCTTGACCACCTTCTCGGCCACCGAGCCGAAGACGATGCGGTCGATGCCCCGGCGGCCGTGGGTGCCCATGACGATGAGCCCGCAGCCCAGGTCCTTGGCCACGTTGACGATGGCCTCGGGCGCGTAGCCCATCTCCACCGAACCCGAGGCCGTGACGCCCTGGCAGTGGCGGGCCAGGAACTCGTCCATGGTCTCGCGGGCCCCGGCCAGGATGGCGGCCACGAAATTCTCGATGCTCTCCTCGGCCACGGCGAAGGAGCCGTAGCGGCGCAGGGTGGGCGCCACGTAGAGCAGGTGCAGGGGCACGTTCAGGGCCCGGGCCAGGGTGACGCCGTAGTCGGCCACCCGAGGTGCCATGCTGGAAAAATCCACGGCGCAGAGGATCTTGGCGATGTCGGCCATGTTGCGGCTCCCGGCTGGGGTTGTGCCGCCCTGCAGCGGCTTTTGCCCAAGCTATCAGGAACTTGCATCGGAAGGCAAGGCCCCGCTCCGGGACCCCAGGCCAGGCACCAATTCCAGGGTCTCGGCCAGCCGGCCCACGCTGAGCGGCTTGTGCAGGACCCCGTCCAGGCCGGCCACCAGGCAGTCCCGTTCGCGGCGCTGACGGCCGGGCCAGGCCAGGCCCAGGAGCACGGCCCGGCGCGAGAACCCGCCCCGCTCCCCGCGCAGCTCGCGGACCAGGTCCGGGTAGTCCAGGTCCGGCAGGTCCAGGTCCAGGAAGGCCAGGGCGTAGGTCCGCCGGGCCAGGAGCAGGACGGCCTCGCCCGCGTCCCGGGTGCGTGTGTGGGAGAAACCCAGGCGGTCCAGCAGCACGCCCGCCGCCTGGGTTTCATGGACCGGGTCCTCCACCAGGAGGATGCGCGGCCGGGCCGGGCGCAAGGAGCCGCGGCGCGCTCCGGAACGGGCATCGGGGGGGGAGCCGTTCCGGAACCGGTCCAAATCCATGGGTTCGGGGATGGCCGGGACCTCGTTGGGGGGCCAGTGCCGCTCCAGCCGCTCGTCCAGGCCGCGCAGATGCAGAAGCGCCTCGCGCAGGGCCGTGAGCCGGGCCTTCCTGTCCTCGGCCCGGCGCTCGGCCAGGGCCTGTTCCAGGAGGCCCAGGGCCGCGTCCAGGGGCTGGCGCATGCCCTTGAGCAGGCCGTCGAGCACGGCCTCGGTGCTCTTGCGCGCGGTGATGTCCACGGACACGCCCTGGATGCCGAGGATGCGCTCGCCCTCGTTCCGGCGCGAGGCCAGGGAGACCCGGGACCAGACCACCCGGCCGTCGGCGCGCATGGAGCGGCATTCAAAGACCGTGGACTGGCCCTGGAGGGCCAGGCGCACGTGGGCCTCGGCCAGGTCCAGGTCCCCGTGCCAGAGGAACTGCGCGAAGTGCCGGCCCACCACCTCCTCGGGCTGGAACCCAAAGGCCCGTTCCACCGAGGGCGAGATGTAGGTGAACAGCCCGTCGGCCCCGATGGTGAAGACCACGTCGTTCATGTTCTCCACGAACTGCCGCAGCCACTGGTTGCTGCGGATGAGGCCCTGGACCAGGGCCCGTTCGCGGGTCACGTCCTCGATGGCCGCCAGACCGCCCAGGGGGCGGCCCTGGAGGTCGGTGTAGGGCATGGCCTGGACCCGGGCCTGGAAGGTCCGGCCGTCGATGCGGCGGCCATTGCGCTCGATGACCCGGGGGCGGCCGTCGGCCAGGATGGCCTTGAGGTAGTCGGGCACCGTGGCGGCGTCGGCCCAGAGCATGTCGCGGTGCACCCCCAGGGCCTCGCGCTCGTCGGCAAAGCCCCAGAGCCGCAGGAAGGCCGGGTTGGCGTAGGTCACGTAGCCATGGGTGTCCACCAGGACCGTGGCCGTGGGCCCGTTGTGGATGGCCTGGCGGAACAGCCGGAGCTCCAGCTCCGAGGCCCGGCGGCCCTCCAGGGCCTCGCGCAGGAGGCGGCCCTTGTCGCAGAGGCGCTGGGCCAGGCGCGTGCGGTCCCGGCGCAGGGCCCGGTGGGTCTTGACCTCCTCGTCCGGGGCGTGGCGCAGCTCGCGGATGAGCCTGCTGAACAGGGCCGGCCGCTTGAGAATGGCCCGGCGCACGTCCTCGGCCACCTTGCCGTTCATGGCCAGGAGCAGGTCCGGGTCCTCGCCCAGCTCCACGGCCAGGGCCACGAGCTTGCGCTCCGAGAGGCAGGCCGGTTCGCCGCGCTCGATCTTGCTCAAAAAGGAATGATGCACACGGATGCGTTCGGCCAGTTTGCGAATGGAGTAGCCGCCGCGTTCGTGATCCAGGGCCTGGCGCCTGGAACGCACAAAGGTGCCGAAGAGTTCTCCCATCTTCCTGATCCCCGGAAACTCCCCAATATCTTTCTACATGATTTCCAGGGAATTGTGCGCCATTTTCAAATCCCCGGGAAGTCCTGCAACAGGGGACTTCCCGGGGACACTCCTCAACGAATTCAGTTCTGCTGCATGTCGTTGATGATGGTCTTG
>DFYP01000028.1 GCA_002382645.1 Desulfovibrio sp. UBA4079 | reverse complement strand
CGCGCTCCTGGGCCAGGGCCGCGAGGCCCTGCTGCGCGGCGACCTGCCCGCTGCCGAGGCCTTCTTCCTCCAGGTGCCCGCGCCCGGTCCGGCCGGCGACGAGGGCCAGTTCGTGGACAGCCGCATGCAGGTGGCCCGCCAGCGCGCCGCCCGGGGCGACCTGGACGGGGCCGAGGCCGTGGCCCGCGAGGTCCTGGCCGTGTACCCGGACAACGCCGAGGCCGGGAACGTGGTGGCGGCCATGCAGCGTGAGCGCCTGCCCCAGTGGCGGCGCTACCTGGACGACGTGCTGCGCTTCCTGCCCACGCTGCTCACGGGCAGCCTCATGACCCTGCTCCTGGTCTTCTTCACCATGGCCGTGTCGCCTCTGGGCGGCCTGCTCATCGCCCTGGGCCGCATCAGCCCGGTGAAGGCCCTGTCCGGGATCTGCTGGTTCGTGATCTGGCTGTTCCGGGGCACGCCGCTGCTCCTGCAGCTCTTTTTCATCTACTACGGCCTGCCCGCCCTGGGCATCACGCTCTCGCCCGTGAGCGCGGCCTTTCTCGGCCTGGGCCTGAACTACTCGGCCTATCTGGCCGAGATCATCCGCGGCGCGATCCAGAGCATCGACCACGGCCAGACCGAGGCGGCCAAGGCCCTGGGCATGACCCCCTGGCAGACCATGCGTCGGGTGATCATCCCCCAGACCTACAAGCGGCTCGTGCCGCCCGTGGCCAACGAGTTCATCGCGCTCATCAAGGACACGGCCCTGGTCTCGACCATCGCCATGGTCGAGCTGATGCGCTCGGCGGACCAGATCTTCAACGCCTATTTCAACGTCACGGTGCTCGTGCTGGCGGCCGTGATCTACCTCTGCTTCACCACGGTCTTCACCTTCGTCTTCGAGCGCCTGGAGCACCGGCTCGGGGTCTACGAGAGGCGCTAGATGGACTACATCCTGGAGCTCAAGGACATCGTCAAGCGCTACGGCCGGCACACGGCCGTGGACCGCGTGAGCCTGTCCATCCGGCGCGGCGAGAAGGTGGTCATTGTGGGTCCCAGCGGCTCGGGCAAGTCCACCCTGCTGCGGACCATGAACGTGCTGGAGACCGCAGATTCCGGGGAGATGGTCTTCGAGGGCCGGGCCTGTGGCGCGGAGCTCTGGGGCCGCCGGGGCCGGGAGCGGCAGAAGAAGGTCTGCGCTCTGCGGACCGCGGTCGGCATGGTCTTCCAGCAGTTCAACCTGTTCCCGCACATGACCGTGGCCGGCAACGTCATGGAGGGCCCGCTCACCGTGCTCGGCAAGAGCCGCGACGAGGCCCGGGCCACGGCCCTGGCCATGCTCGGCCGGGTGGGCATGGAGCGCTGGAAGGACGCCTATCCCGTGACCCTGTCCGGCGGCCAGAAGCAGCGCGTGGCCATTGCCCGGGCCCTGGCCATGAACCCCAAGATCATGCTCTTCGACGAACCCACCAGCGCGCTCGATCCGGAGCTGGTGGGCGAGGTCTTCGACACCATCCGCCAACTGGCCGCGGACGGCATGACCATGGTCATCGTGACCCACAACATGGGCTTTGCCCGCGAGGTGGCGGACACGGTGATCTTCATGGAGAACGGCCGGTTCCTGGCCCAGGGCTCGCCCCAGGAGTTCTTCGCCTCCGGCGTGGAGCTCCCGCGCATCAAGAGCTTCCTGGAAAAGATGCTCTAGCTCCCCACGTTCACGTCCGCGGCGATGATCCCGAGCGTCCTGCCCCCGGAGTCCCGGAACGGGCTGGACACGGTGATGCAGTTCCGGCCCGAGGCCTGGGACACGTACACGTCCGAGACGTACAGGGACTGGCTCTGGACCGGCCCGGTGAACCACGGCCTGGAGGACCAGTCGCGGCCCAGGGCGGCGCGGTCCTCGGCGGTCTCCTGGCCGGGCTGGGGGATGTTCTCCACGAGCTGGCGGCCCGCGGCGTCGGTGACGTAGAGCAGCTCCAGGAAGGGATGGGCCCGGGCCTTGTCGCGCAGGGCCCGCTCCATGCGGGTCCGCTCCAGGGAGAGCAGGTCCGGGTCCGCGGCCAGGGAGGCGATGACCTCCTTGAGCGAGCCGCCGCCCACCAGCTCGAAGACCCGGGTCATGGTGGACAGGGAGCGGACGCTCACGCCCAGCCCGCCCACGGCCTCGTCGGCCCCGGCCATGGACTGGCCGGTCTCGGCCGAGATGTTGTTCACGGTGTTGATGGTCCTGTTCAGGTCCTCGCTGGCCTGGGACTGCTGCTCCGCGGCCACGGCGATGGCCTGGATGCGCTCGGTGCTGGCCCCGGCCAGGCGCACGATCTCGTTCAGGGCCGCACCGGACTCCTGGGCCAGGCGCACGCTCTCGTGCACCAGCTCCGCGGCCTCCTCCACACCCCGGCGGGTCTGGCCCACCTTGTCGCGGATGGCCTCGATCTCCCGGCGCACGTCCAGGGTGGCGGCCTGGGTCTTCTCGGCCAGCTTGCGGACCNNCTGGTCCGCGATGTCGCTGATCACGCCCATGATCTTGCCGATGGCCTCGGCCTGGCCGCCGAGCACGACCACGGCCTCGCCCAGGTCCGCGGACTTGGCCGCCACGGCCTCGATGGCCCCCACGGTCCGCACCACGCTGTCCGCGCCTTCCCGGGCCTTGGCC
This sequence comes from Desulfovibrio sp. UBA4079, assembly GCA_002382645.1. Lineage (GTDB taxonomy): Bacteria > Desulfobacterota > Desulfovibrionia > Desulfovibrionales > Desulfovibrionaceae > Aminidesulfovibrio. Next base: position 5 of record DFYP01000028.1, on the reverse strand, counting down.
ACGGC
>DFYP01000180.1:198-38974 GCA_002382645.1 Desulfovibrio sp. UBA4079 | reverse complement strand
CGTGGGCCTGGTCTCCGTGGGCCCGGAGCGCGGGCAGACCTTCTAGGGGCGCGGCGTGGACGCGAGCCGGTTCCCGGAGCGCCAGGAGCACGTGCGGCGGCGGCTGGAGGCCCTGGCCGCGCGGCCGCCGCAGAGCTTGGTGCTCGAGGGCGGCACTGCGGCCGAGCGCGAGGCCCTGGCCCTGTTCTGGGTCAAGCGGCTCAACTGCGGCGCGGGCGGCTGCGGCCAATGCGAGACCTGCCGCCAGATCGACGAGCGCGTGTTCCGCGACCTGCACTTCTTCCACGGCGGCCCCGGGGCCGGGGAGTCCATCACCATCGAGATGGTCCGCGAACTGCGGCCGGTCTGGGGCCAGCCCCCGCACGGAACAGGCCAGCGGGTCACGGTTTTTCACGGGGCCCAGTACCTCGGCCTGGAGGCCGCCAACGCCCTGCTCAAGACNNCTGGAGGAGCCCCGGCCCGGCAACGTCTTTGTGCTCACGGCCCCGCAGCGCGAGCGGCTTCTGCCCACCCTGGTTTCGCGCAGCTTCATCCTGACCCTGGCCTGGCCCCTGGCGGACGCGGGCGAGCCCGAGACCGCGGAATGGCGCGAGGCCCTGCTGGGCTTCTGGGAGAGCGGCCNNTCCGGGGAGCAGGCCCCGGAGGCCGTGCGCCTGGCCCGGCTGTTCGACGCCCCGGCCCTGCGCCGCCTGGATTTGGCCCTGGCCCAGGGCCAGGAGGCCCTGGCCGCCCAGGTCAACCCGGCCCTGGTGCTGGACTGGATCGCCTCGCGGCCAGCGTGAGCCGCAACATCCCGCCGGGCCCATTTATCCTTGACACGCCACAGTTTCTTCGGATTAGCTGAAAGGGCATGAATTCCAACGCACAAGCCGCCAAGGAAGCGGCCGTCAGCCTGCGACGCCTGGCCGCCGCGTTCAAGCCGGATTCCCTCACCGAGATGATCCGCCTGGCCGACGTTCTGGCCCGGGCCCTGGAGGCGGACCCCCGGGATCCGGACGCGTTGCGGGCCGCGGCCGAGGCCGCCTGCCTGCTGGCCGGGACCTGTGAGGACCTCACCGGCAGCGTGCCGTCGGCCCAGGCCGGACTCAAGGCCCTGCTGGGCCTGGGACGCCCGGGCTGGCTGGCCGCCGCGTCCTTTGTCCAGGCCCGGCGCATCGCCGTGGAGCACCTGACCGCCCTGGTGGAGGGTCTGCCCGGCCGTCTGCGTCTCTTCCTCCTGCACGAACTCCTGCGCCGCCATTGGCGGCTGGACAAGCCGCTGCTGGCCTGGATCCGCGAGTCCCTGGAGGCCGTGGAGCGGATCGCCCCGCGCGAGATTCTCGATTTCCTGGGCGTCCTGGACAGCCTGGGCGACATCCCGGCTTTCCCGCTGCGCGAGTCCCTGCTGCGCGGCCCGTTCCGGGCCTGGCTGGCCGGCAGCCTGAAGGAGGCCCTGGCCGAGGAGGACCTGCTGCGCGCGGCCCGCGCCGTGTGCGGCCTGGGCGACCCGGAATTGAGCAGCGGCCTGGCGCGCCACGTGGCCGGGCACCCGGGACCGGCCTCGGCCGCGGTCATGGAGGTGCTTTCGCGCTGCCTGGAGGCGGGCGGCGACGTCCTGGTCCAGGCCGTGCAGGCCGTGCTCAAGGACGCCCGCAACGGCCGCGTGGCCCACTGCATGGACATTCTCATCGGCGTGGGCTGGCCCAAGACCGGCCAGGCCCTGGCCCTGTTCCACCGCAAGGAGCCGTCCATGCGCCGGGCCCTCACGGCCCGGGCCGCCACCCTGCCCGAGGCCGCCTTCGAGGGCTTCNNTTCCGGCGGCGGGCCGTCCGGCCATCGAGGCCGAGGCCCTGGCGGCCATCGCCCGGGCCGACACGGATTTTCTGCGCCGCTGCCTCCTGGCCGAGGCCGGGGAGGCCGGGCTGCCCGAGGCTCTGGAGCGCTATCTCGAGCGCATGGCCGAGCGGTCCGCGCCGCGGGCCTCGGTGGCGGCCCAGGAGGCCGAGGACCAGACGGCCAAGAAGAAGGGCCTGCTCTCCAAGCTCATGGGCGGCAAGCGGCCCGAGCTGGCCGAGACCCTAGCCTATCCCCGGACCATCCAGGGCGCGGATTTCAGCGGCGCCACCCTGTCCCGGGCCGTGGTCGAGGAGCGCACCCTGACCGAGGTGAACCTCTCCGGCGCGGTGTTCGAGCGGGTCAGCTTCCGCAAGTGCCGTTTCATCCGGGTGGACCTGGCCGGGGCCCTGCTGGACCGGGTGCAGTTCGCGGACTGCGAGTTCGTGGACGTGCGCTTCGAGGGCGCGCGCCTGAGCGAGTGCGTGCTCGAGGGCACGTCCCTGGAGGGCTGCGTGTTCTCCGGGGCCGTGCTGGAGAACGGCGGCCTGAACAACTGCCGCCTTCTGCGCTGCCTGTTCCCCGAGGCGCGCATCTCGGGCTGGTCCCTGCGCCGCAGCGAAGGCCGCCAGCTCTGCCTGGCCGGCCTGGGCCTGGAGCAGGCGGCGTTTTCGGCCGTGACCCTGGAGGCCGCGGACTTCTCCCTGGCCGTGCTCGATTCCTGCCGCTTCGAGGGCCTGGAGCTGCGGGACTGCCAGTTCACGGCCGCGCGCATCCGGGACTGCTCCTTTGTGGAGTGCCGGACCCTGGCCTGTCTGTTCCCGGACTGCCGCCTCCTGGACAGCGACGTGTTCGAGCCCGCGCTCCTGCAGGTGCGCGCCGACACCCTGCGCCGCCGGCTCAAGGAGGCCGAGAGCGCCAAGATCGAGCTGCCCCCGGCCGAGGGCGCGGCCCTCTACGGCCCGGCCCTGCGGCGCTGGGTGCGGCAGTGGGCCATGGGCCGCTTCGAGCGGCGCATGCTGGCCCACAACGCCCGCCGCCTGGAGCTGGCGCAGCGGCGCATGACCCCGGGCCAGGTCGACTTCTTCCGGCTCCTGCCCCTGCTCCTGGACTCCGGGCTGTTCGAGGCCCGCGAGGACATCGAGAACGTGCCGCCCTGCAGGGTGGCCGGGTACAGCCCGGACCTGGAGACCCTGCGCCTGGCCGAGGAGCATTTCCCCGGGATCACGTCGCCCCCGGCCGCGTCCGAGCCCCTGTCCGTGGAGGCGGTCTACACCATCGGCAGCGTGGGCAGCATCGCCCAGACCGCCACCTCGGACATGGACGTCTGGGTCTGCTACGAGCCCGAGGGCGTGGGCCCGGCCGAGGACGCGCGGCTGCGGCGCAAGCTGGAGCAGATGGCCCTCTGGGCCCAGAGCGAGTTCGGGGCCGAGGTGCACTTTTTTCTCATGACCCTGGACGAGGTGCGGGCCAACGACTTCGGCCTGAGCGACAAGGAGAGCACGGGATCGGCCCAGGCCCTGCTGCTCAAGGAGGAATTCTACCGCACGGCCCTGCGCGTGGCCGGCAAGGAGCTGCTCTGGTGGCTCACCCCGCCCGGCGCGGACGCCGAGGCCTGGGAGGACTTCCGGCGCGCGGCCCTGGAATCCCCGCTGCTGGGCCGGGCCCGGGTCACGGACCTGGGCCGCCTGGACCGCGTCCCGGCCGAGGAGTTCTTCGGGGCCTCGCTCTGGCAGATCGTCAAGGGCCTGCACAGCCCCTACAAGTCCGTGCTCAAGCTCGGCCTGCTGGAGAAGTACGCGGGCCAGGACGACGCGGGCGGGCTCCTGCTCTGTGACCAGATCAAGGACGCGGTGACCCGGCGCCATTCCGAGGCCCGGCTGGCCGACCCCTACACCGTGCTGTTCCGCAACCTGCGGGACTACTACCAGGGGATCGGGGACACCGACGCCGTGGGCCTGCTCACCGACGCCTTCACCCTCAAGGCGGGCATCGCGGACTTCGACTACGCCTTCGGCTTCCCCTCCGTGCCCGAGGAGATGAGCTTCCTGGCCTTCCTCCTGGACGACCGGGAAGTCACCCGGGAGACCGCCCAGGGCCTGGACCGCAGCTGGAGCTTCGCCCGGGCCATGAAGGCCGGGGCCACGGTGAGCCGCTTTCTCATCAACACCTACCAGCGCATCCAGGCGCGCCTGGAGGAGGCCGGGAGCCGGTCCGGGGTGCGCATCTCGCCCGAGGATCTGACCCGCCTGGGCCGCCAGATCCAGGCCAACTTCGCCCCGCGCAAGCACAAGGTCGAGCGCGTGCCCTTCCTGGACCTGAGCGCGCACTACTTCCCGGAATTCTACTTCGAGGCCGAGAAGGCCCCGGGCAAGCGGCCGGTCTGGCTGGTGCGCGGCCAGGAATCCGGCCGGGGCAAGGTCTCCAGCAAGGGCATGCAGATCCTGCGCAAGGACGCCGACCCGGCCATGCTGCTCACCTGGCTCGTGGTCAACGGCATCTATTCCCCGGCCACCCACGTGCACGGCGACCGCAGCGTGGCGCCCATGTCCGTGGAGGATTTGAAGAAGATCCTCCAGGTCCTGCACGAGTTCTTCCCCCTGGAGGAGGTCTTCGAGATGGACATGGAGGAGACCCTGCGGCCCGAGCGGGTGACCCGGGCCTTTTTCCTGCCCAACCTGGGCGTGCCCCAGGAGGTCCAGAAGGTGGCCGTGGTCTCCGTGGTCTATGCCACCAACTGGGGCGAACTGTTCTGCCGCACCGTGCCCAACCCCGATGCCAAGCTTTTGAAGCAGGCCTCGGCCTTTCTCCACGACATCCTGCCCCAATCCACGCCCGAGCCCCCGGAAATGGGGCTGTACCTGCCCAAGAAGTCCCAGTGCCCGCGCATTCGGCTCATCTGAGCCGGTTTGACACCCGCGGCGCACAGGAGTAGAGGGCCCTCAGATCGTCGAATCCCGCCTGGGGCGGGAGCGGGGGACCCAACCACCGGGGCGCATCGCCGCAAGGCGTAGGGCACTTCTCGGCCCGAGCCCGTCAGCTAACCTCGCAGACGTCGAGGAGGCATCCTTCCGATGGCTGCGGGGGATTCCTCTCCTGGATGGCGCCCTTCGGAAGGGTTCCCACCGGGCGCATTGCGTCCGGCCGCTCCTTCCGGGGTCCTGTCCGCGTGGAACCCACAGCCGGCGGGAGATGGTCATGTCCACTGTCCTGTCTCGTCTCAAATCCCTGGTCCTGGGCCGGGCCCTCGATCCCGAGGACCGCGGCCTGTTCCACAAGCTGGCCCTGGCCTCGTTCCTAGCCTGGGTCGGCCTGGGCTCCGACCCCCTGTCCTCGTCCTGCTACGGCCCGGCCGAGGCCTTCCTGGCCCTGGGCCAGCACAAGGCCCTGGCGCTGTTCGTGGCCCTGGCCACGGTGGTCACGGTCTGCGTCATCTGCGCCAGCTATTCCCAGATCATCGAGCTGTTCCCCTCGGGCGGCGGCGGCTACCTCGTGGCCGGGCGGCTCCTGTCCCCGGCCGTGGGCATGGTCTCGGGCTGCGCCCTGCTCATCGACTACGTCCTGACCATCACCCTGTCCGTGGCCAGCGGCGCGGACGCGATCTTCAGCTTCCTGCCCGCGGCCTGGCAGCCCGGGCGGCTGGCCTGCGCCCTGGCCGGGGTGGTGGTGCTCACCGTGCTCAACCTGCGCGGGGTCAAGGAGTCCGTGGCCGTGCTCGTGCCCATCTTCCTGGCCTTCCTCGTGGGGCACGTGTTCTTCATCCTCTACGGCCTGGGCCTGCACTTGGACGGCCTGCCCCAGGTCTTTGCCCGGGCCGGGGCGGACCTGGGCCGGACTCGCGCCGAGCTGGGCTTCTGGGGCCTCATCGTGCTGGTGCTCCGGGCCTACGCCATGGGCGCGGGCACGTACACCGGCCTGGAGGCCGTGTCCAACGGCCTGCCCGTGCTGCGCGAGCCCAAGGTGCACACCGGCAAGAAGACCATGTTCTACATGGCCGTGTCCCTGTCCTTCATGGTCGTGGGCCTGATCCTCAACTTCATGCTCCACGACGCGGCCCTGGAGCCGGGCAAGACCCTGAACGCCGTGTTCCTGGGCACGGTGACCCGTTCCTGGGGAGCGGCCGGGGGGATCATCGTCTCCTTCGTGCTCGTGTCCGAGGCGGCCATCCTGTTCGTGGCGGCCCAGGCGGGCTTCCTGGACGGGCCCCGGGTCCTGTCCAACATGGCCCTGGACCGCTGGGTGCCCACGCGTTTCGCCTTTCTGAGCGACCGGCTGGTGACCCAGAACGGCATCCTGCTCATGGGCGGCGCGGCCCTGGTGCTCATGGAGCTTTCCGGCGGCTCGGTGGAACTCCTGCTGGTGCTTTACAGCATCAACGTCTTCGTCACCTTTGTCCTGTCCCAGCTGGGCATGGTCCGGCACTGGTGGCAGGCCCGCGGCCGCGAGGCCCGCTGGCGCAAGGGCCTGGTCCTCAACGGCCTGGGCCTGGTGCTCACGGTCTTCATCCTGGCCACGATCACCTCGGTGAAGTTCTTCGAGGGCGGCTGGGCCACCCTGGCGGTCACCGGGGGCCTGGTGTTCCTCTGCCTGGGCATCCGCAGACACTACGACCAGGTGGGCGTGCTGGTCCGCCGCCTGGACTCCCTGAAGCAGAACGCCGAGGCCGAGATGGAGCGCCTGCCCGCGCTGGAGCAGGGGGAAAACCCGGCCCCGGCCGGGCCCCAGACCCGCACCGCCGTGGTCCTGGTGAGCGGCTTCAACGGCCTGGGGCTGCATACGCTCCTGGCCATCCACCGGCGCTTTCCCGGGGAGTTCGAGAACTACGTGTTCGCCTGCGTGGGCGTGGTGGACGCCGGGGTCTATCGCGGCCCCAAGGAGATGGAGGAGCTCAAGGACCGGCTCTCCGAGGACACGGGCAACTACGTGCGGCTCATGCGCCGCCGGGGCTACCAGGCCGAGGCCGTCACCGCCGTGGCCACGGACGTGGTCCAGGGCCTGGCCGATCTCTGCCAAGGCGCGGCCGAGCGCTATCCCTGGTCGGTGTTCTTCGCGGGCCAGATCGTCTTCCCCAAGGAGAGCTTCTGGACCCGCATCCTGCACAACCAGGTGGTCTTCGCGGTGCAGCGCCGGCTCCACCGCCTGGGCCTGCCCTTCGCGGTGCTGCCCATCGCGGTCTGAGCCGCGGGGTTGTAAACAGGAGAGCGACAGGGTATGAGCCAACAGTTTCACGTCGTCGGTAACCCTTGACAGCCCTGGATGCACCCGCAATGGACAAGCTGCAGGTCGGCCTTATCGGATACGGCTACTGGGGGCCCAATCTGGCCCGCAATTTCTCCACCAACAAGCGCTGTGTCCTGAAGCGCATCGTGGAGATCGATTCCGGCCGCCGGAACAAGGCCGCCCAGTCCTATCCCGGCGTGGAGACCGCGGCCGAGGCCGCCGCCATCCTGGACGCCCCGGACATTGACGTGGTGGTCATCGCCACGCCGGTGAGTTCGCACTTCCCTCTGGCCCGGCAGGCCCTGCTCCAGGGCAAGCACGTCTGGCTGGAAAAGCCGCTCACGCGCACCGTGGCCGAGGCCCAGGAGCTGGTGGAGCTGGCCGCGGCCAGGAACCGCGTTCTGCTCGTGGACCACACCTTCCTGTTCACCAGCGCCGTGGGCAAGATCAAGAGCGTCATCGCCTCGGGCGAGCTGGGCCGGATCCTCTACTACGACTCGGTGCGCGTGAACCTGGGCCTGATCCAGTCCGACGTGAACGTGGTCTGGGACCTGGCCCCGCACGACCTGGCGGTCATGGACCACGTGCTCCAGGCCCGGGCCCAGGCCATCAGCGTGCACGGGGTGCGCCACTTCGGCCGCTACGAGGAGCTGGCCCACGTGGCCCTGTACTTCGAGGGCAATGTCATGGCCCATCTCCACGTCAACTGGCTCTCCCCGGTGAAGGTCCGGCACACGCTCATCGGCGGGGACAAGAAGATGCTCGTCTGGAACGACCTGGAGAACGAGGAGAAGATCCGCATCTACGACAAGGGCGTGGACGTCCTGCCCCTGGAGGACGGCTACCAGGCCCTGGGCCAGTACCGCATCGGCGGCATGTACTCCCCGGCCCTGGAGACCCGCGAGGCCCTGGCCACGGAGGTCAACTACTTCCTGGATTGCGTGGAGCGCGGCGAGACGCCTATGAACGACGGCCTGGCCGGGCTGCGCGTGGTCCAGATGCTCGAGGCCGCGGACCGTTCCCTGGCGGCCCGCGGGGCCCTGGTGGAGCTGTAGGCCGTGGCCGACTTCTCGCGCATCGCCCCGAACGTGAAGCTGGGCCGCGACGTGGCCATCTTCGGCCTGGTCAACCTCTACGGCTGCGAGATCGGCGACGAGACCCGCGTGGGCTGCTTCGTGGAGATCCAGAAGAACGCGGTCATCGGCCGGCGCTGCAAGATCTCCAGCCACACCTTCATCTGCGAGGGCGTGACCATCGAGGACGAGGTCTTCATCGGCCACGGGGTCATGTTCACCAACGACCGCTTTCCTCGGGCCACGGCAGGGGACGGCAGGCCCCAGACCGAGGCCGACTGGGCCGTCATTCCCACCGTGGTGAAGCGCGGGGCCTCCATCGGCTCCAACGTCACGCTGCTCTGCGGCCTGACCGTGGGCGAGAACGCCGTGGTCGGCGCGGGCAGTGTGGTCACCTGCGACATCCCTGCAAACGAGATCTGGGCGGGCAATCCGGCCCGGTTCCTGAGGAAAGTCACGTGAAAGTACCCTTCAACGACCTGGCCCGCCATCACGCCGGGCTGCTTCCGGAAATCATGGCGGAGATCGGCGAGGTCTTCGCTTCCAGCGCCTTCATCCTCGGCCCCAAGGTGGCCGGGTTCGAGCAGCGCTTCGCGGAGCTCCACAACGCGCCCCACTGCGTGGGGGTGAATTCGGGCACCAGCGCCCTGCACCTGGCCCTGCTGGCCCTGGGCGTGGGGCCCGGCGACGAGGTGGTGGTCCCGGCCCTGACCTTTGTGGCCACGGCCTGGGCCGCCTCCTACACCGGAGCCACCCCCGTGTTCTGCGACGTGGAGGAGGACACCGGGCTCATGGACCCCAAGGCCCTGGAACGGGTCCTGGGGCCGCGCACCAAGGCGATCATCCCGGTGCACCTCTATGGACGGCCCTGCGACATGGACGCCATCAACGCCCTGGCTGAAAAGCGCGGCGCGGCCGTGGTCGAGGACGCCTGCCAGGCCCACTGCGCCGAGTACAAGGGCCGCCGCGTGGGCCAGTTCGGGGCCGCGGCCTGCTTCAGCTTCTACCCGGGCAAGAACCTGGGCGCGGCCGGCGAGGGCGGCGCGGTGCTCACCCGGGACGAAACCCTGGCCGGAAAGGTCCGCATGCTCCGGGACCACGGCCAGTCGCGCCGCTACCACCACGGCGTGGTCGGCTACAACTACCGCATGGAGGGCATCCAGGGCGCGGTGCTCGGGGTCAAGTCCCGGCACATCGAGGACTGGACCGAGCGGCGGCGGGCCGTGGCCGCGGTCTATCGCCGGGAGCTGGCCGGGCTGGACGGCCTGGTCCTGCCCGCGGACGAGGGCCCCACGCGGCACGTCTACCACCTGTTCGTGGTCCGCAGCCTGTGCCGCGACCTGCTGGCCGAGAAGCTGGCAGCGCGCGGCGTGGCCACGGGCCTGCATTATCCCCTGCCGCTCCATCTCCAGGAGGCTTACGCCGGGCTGGGCCACAAGAAGGGCGACCTCCCCCGGGCCGAGGCCTGGGCCGACCAGTGCCTGAGCCTGCCCATGTTCCCCGAGATGCGCGAGGACGAGATCGCCTGGGTGGTGGGGCAGTGCCGCGCCGCGGTGCGGGAGTGCGGCTGTTGAAGATCCTGGTGGGCATGTTCGTCTTCAACGAGGGCGAAAAGTTCCGGACCCTGCTCGACGACCCGGCCTGGAAGTCCCTGGACTGCGACCTCCTGGTGCTGGACGACGGCTCCTCGGACGGGGCCGCGGCGCTCTGCGCCGAGCGCGGGGTGCGTGTGCTCAGCAACGAGCGCAACATGGGCGTGGGCTATTCCATCCGGCGGTTCCTGGACGAGGCCCGGGCCGGGGGCTACGAGGCCGTGGTCATCATGGCCGGCAACGGCAAGATGCCGCCCTCGGACATCCCCGCGTTCCTGGACAAGCTGGCCGCAGGCTGTGACTACGTCCAGGGCAGCCGCTTCCTGCACGGCTTCCGCTCGCCCAACCTGCCCCTGGGCCGCCTCCTGGCCATCCGTCTGGGTACGGCCTTCTTCAACCTGTTCCTGGCCAACCACTACACGGACCTGTCCTGCGGCTTCCGGGCCTACCGCATCGCGCCGCTGTTCGAGGACGGGCGCATCGACATCCGCCAGGACTGGCTCGACCGCTACGAGCTGGAATACTACATCCACTTCAAGTTCGACCGCCTGGGCTACCGGGTGGCCGAGGCCCCCTGCCACATGCGCTACCCCAAGAGCGGCAAGAACTACACCAAGATCAAGCCGTTCGTGGGCTGGTGGAGCATGCTCCGGCCCTGGTTCTACCTCATCCTCGGTCTCAAGAAATAGGCGCGGGCCGCACGGCCCTTCAGGCGGGATCGTCCTTGGCGGCGTTGCCGCGGAAGGACTGCAGGGCGCTGTGCAGGGCCTTGGGGCCCAGCTGTTCCCTGCCCAGGAGCAGGACGGTCACGAGGATCGAGGGCAGGTTCTGGGTCAGGCGCAGGAGCAGGGCCAGGATCAGGGCCGCCTCGCGGTCCACCCCGAACCAGCTGAACGAGAAGACCATGGCCGCCTCGTAGAGTCCCAGGCCTCCGGGCGAGGAGGGGATCAGGAAGCTCAGGGAGGAGGCCACGAGGACCGCCAGGATCGCGCCCAGGTTCACGCCCAGGCCCATGACTCCGTTGGCGTTGTAGGCGAAGGAGACCATCTGCGAGGCCCAGACCAGGGCCGAGAGCAGGACCAGCCGGGCCAGGAAGGCCGGGGTGGAGATCTCCACGAAGTGCCCGAGCATGTCCTCGGCCACGGCGCGCAGGGACCGGATCGGGATGAGCCGCGGCAGGAGGCGGCGCGCCGGGGGCAGGAGCAGGAGTACGGCGACGGCGACCCAGACCCCGCCCAGGGCCAGGGCCAGGGGCAGCCAGACGAAGTCCTTGCCCGAGACGAGGCTGGCCAGGACGGCCAGGGCCAGGATCAGGTTCAAGTCCGCGAAGCGTTCCCAGAAGATGAATCCCAGGCATTCGCGCACCTGGATGTCGGCGTGGCGCTTGAGGTACAGGGCCTTGCCCAGCTCGCCCAGGCGGGCCGGGAAGATGTTGTTCAGGCCGTTGCCCAGGACGCAGGCCAGGGTGGCCTGGAACAGCGTGGCCCGGGCCCCGGTGATGGAGCGGAAGCGCAGGCCCTGGAACAGGAACAGGGCCAGGCCCAGGAGCAGGGACAGGAGCAGCGGCGCGGCCTGGAAGGCGGCCAGGGTGTCCAGGGCGCGCCTGAGGTCCAGGTCCCAGAACACGTAGACCAGGCAGGCCGCGGCCAGGCCCAGGCGTAGCGTCAGGCCGAGCAGCTTGCGCGGAAGCGAGGTCTTGGGGCCGTCGCTCATGGGGCGGACGGGCCATCCAGGGGCACGGCCTGGCAGAGGCGGCGGTCGAAGATGACCTCGGCCGCGGGCGGAGCCTGGGGGTCCGCGCCCGGCGGAATCACCAGATAGACCGCCTCGTCCACCGGGGTGCTGGGGGCCTCGGCCACGCCCAGGTAGTCGCGCACGTCAGCCACGAACAGGGCGGCCACCCGGTCCTGGTTGCGGGCCATGAACAGCGGGACCTGCGTGGGTTTGCGCTCCTTGGGCTGCTTGACGAACAGGCCCATGGCCAGCTGTTCCACGGCATTGGGCTGCCAGGCCAGGTAGCGCATGAGGAACGGCTTTTTCTCCGCCAGCACCGGGATCATGACCCGGGCGTCCCGGCCCACCTGGACGATGGAGTTGACCGGCGGAATCTTGAGCAGGCTGAAGACCGCGAAGGCCCCGAACAGGACCACGGAGCAGGCCATGGCGGCCCGCGGCCTGCGGAGCCGGAAGTCCGAGAGCCAGAGCAGCAGCGAGACCAGGCCGAAGGGCGCCCCGGCGCACCAGTAGCGCGAGCCGATGGGGTGCACGAACTGCGGCGGATGGAGGCTCGAGAGCATGTAGGTGGACAGGAGGTTGAAGAGCAGGGTCAGGACGCCCAGGGCCCGGCGGCGCGGGTCCGGGCTGCGCAGCTCGGCCGCTGCGGCCGCCAGGGTCAGCACGAACACGGCCACCAGCCCGCGCAGCTTGGAATAGTCCAGGATGTTGCCCAGGTATTCCCTGAGGGTCAGGGGCGGCAGGCCACGGTGGTCCAGGGCGGCCTTGGTCACGCCCATGCGGCCCAGCAGGGAGCCGGTGTCCATCCAGAAATAGAGCCATTCGCAGCCGAACAGCAGGCCCGAGGAGAGGCAGAACAGAAACAGGCCCTTGAAGCTGCGCGAGGGCAGCCAGATGAGCAACAGCAGGGCCGGGAAGAAATAGGCCGCGGTCTCCCGCGCGCCCCAGGCCAGGAAGAACGAGGCCCCGGCCAGCAGGAGCAGGACCGAGGCGTGCGTGCGCAGCCAGACCAGGATGAGCCAGACGCTGGCGGCCACAAAGGCGAAGATGAACACGCTGGGCCAGAGCTGGCTGCCGGTCTGGGCCAGTTGCGGGAAGAGCATGGTGAGGACCGCGGCGGCCAGGCCCAGGCCGCGGCTGTGGAGCTCCTCGCCGATGAGAAAGATGAACAGCGTGCCCAGGGAGGCGTAGAGGATGGGCAGCACGTAGTAGAGCATGGGGTTGGTGCCCCAGAGCTTCATCACCGCCCAGATCTGCATGGCGATGCTCCAGCGCACGGTCTGGTGGGTCCAGCCCGTGTAGCCCAGGCCCTCCACGAGGCGGTGGACCGCCGCCCAGCGGGCGGAGTTGTCCCCGCCGATGTCCACGTATTCGGCGGTGAGCACCCGGACGGCCACGCTTCCCGCGAACAGGAGCAGGAGCAGGAACCAGCGCTGCCGGAACAAGGCGGTTGTCTTGGTCATGGGTTGTGTTTCCAGTGGGTTCCTTGGATTGCGACGCCGCGGAATGATACGGGGTTCGCCCCGGATTGTCCACGCGCCGGGGCCCGGCCATGGGGACCATGGACAAAGGCCCGGGAAGCGGGTAAAAGGCCTCCCGTCGGCACCAGCGCCATGAGCAAACCCATCCCCACTGATTTCGCCCCTCGGCGGGCCCTCATCTGCCAGCAGCGCCAGATCGGCGACGTGCTTCTGTCCACGCCGCTCATCCGCATGCTCAAGGACCGCTATCCCGGCGTGGAAGTGGACTTTTTCACCGAGGCCAAGTGCGCCGACGTGCTCAAGGACAACCCGGACATCTCCCGGCTCTGGGTGGCGGACAAGTCCCTGTCCTTCTGGGCGACCCTGCGCTTCTACCTGCAGATGCGGCAGCAGAACTACGACCTGGTGGTCAACTGCCAGCAGCTGCCGCGCTGCAAGGCCGTGACCCTGTTCACCTGGGCGCCCTACCGCCTGGCCCTCAGGCCCAAGTGGTACAACAGGTTTCTCTACACCCACACCGGGCGGAACCAGGGCGGCTACGCCTCCAAGGTGAAGGCCCGGGCCCTGAGCCCCCTGGGCCTGGAGTGGAACGGGGAGCGGCCCTTTGTGCACGTGCCCGAGGCCAAGCGGGCCTGGGCCCGGGACTGGCTGCGCCGGGCCGGGCTTGCCGAGGGCGAGGTCCTGGTGACGGTGGACGTCACCCACAAGGCCCCCACGCGGCGCTGGCCGGCCCGGCATTTCGCCCGGCTGTTCGAGCTCCTGGCCGAGGCCCGACCAAACCTGCGTTTTCTCCTGCTCCATGGGCCCGGCGAGGAGGGGCAGGTGCGTGAGGTCTTTGACGCCTGCAAGCGCCAGGACCGCTGCCTGCTCCTGCCCGAGGTCCTGCCTCTGGACAAGGTGGCCGCGCTCCAGTCCCAGGCCGCGCTGCACCTGGGCAACTGCTCCGCGCCCCGGCACCTGGCCCTGGCCGTGGGCACGCCCACATTCACCTTCATCGGGTCCAACTACGGGCCGTCCTGGACCTATCCGGGACCGGACCAGCAATTCGCGGCCCTGACCCTGGACTGCTCGCGCTGCAACCAGGACGTCTGCCCCAAGGGCACCATGGAGTGTCTGGAGAATCTCACGCCCGAGAGCGTCCTGCCCCGGGTTCTCGAACAGCTTCCGGCCTAGCTCACCAGGCGGTCCAGCCGCCGTCCACCAGGATGTTCTGCCCCGTGACGTAGCGGGAGAGGTCGCTGGCCAGGTAGAGGAGCGTGCCCTTCATGTCCTCTTCCGTGGCCATGCGTTTGGCCGGGGTCCTGGCCTCGTAGCGCTGCACAAAGGATTCCGGCTGGTTGCGGAAGACCCCGCCCGGGCTCAGGCAGTTGACCCGGATGTCCGGGGCCAGGGTGGTGGCCAGCCAGCGGGTGAGCTGCACGAGCCCGCCCTTGCTGGCGGCGTAGGCCGCGGGATTGCCCATGGCCGTGCCCTCGTAGAGGCTCCAGTCCGGGCCCACCACGCCGTAGGTCGAGGCCACGTTGATCACTGCGCCGTGGCCCGAGGCCTTGAGCAGCGGGGCCGCGGCCTGGGTCATGGCAAAGGGCGCGGTGAGGTTCACCTCCAGGGCCGCGCGCCAGGTGTCCAGGCGCTGCTCGGCAAAGGGCGTGGCCCAGCCCGCCAGCTTGGAAGTGCCCACAAAGGCCGCGCAGTGCACCAGGATTCCCAGGGAGCCCAGGTTCCGGGCCACCCGCTCCGGGGCCGCCAGCACGGCCTTTTCATCGCCCAGGTCCAGGGCCAGCCCCAGGGTCTTGACCTGGAAGCGCTGGGCCAGGTCCAGGGCCGTTTCTTGGCAGCGGCCCTCGTCCAGGTCCAGCACGGCCACGGCGCAGCCCGCCTCCGCAAGAGCCTCGGCACAGGCCTTGCCGATGTGCCCCGCGCCGCCGGTGATGAGCGCCGCGCGGCCGTCCAGGTTCATGAGTTCCCGGATGCTTTTCATGGTCTATCCTTTGCTGCGGCGTTGCATGAGGAATTCGGCAAAGGCGAAGTCCAGCTCCGTGTCGATGTCCACGGCCCGCTCGGCCGGAATCTCCACGGCCCGCACCCGGCCCTGGAACAGGCCGGAGTGCTCGCGGATGAACCGGGGCGAGGTGACGTAGGCCACGGTGGTCATGTCGAAGACCTCGGGCGCGTCCTGACGCCGGGCGATGCCGGGAAGGGGCAGGAGCACCGAGGCCAGGCCGTTGTCATCCAGCCGGACCATGTTGAACGAGGGGTGGCGCTCGGCCTGGCGCACGGTGATCACCGCGTCGCAGCCGCCCGCCAGATAGGCCTCCACGCAGGCCCGCACGTCCGCGCCGATGCGCAGCGGGGCCGTGGCCGGAATGGAGACGAACACGTCGAAATCCTCCACCTGGTCCAGGGCGTGTTGCCAGGCCAGCCATTCGGGCGTGTCGTCGCGGGCCAGTTCCGCGGGCCGCAAAAAGGGCGCCTCAGCCCCGCAGGCCCGGGCGGTCTCGGCGATCGCGGGGTCGTCGGTGGAGACGAAGATCCGCTGGATCACGCCGCTGTCCTCGGCGGCCCGCACGGCGTGGCCCAGCAGGGGCAGGCCGCAGAGCGGCCGGATGTTCTTGCCCGGCAGGCCCTTGGACCCGCCCCGGGCAAAGATGAAGCCAAAAATTCTCGGGCTCATCGCTGCACCCATTCCCCGCGTTCAGCAGCCTGTTCCGCCCGGTCGATGAGCTCCACGGTGCGCAGGCCGTCCTCCAGGGAGCACAATCCGGCGCAGTCCGTGGTCAGGGCCCGGGCCTGGGCCAGGTAGGTGGCGTCGCGCTCCGCAACGAAGCGCTCCAGGCCCTGGGGCGTCTCCAGTTCTCCGGCCACGAAATCGGCCTTGAGGCTCAGGCCTTCGGCCAGCACGAGCAGCTCGCGCCGGGGCCGCGGGTCCAGATAGTTCAGTTGCACGGTCACGGCCGGGCAGTTCCCGGTTTCCAGGAGCAGGCAGGCCGTGTCCTCGGCCTGGATGCCCAGGTCCCCGAAGGTGCCCGCCAGGGCCGCCACCCGCACCCAGGGCCCGGCCAGGAACTGGACCAGGTCCAGCTCGTGGGACAGGTCGCGGAGCACGCCGCCGCCCTGGTCCCTGCGCGCGGAATAGGTCGCCCGGAAGTCCCGTCCCGGACGCCAGAGGGACAGGTGCTGGCCCACGTAGGCCTGGATGGAGACGAGGCGGCGGCCTGCGAGCAGCTCGGCCAGTCGCGCCACCAGGGGGTGGAAGCGCAGGTTGTAGCCCACGAACACGGGCCCGGGCCCCGGCGGCGGGGTCAGGCCGGAGCAATGGAACAGGGGCTTTTCCACCAGCACCCGGCCCAGGAACCCGGCCTGGGCCAGGTCGGCCAGGGAGCGCTGGTGCTCGGCCGTGGCCGTGGCGATCACCGCGGCCTCGGGCGCGAAGCCGGTCACGGCCTCCCGGGCCGAGGCAAAGACCGGGAACGGGCAGTCCGGGTTGCGGGTCAGGCAGGCCGTGTCGTGGCCCAGACCGGCCAGGAGCCGGGCGTGGCGCGCGCCGATGGAGCCGTAGCCGACGACCAGGACCCGCATCTAGCGCCCCGGGGGTTGGAAGTGCAGGTCGAAGTCGCAGTTGGCCTGGTCGAAGTCCTGCCTGCGGCCGATGTCCATCCAGTATTCGTGGATGGGGAAGGCCGCGGTGGGACGGCCCTGATCCATGAGCCGGGAGAACAGGGTGGGCATGTCCAGGAAGACGCCCCGGGGGATTTCGGCCACCACCTCCGGGCTCAGGACATAGATCCCGGCGTTGACGAAGAAGCGTTGCACCGGCTTCTCCTCCAGGCCCACGATGCGGTTCTCCTGCACGTCCACCACGCCGTAGGGCACCTGGATGTCGAAGCCGCGCACGGCCATGGTGGCGTGGGCCGCATGGGCCGTGTGGAAGTCGAGCATGCCCGGGAAGTCCACGCGGGTGAGCAGGTCGCCGTTCATGACAAAGACCGGCCGGTCCGGCTTCTCCGGCAGCAGGCCCAAGGCCCCGGCCGTACCCAGGGGCTCGGGCTCGCGCAGGTATTCGATGCGCGCCTTGAGCCGGGAGCCGTCGCCGAAGTGCCGCTCGACCATGTCCGCCCGGTAGTTCACCGAGATGTAGAAGTTGCTGAAGCCGTGCTGGAGGAACTGCTGCATGATGGTTTCCAGCAGCGGCCGGCCGCCCACGGGCAGCAGCGGCTTGGGGCAGTCCTCGGTGAGCGGCCGCAGGCGCGTGCCCAGGCCCCCGGCCATGAGCACCACCCAGTTCTCCCGCCGGGTGGGCGCGGACAGCTCGCCCAGGATCTTCAGGCCGATGACCCGGCCCTCGGCGTCCAGCACCGGGATCTGGAGGATGTCCTTGCTGCGCATGATCGCCAGGATGGCCTCGTCGTCGTCGCCGGGCCGGGCGGCGCAGAAGTCCGTGACCAGGACCTCGCGCAGCGGGCTCTCCAGGGTCTTGCCGGCCAGGAGCCCGCGCCGGATGTCGCCGTCCGTGATCACGCCCTGGAGCCGTCCGTCCGGGCCTGTGGCCAGGGCCACGCGCACGCTGCCCACGTTGAGGGCCTGCACGGCGTCGCGCACGCTGCCGTCGATGGGAACAATGGCCTTTTTCCAGTCCTTCATATGCTCTCGCACTCCTGCGGCGCCGGCCGGGGAGTCTAGATGTTGTAGCGTTCGGGCTTGTAGCGGCGCAGGTTTTCAGGGTCCAGGAACCAGGGCACGGTGCGTTTGAGGCCGCGCTTGAAGCCGTCCAGCCCGGCGAACTCGGGGGTCCAGCCGCAACGCTCCCGGGCCTTGGCGATGCCCGCGAAAAGCCGCTCCACCTCGCTGTTCTCCGGCCGCAGGCGCTCCTTGTCGCAGGCGATCTCGATGTCCGCGCCCATGACCTCGGCGATGGCCTTGGCCGTGTCCCCGATGGAGATCTCGAAGCCGCTGCCGATGTTCGTGACCTGGCCCAGGCAGGCCTCGGCCTCGGCCACGGCCACAAAGCCGCGCACGATATCCTCCACGAAGCTGAAGTCCCGGGTGGGATGCAGGGCCCCGAGCCGGATCGTCCGCGCGCCGCCCGCGATCTGGGTGATGATGGTCGGAATCACGGCCCTGGCCGACTGCCGGGGGCCGTAGGTGTTGAACGGCCGGATCACGGTCACCGGGGTGGCGAAGGAGTTGTGGAACGACAGGGCGATCTGGTCCGCGCCGATCTTGGAGGCCGAGTAGGGCGACTGGCCCTGGAGCGGATGCTCCTCGGTGATGGGCACGAACCGGGCCGTGCCGTAGACCTCGCTGGTGGAGGTCTGGACCACCCGCTCCACGCCCAGGTCCCGGGCCGCCTGCACGATGTTCAGGGCGCCCTTGACATTGGTGTCCACGTAGGTGTCCGGGGAGTGGTAGGAGTAGGGGATGGCGATGAGCGCGGCCAGGTTGAGGACCACCTCGCAGCCCTCGGTGGCCCGGCGCACGCCGTTGGGATCGCGCACGTCCCCGGCGAAGATGTCCAGCTCGGCCTTGATCTCGGCCGGGGACTCGTCCAGCCAGCCCCAGGAATTGAAGGAGTTGTAGAAGACGAAGGCCCGCACCCGGCAACCCAGGCGCACCAGATGTTCCGTCAGATGCGAGCCGATGAATCCGTCGGCCCCGGTGACCAGGACCCGCTTGCCCGTAAGTTTCATGCCATGCTCCGTTCTGGGCGTCTGTGTAGCATCGGCGGGGCCAAAAGGCAAAGAAGGGGCGGGGATGGGGCCGGGGCCCGGGGGTCAGTCCCCTGCGGGCCGGACCAGGAAGGTGTTCAGAGCCAGGGACTGCACCGTCACCGGCGGCAGATCGGGCTTCACGGCCCGCAGCCGGGCCAGCCGGTCCTCCACCACGGCCTGGGGCAGGCGGGGGAACTTGGCCAGGGCGTAGCGCACCTTGCGGCCGTTGCGGCCGGGCTGGTGCGCGCGCAGGACCTTGCTGGCGTGCTTGCGCCAGCACTTCAGGGCCTCCCAGGGGCCCAGGGGCGCGGGCAGCCAGGTTTCCTGGCCCTGGGCCAGCTCCGCGGCCAGGGCGGCGATGGTTTGGGCCGCGCTCTGGCGCAGGTTGGCGAAATAGGGCTCCAGGGCCGGGCCCGGGAGGGCGGCCAGGGCGCCGGGCCCCAGCCCCGCCACCAGTTCCAGGGCTTGATCGGCGGTCGTGGCCGGGATGCCGAGCGAGGAGACGATGGGCGCGGCCAGTTCCGCGTCGAAGAACGGGCGGAATTGGATGACCGGCTTGCCCATGAGCAGGGCCTCCAGGCCGGTGGTGCAGTCATGGTGGATCACGGCCCGGGCCGTGGCGATCCAGTGGCGCACCGAGCCGGTGCGGTCCACGAAGATGTTGGCCAGGTCCCGCGTGCGGCTGCGGTAGAACTCCATGTTTTCCACGGGATGCGGCCGGATGACCACGTGCCGCTCCGGGAAGCGCTGGGCCAGGCGGCGGGCCAGGTCCACGAAGGGCTCGAGCATCCGGCGCTGGTATTCCGCGGCCCGGCGCTTGAACTCCAGGAACTTTCCGTCCTTGTATATCCGCCACTCCTTCATCCTGCCGAGCATGGCCACGTAGTGGTCGAAGCCCATGACGTGGTTGCTGGTGAAGCTCGTGTTCATCAGGATGTAGTCCTCGCCGTGCTGCCGGACCAGGTCCTCGTCCCGGTAGTAGGGCAGGAAATCCCGGTGGGCCAGATCGAAGGACGGGTAGCCGGTGACCGCCACGAGACCGGCCTTGTCCTGGGGCATCCGCGCGCGCAGGAGGGCCGCCTGACGCTCGCCCCAGGCGCAGATGCGCGTGACGCAGGGCAGGATGCGCAGGAGGTTGTCCACGACCTCCACCCGGTCCCACTGGTTCAGGCCTTCGGGATTCAGGTTCACCACCCGGCCGCCGGCGGCCAGCACGGCCTCGTTGACCGAGAGGTCCTGGTCGCTGTCGAAGTAGACCACCGGCTTCCTGGAGGAAAGCACGTACTGGTTGACCATGCGCTCCCCGAGCAGGGTGGGCAGGCCGCGCGCGGCCAGATGCAAGGCGAGATAGAGAACGCCGTCGAGTTCCCTGGCGGCGATTTCGATGGGAATGGCGCAGAGCATGTTGGAAATATAACCTCGTCGGATCACGCCGGTGCGAAGGGGGTAATGCTTGCCGGCCGGAGCGGCAAAGCGCGCGCCCGATACCTATCTGGTTTGGGGAAAACTGTCAAAAACAGCAGGACGGTTCCCCTCTTCCGGCCTGGGGGCGGAGGCCTGCCGCGGCTGCCTTGCCTTGCCTTCCAGGTCTGGGCTATAGGTCTCGAACCGTCCGGGAGCCAGTCCGCCGCGCGTGGGCCGGCGCCTGCCCGGGGAGGACGGATATTTCAAGAAAAGCACAGCGAGGTACGACAGGCATGAGCGTGATCCAACGTGTCCTGCCGGAGGAGCGGTATGCTCGTCACGGCCACGTCGGCGGCATTCTCTGGTTCACCGGCCTGAGCGGCGCAGGCAAGACCACGCTTTCCGAGAGCCTGGAGCGGGCGCTGTTCCAGCAGGGCTACGCCGTGGCCGTGCTGGACGGCGATATCATGCGCCAGGGCATCAGCGCGGACTTGAGCTTCTCGGCCGAGGACCGCTCCGAGAACCTGCGCCGCCTGGCCCACATGGCCCGGCTCCTGTCCCGGATCGGGGTGCTGTGCATCACGGCCACCATCTCCCCGTTCCAGCGCGACCGCGCGGCCATCCGCGCGCTCATGGCCCCCGGCGAATTCCACGAGGTCTATATCAAGGCCAGCCTGTCCACCTGCGAGCAGCGCGATCCCAAGGGGCTGTATCGCAAGGCCCGGCAGGGGCAGATCAAGGCGTTCACGGGCATCCAGTCTCCCTATGAGCCGCCGGAATCCCCCGACGTGGTCGTGGACACGGAGTCCATGGGCGTGGAGGCGTGTCTCAATGTGCTCACGGAGTATGTGGCCCGCCACTTCCAGCTGGGCACGCCGAACCGGTCTGGCGGCTAGCCTGCCGCCCGGATGAGACCCTCCTCCGGAGCTTGTTTTGCCGCCGGAGTCCGAGTATATCAGGCCACGAGTCGATAGGCCGGTCCGTTTTTCACCCTCCCCGATAAGGAACCGCGTTGTCCGACGGCAAGAAAAACATTCTTTATCAAGATTCCAGGCACCTGCTGAAGCGCAGCCTGAGCTATTTCCTGCCCTACAAGAAGCGGCTCGCCCTGGCCGTCATCGGCATGCTCGTGGTGGCGCCCTGCGGCGCGGCCACCGCCAAGCTCGTCCAGTACATCATGGACGAGGTGCTCATCCGCAAGGACGTGACGGCCCTCAAGCTGGCGACCCTGGCCGTCTTCGCGCTGATGTCCATCAAGGGCCTGTTCCGGTTCGTCCAGACCTACTACATGAACTCCACGGGGCTCATGGCTGTCGAGGCTCTGCGCAACGACCTCTACAAGCGCATGGTCTTCCTGCCGCTGCATTTCTTCAACGAGTCCCAGGTGGGCATGCTCATGTCGCGCATGCTCAACGACGTGTCCCTGATCCGCCAGAGCCTGCCCTCCATCGTGATGTTCATCCGGGAGTTTTTCACGGCGCTGGGCCTCGTCGCCTACATCATTTACCTGGACCGGGTCCTGGCCTTCTGGGGCCTCGTCGTCATGCCGCTGGTCTTTTGGGTCTTCAGCAGCTTCAGCCGCAAGCTGCGCAAGGTGGGGCGCAAGGCCCAGATCAACGCCTCGGACGTGAGCGTGGTCCTGCAGGAGGCGCTCTCGGGCATCCGGGTCATCAAGGCCTTTGCCTCCGAGCCCCTGGAAGTGGATAAGTTCAAGGTCGAGAACAAGAAGTTCCTGAAGTCCTCGGTCAAGCGCATCCTGGTCAGCGAACAGTCCTCCCGGGTCATGGAGATCGTCGGGGCCGTGGCTGCGGGCCTGGTGCTCTGGTACGGCGGCATGCGGGTCATCACCCAGGGGGATCTGACCCCGGGCGAGCTGCTCTCCTTTCTCACGGCCTTGGCCATGCTCTATGAGCCCATCAAGCGCATGAACACCGCCAACATGGACATCCAGGCCGCCCTGTCCGGCGCGGAGCGGGTCTTCGAGATCCTGGACGATCCGCTGCTCACGCCGGAGGGCGGCGGGACCGAGGAGCTCACCAAGCCCTTCCAGGAACTGGTCATGGAGGACCTGCGCTTCACCTATGCCGGAGCCACGAGGCCGGCCCTGGACGGGGTCAGCCTGCGGGTCCGGGCCGGGGAACGCGTGGCCATCGTGGGCCCCAGCGGCTCGGGCAAGACCACCCTGGTGAACCTGGTGCCCCGCTTCTTCGAGCCCCAGGAGGGCCGCATCCTGCTCAACGGCCGTCCCGTCCAGGACTACACCCTGGTGAGCCTGCGCCGGTTTCTGGGCATCGTTTCCCAGGACGCCTTTTTGTTCAACGACACGGTGCGCGGCAACATCGCCTACAGCACGGAGGGCGGGATCGACCCCAAGGCGGTCGAGGACGCGGCGCGGGCGGCCTATGCCCACGAGTTCGTCAGCGAACTGTCCGAGGGGTACGACACCCTGGTGGGCGAGCGCGGGGTGAAGCTCTCCGGCGGCCAGAAGCAGCGCCTGACCATCGCCCGGGCCATCTTCAAGAATCCGCCGCTGCTCATCCTGGACGAGGCCACCAGCGCCCTGGACACCGAGAGTGAGCGCATCGTCCAGTTGGCCCTGGAAAACCTCATGCAGAACCGCACGAGCATCGTCATCGCCCACCGGCTCTCCACCGTGCTCACGGCGGATCGCATCGTGGTCATGGAGAACGGCCACATTCTGGCCCAGGGACGGCATCAGGAGCTGCTGGACACGTGCGACCTCTATGCCCGCCTCTACAACATGCAGTTCAATGAGGCAGCGCTCTAATCGGTTGTTCCAGGTTGCAAAAAAAGGATTATCTGGCTACAGCCCATGCTGTCGCCATGGAGGTCCGAGTCCGTGGCCGCGGCTGCGCCCGGAGTTTTCATGCCCTTGGTGAAGGAACAGAACACCATGATACGCGAGTACAGTTACGACAGCTATCTTCGGAAAATCATTCATAAAATAAAGCTATTTCAGTTCAAAAAGATCCAGGGCCGCCGGTTCCATTCCATTTTCATCAATACGCTGCCGAAATCCGGGTCGTTGTATCTGCTCACCCGGATCACCAAGGGCCTGCGCATCCACTCCATGCGGATCTCCTCGGGCTATTTCCCCCTGGACATCATCGACTTGGTGCGGCTTGAGGAATTTCTGGCCGGGCAGTTCATGTGCCAGGGGCATATCACGCCGAACCCGTTGAACATCCGCATCGTGGACGCCTCCCTGGACCGCATGTGGCTCCATGTCCGGGACCCGCGCCAGGCGCTCATCTCCATGCTGCACCACCTCGACCGGACGCTGCAGATCAGCAATGCCCTGGCTCTCTCGGTGTCCATGCCGGCCGCCTACGGCATCAAGGACTGGTATGGTCTCTCCTTCGAGGCCAAGGTGGACGCCCTGATCGAGGGATATTATCCGGACTGCATCCGCTTCATCGAGGACTGGCTGGCCTGCGAGAAGACCTTCACGCGCACCAAGATGCTCGTCACCCAGCACGAGGATCTGAAGCGCTCCGAAGAGGAGCTGCTGGAGCGGGTTTTTGATTTTTACGAGGTCCCCCGGAATCTCTTCGAGCTTGTCCAACTCAAGCGCAACATGATGACGCACTATCGCAAGGGCGCGAGCAGGGAGTGGGCCTCGGTGATGACTCCGGCGCAACAGGAGCGGGTCACTGCGGCCCTGCCCAAGGCCCTGAGCGAGCGCTTCGGCTGGTGAGACCCGGGATCATGTCCTTCAACAAGGCGCAAAGCCTGCGGGATGACGAGCCATGACCAAGCCCGTGACCAAGGAACCCCAATATTCCGTCTGCCTGGAACACCAGGAGCGCACAGGCCGGACCGAGTTCGGCCTCATGTCCGGATATTGCTGGGACACCGATCCCAAGCGCCTGGCCTTTGTCCTTTCCCGCTACAAGTTCGTGGCCAAGATGCTGGCCGGGCTGGACAGGGTCCTGGAGGTGGGCTGCGCCGACGCCTTCGGCACCCGGCTGGTCATGGCCGAGTGCGGGCAGGTCACGGCCCTGGACTTCGACCCCGTGTTCATCGAGGACGCCCGGCGCCGGGCCCGTCCCGGGGAGAACGCCCAGTACCTCGTGCACGACATGCTCGCCGGCGAAGCGCCCGGCGGGCCCTATGACGGGGCCTACAGCCTGGACGTGCTCGAGCACATCGACGCGGCCCAGGAAGGCCTCTTCCTCGGCAACGTCGTGCGTTCCCTGACGCCCAAGGGCGTGCTGGTCCTGGGCATGCCGAGCCTGGAGTCCCAGAAACACGCCTCGCCCGCCAGCAAGGCCGGCCACGTCAACTGCAAGACCCAGGCGGACCTCAAGGCCCTGCTGCTCCGCTATTTCGCCAATGTCTTCGTCTTCTCCATGAACGACGAGGTGGTGCACACCGGCTTCTATCCCATGGCCAATTATCTGCTGGCCCTGTGCTGCCTGCCGGCCAAGTGATCCCTTTGGTCCGCCGATGAGCAGGAAGCGCCAGCCCCATTACCGCATCCAGCTGAAGTGGTTCCGGCCGCTGTTCTGGCCGCTGCTGCTGCCCATCGCCCTGCTTCTCGCCCTGTTCAACAAGCTCTCGCCGGTCCCCTTCAAGATCTACCTCATGCGCGTGGACCGCATCGGCCATCTGGCCGAGAACACCGAGCAGTTCTGCTGCAAGCTGGACCTGGGGCAGATCGGCAGGGAGTTCCGGGTCTTCGTGCACCGCGACGCGCCCTGCAACCGCTTTCTTCTGCGGATGTGGTCCCGGGTCCTGCCCATCCGCCAGGTCTTCCTGCCGCTCTATGATGTCTGCAACAAGTTCGGCGGCCTGGGCGTGGTGGCCAAGACCCTGCAGACCATCGGCCCGAATCTGCGGAACGAGGTGGAGCAGTGCCGCCAGCACCTCCACTTCACGCCCGGGGAGGAGGCCGAGGCCAGGCAGCAGTGCCGGGCCCTGGGCTTTGACTGCGAGGCCCCGTTCGTCTGCGTGCTCGGCCGGGACGACGCCTACCTGCTCCGGCACAACCCGCACGAGGACAACAGCCACTACAAGTACCGGAATGTGGACATCAACACCTACATCCCGGCCCTCGAACACCTGGCCGAGCGGTTCACCGTGATCCGCATGGGGAACGTGGCCCAGGACCGGCTGCGCACCGACAATCCCAGGATCATCGACTACCCGTTCTCGGGCCGGTGCTCGGAGCTGTTGGACGTGTTCCTGGCGGCCCGCTGCCGGTTCTTCATCACCTGCGGCTCCGGGCTCGACTCCATCGCCTCGATCTGCTTCCGTCTCCCGGTGCTCTATGTGAATTTCCTGCCGCCCCGGCTCATCGTCAACTTCGGCAGCCGCAACCTGACGATCCTGAAGCACTACTGGTCAGCGGCCGAGAAGCGCTTCCTCACGCTGTCGGAAATCCTGGCCTCCGGGGTGGGTGAATCCTACGACTACTACCGGATCACAGAGTTCGGCGCGGAGATCGTGGACAATTCGCCGGAGGAACTCCTGGAGGCGGTCCGGGAGATGGAGGCGCGGCTGGCCGGGACCTGGACCGAATCCCCGCAGGACGCGGCCCTGCAGCAGGCCTTCTGGGAGCGCTACCGGCCGCACTACCCGGACCGGGTCTACGTGGCCCGCATCGGCGCGGATTTCTTGCGCCAAAACCCGCATTGGACGCGGTGAACGCCATGGCTGCGCCACATCTGATTGTCGGCGGCGACAGCTGGATGGGCCGGGCCCTGGGGGCCGGGCTGCGCAGCGCCGGAGCCGAGGTCCTGGCCACGAGCCGCAGGACGGCGTCTCCGCAGGCCCTGCACCTCGACCTGGCCGCCACCCCGGACTCCTGGGCCCTGCCGGACCAGGTGGACGCGGCCTTCCTGTTCTCGGCCGTGACCTCCCTGGCCGCCTGCCGTCAGGACCCGGAGGGCACCCGCAGGATCAATGTCCAGAACACCCTGGCCCTGGCGCAGCGGCTCCTGGACCGGGGCGCGTTCGTGCTCTTCCCCTCCACCAATCTCGTGTTTGACGGCGAACAGCCGTTCTGCGCGGCCGAGGCCCCGCGCTCCCCGCGCGGCGTGTACGGCCGGCACAAGGCCGAGGCCGAGGAGGGCCTGCTGGCCCTGGGCGGGAACGTGGCCGTGCTGCGCATGACCAAGGTGGTGGGGCCGGACATCCCGCTGTTCACGGCCTGGGCCCGGGACCTGCGGGCCGGGCAGCCCGTGTTCCCGTTCCACGACATGGTCATGGCCCCGCTGCCCCTGGCCCTGGTGCTGCGGGCCTTTTGCGCCCTGGCCGAGGCCCGGGCCCCGGGCATCTGGCAGGTCTCGGCGCAGGAAGACATCCCCTATGCCCGGGCCGCCGGATTCCTCTGCCGGCGGCTGGGGGCCGATCCGGGACTGGTGCGGCCCATCTCCTGGCGGGACAGGCCCGGAGTGGAGGAGCCTCCCCGGCACACGACCCTGGACCCCTCGCGGTTGCAGCAGGCCTTCGGCATCACCTCGCCGCGGGCCGAGGACTCCCTCAACGAAGTCTTCCGTTCCCTGGAATAGGGCAGGTCGTCAGGCGGCCGCTGGCGGCAGGATCTGGCGCAGGCCGGGGTGTTTCCCGGCCAGGCGTTTGGCGATGTCTTCGGCCACTTCCCGGGGAAAGGCCAGGTACGCGGAGCTGTCCGGGGGCACGTCGCCGGGCGCGACAATGGGCCGGTCCAGGTGGGTGTTGCCGCAGCGTTGCGGGTCCTCATCCACAAAGAAGCCCACGGCGTTGCCCAGGCTCTGGGCCAGCCAGGTGGCGGCATTGGAGGTGCCGAAGATGCCGAGCGCTCCTTGGGCCGCCTCCTGCCGGGCGTGCGCCGCCACGGCCTGAAGCCAGGAGAGCTGCGCCTGCAGCAGGGCAGGGCCTGCGGGGTCGCAGGTCAGGGCCGGGATCGGGACGGGGTGCTGCGGCCGTTGCGCCAGGACCCCGATCTCCTTGCGGACCCAGGCGTCCGAGCGGGCCGCCACCTCGAATCCGGCCAGGCGCACGGCGCGCTCCAGCATATCCAGGGTGAAGTGCGAGCAGTGGTCGGCCACGGGCAGGTCAAAGGGGTTGGCGGCCAGGTTCGCGGTCTGGACCAGGAACAGCCCGCCGGGCGCGAGCAGGGACAAGACCTTGCGCAGGGTCTGCACCGGGTCCAGAAGGTGCTCGATGACATGGAGCATGGACACGGCCTCGAAGGTTCCGCTCAGTTCCTCGAACGGGCCGTGCAAAAAGCCGCGGGCCCCGGGCAGGGCCAGGATGACCGCGCGGCGGCTCTCCTGGAGTTCGTAGCCGTAGAGCTCCCACTGCGGGAAGCGCGCGCCGAAGCTGCGCAGGAACGCGCCGTTGCCGCAGCCCACGTCCAGGAGCCGCCCGCGCTGCGGGAAGGCCGCCTGGGCCAGGACGCTCTCCAGGAGCCGGGCCGAGCGCGGGGCGGGCATCCCGGCCTGGAAGACCGCCTGTTCCTGGCCGCAGCCCGCGGTGTACATCTCGTAGTCCGCGTAGATCCGTTCGATGTCCGCCAGCCACTGGGGTGTGCGGCGCTTCTGCACGTGGCCGCAGGCCTGGCAGGAGCAGAAGACCCCGGCCCTGGGCCAGGGCTTGCTGTCCGAGGTCACGCCGGGCAGGCCTTGGCCGGCGGCGTCCAGGAGACGCTCGGCGCCGCAGAGCAGGCAGCGGGATTCCAGGGGCTGGCTGTCCATGGGCCTGTGCTCAGACGAATCCCAGGTGTTCCTGGTCCGCGTCCAGATAGTCCAGCACGAGCTTGTTCTTGGCGTTGGCTACGCAGTGGTGGCGGCAGTGCTTCGCGGGGTTGATCTTGAAGAACTTGTCTTTGTCCGTGAACCAGAACTCCTTGAAGCTCGTATCCTTGATGCTGCCGATGAGGCCCTCGTCCAGGTTGTAGGCCTTGTCCTGGCAGGAGTAGACGTTCTGGTCCGCGCCGATGACCGGGAGCACCTGGAGGTACGGGCACCACGTGTAGGTCTTGTCGAAGCGCTCGTCCAGGAGATGGTAGGCGTCGAAGATCTCGAAATCCGGCCCGGCCAGCTCGCTCTTGGCCCGCTCCACCTGCTCCCGGGCCAGGTCGAAGAACGGGGCGTGGTAGGCGTTGTTCTTGGCGCCCTCGTTCTCCAGGATGCAGGGCGAGACCTTCAGGCTGTCCCCGCCCATGTCCCGGACGCGTTTGGCGGCCTCGAAGATGTGGCCCACGTTGTCCGCATCCACGATGTAGCTCACGCCCAGGCGGCAGGGGCCGCCGAGCTTCTTGAAGGCCGCGATGTTGGCCAGGATGCGGTCGTACTCGCCGTCCGGCACCCCGCGATAGCGCGTGTAGCTCGGGTTGTCCCAGCCGTCCATGGACACGCGCACCCAGGAGCCCCGCGTGGCGAAGAGTTCCGCGGCCTCGCCCTTGAGCAGGCCGCCGTTGGTCAGGGTGGCGAAGCGCACCGGCGAATCGGCCAGGCGGCGCAGGGCCTTGACCAGATGCGGGTAGAACAGGGGCTCGCCGCCGCCGCTGAAGGTCACGGCCTTGACCCCCATGGCGATGATGTCCTCGATGATCTCGCGCATCTTGGCCTCGGGGATGGAGTCCGCGATGCGCATGTCCTTGCCCAGCTGGAGCGCGTCGGCGCGGTAGGCGCAGTAGCGGCAGCGGTGGTTGCAGGCGTTGGTGGGCTTGAGGCGGATGTGCAGCGGCGGCAGGATCTGCGGGTTCTCCCGCGGCAGAGAATCCACCTTGTCCTTGAAATGGAAGAGCTTCATCGGGGTGTAGAGATTGCCCATGGCCGTTCCTATTGGAAGTAGATGAATTCGTAGTCCCCGGAATAGCCGAAGCGCTCGAAGAGCCAGGGCCAGGCCTTGGCGCTGAAGAACGACTCGCAGGTCAGGGCCCAGCACTGGAGATTGAAGAGCTCCTGCTCGTCGCGGTAGCTCTCCACACAGACGTAGCCCTGTTTGCCCACGCGCTCGATCTCGGGCAGGGCCTTGGCCAGGTCGAAGATCTCCAGGTTGTGCAGGGTGGTCAGGGAGATGACCAGGTCGAATTCCTTGCCCGCAAAGGGATAAGGGTCCTGGGCCCGGTGCAGGAAGAGCCGGTCGCGCACCAGGTCCGTGGCCCCGGCCAGCCCATGCCTGGAGATGTCGAAGCCGCGCACGTCCATGCCGAGCTGGGCCAGCTCGTGGAGCAGAAAGGCCTTGCCGCAGCCCACGTCCAAAATCTTCGCTCCCGGCTGGAGCCCGTAGGTCGCGATCAGGGCCTGGGCCACCGGGGTCCAGCGGCCCGGCATGTAGCGGTAGCCGCCGTAGCCGTAGCGACGGTCGCCGTCCCAGTAGTCGGCCTCGTACTCCTTGGCCTTGCGCATGCAGTGGACCTTGTCGTCCACCATGCGCGCCAGATAGTCGCGTTTGGTGCCGGTGTGCAGGGCGGTGACGAAATTGCGCAGAATGCCCATGGGCGCCTCATGTTCCCGCGAGCGGGTCTTGGGTTGCACTGAAGCGGAGCGATTGTGCCAGCATGGCCCGGGCCTTGTCCAGTTGGCGGCGCAAAACCTCGGCCCGGTCCCGGCGTTCGCCGGAAAAGGTCCGGCGGGCGAAGTCCGCGGCCAGGAATTCGTTGAGCAGGATCATGCACCACTTGAGCCCGAAGAGCGGGAGCAGGGCGGCCAGGCGCGGCCTCAGGCCGGGATCGCCCAGGCCCGCGAGCACGGCCCGGGCAAAGGCGGTCCGGGCCTCCTGCGGCGCTCCCATGCCCGGGTGGAGCAGGAAATCGGCCAGCATCTTGGCCGGGTCGTCCCGGCCGAAGTACTCGAAGTCCAGGAAGACCATGCCCTGCGGGGTCTTGAGCGCGTTGTGGAAGCCGAAGTCCGAGGGGCTTAAGCTGCGCTGGGCCTGGGGCAGGACGCTGTCCGGGGTCAGGCCCAGTCCGGCGTACAGGCCTGCGGCGCGCTCCCTGCAGCGGGCCAGGGCCGGTTCGAAGTCCTGGGCCAGGAAGCGGTCCAGGTCCTCGTCCAGGATTCCGGCGCGCTCCCGGGAGCGCAGCCGGGTGAGCCGCGCTCCGATGTTCCCGAGCACGCCCTCCAGGGAAAAGAAGGCCTCGGCCGCGTCCGGCAGGTCCGCGGCCTCCGGCGTTGCGGCCAGGCGTTGCAGCTCCAGGGCGAAGCGCACGAAGTCCTGCACGTCCTGCCCGCCGATGTCCGCGCCCTGGAGGCGTTCCCCGGGCACAAAGGCATAGAGGGCGAAGAGTTCGTCCGGGCAGACGCGCAGGGTCTCGGGCACGCAGGTCAGGCCCTGGTCGCGCAGAAAGGCGAAGGCCCCGGACTCGGTGTCCAGACGCTGGCGCGAGGGGTATTCCTTGACGACCGCCGGGCCCGTGTCCAGGGCCACGCGCCAGACCCGGCTGTTGCGGCCGCCGTTGAGCACGCGGAAGCCGCGGGGCATGGCGCCCAGTTCCCGGGCCAGGGCTTGGCGCAGCGCGGGCGAGGGCAGGCGGGCCTCCACATGGGCCAGGACCTCGTCCCAGTGCCCGAAGGCCAGGCCGGGGAAGTCCCCGGGCGCGTCCTCGGCTCCGGGGGCGAACAGGATTTTGAGCGTGCCCTGGGGAAAATCGGGCTCCTCGAAGACCTCCAGGAGGTCGTCCACGAACAGGTCGCAGTCCAGGGCCGCGATGCGCGCAGTCTTGTCCTGGCGGGTGGAGGTGAAGTGCACGGCCTCGCGGCGCAAGCCGAGGTCCGGCCCGAAAAAGCCCTTGGCGTCGAGCCAGGACAGGGCCGCCTGGCGGAGATTGGTGCTGCGGGAGCGGTCGCTGGCCGCGAACTCGGTCTTGTGGCTCACCACGCAGAGGTCCAGGCCCAGTTCCCGGCAACGCCGGAAGAACTGCTCCACGCCGGGAAAGGCCTCGGCCTCCAGGATGCGCGGGCCGTAGACCAGGGCCTGGAGATCGGTCCAGCGCTGCTCGCCGTCCGGGAGCAGGCGCAGGGCGTCGCGCAGGGCCTTCTTGGACCCGACCCCGTCGTCCGGCAAAAGCCCCTGTTCCTCGGCCAGCCGCCGGAACAGGGCGTCGTACCGGATGATGGTGTTGTCGAGGTCCACGCCGATGCGCATGGCCGGACCTCAGCCCCCTGCCGCCAGAAGCTCCAGGGCGCGTTCGGCCACGGGCTGCGGCCAGATGCCGTAGCGCTCCATGAGGGCGTTCTGGGTGCCGTAGTGGTCCGGGAACACGTCCGGCAGGCCCACGCGGCGGAACGGCCGGAAGACCCCGGCCTCCAGGAGCAGTTCGGCCGCGGCCGAGCCCAGGCCGCCCACCACCGTGTGCTCCTCCACGCTGACCACGGCCCGCACGCCCCGGGCCGCCGCCAGCACGGCGTCCGCGTCCAGGGGCTTCACCGTGGGCAGGTGCAGGACCGTGGCGGCCACCTGCTGCTGGGCCAGGATGTCCGCGGCCTCCAGGCAGATGCGCAGGCCGATGCCCGTGGTCAGGAGGAGCACGTCGCTCCCCTGGCGGTAGGTGTAGCCCCGGCCGATCTCGAAGCCCTTGGCCTGGTCCGTGACCACCGGGTCGTAGCCCTTGGCCAGCCGGATGTAGATGGGGTGGGGCCAGTCCAGGGTGCGCTCCATGAACCGCTCCATCTCCTCGGCGTCGGCCGGGCAGACCACGGTCATGTGGGGCAGGGCGCGCATGAGCGCGATGTCCTCCACGGCCAGGTGGGTGGAGCCCAGGGGCGCGTAGACCAGCCCGCCGCCGTTGCCGATGAGCCGCACGGGCAGGTCGTGCAGGCAGAGGTCCATGGCCACCTGCTCCAGGGCCCGGCGGGTCAGGAAGGTGGCGATGGTGTTGACGTAGGGGATGCGGCCCTCCAGGGCCAGGCCCGCGGCCAGTCCCACCACGTTCTGCTCGCTGATGCCCTCCACCAGGAAGCGCTCGGGCAGCTCCTTGCGGAAGGCGTCCAGGGTCTTGAAGCCCAGGTCCGAACCCACGAAGACCACGCGTTCGTCGCGCTTGGCCAGGCGGTGGACCACTTCCAGGCAGCGCTTACGCACGGCGCACCTCCAGCTGGGCCCGCATGGAGGCGATCTCCTGCTCGGAGATGCTGCTTTTGTGGTGCCACTGCAGGTTGTTCTCGGCGAAGTCCAGGCCCTTGCCCTTGACCGTGTCGCAGATCACCGCCGTGGGTTTGCCCGGCGAGAGCGGCACCCCGCCGAAGGCCGCGCGCAGGGCTTCGATGTCGTGGCCGTTGACCTCCACGCAGTGGAAGTTGAAGGCCTCCCACTTGGCGGCAAAGGGCTCCAGCTCCTGGACCTCGCTGGTCTCGCCGTAGGACTGGTACTTGTTGTAGTCCACCACCACCACGAGGTTGTCCAGGCCGCGCTTGCCCGCGCTCAGGGCCGCTTCCCAGACCGAGCCCTCGTTGCATTCGCCGTCTCCCAGGACCGCGAACACGCGATGCTTGCGGCCGCGGATGCGGGCGTCCAGGGCCATGCCCAGGCCCACGGAGAGCCCGTGGCCCAGGGCCCCGGTGGAGACCTCCACGCCCGGGATCTTGTTGGCGCTGGGGTGTCCGCCCAACAGCCCGTCCAGGGCGCAGAACTCCTGGAGCCGTTCGCGGGGGAAGAAGCCCTTGTCCGCCAGGAGCACGTACTGGGCCAGACAACCGTGCCCCTTGCTCAGGATGCAGCGGTCCCGCTCGGCCCAGTCCGGCCGGGCCGGGTCGAAGCGCAGGATGTCGTCGTAGAGCACGCGCAGCATCTCCACCAGCGACAGGGACGAGCCGAGGTGGCCGCGGCCGGCGCAGGCGAGCATGTCCACGATCATCAGCCGCAGGGCCCGGGAGCGCTCGTCCAGCGGGGCGCGCAGGGAGGCGTCGTGCCGGGTGCGGACAAAGTCCTTCACGCCATGTTCTCCGTGCGGGGGCCCGCTACTTGACCTTCAGGGCCTGCATCCGCTTGATGTTGAAGTACTTGTCGTCGGTCATGGAGCCGGGGATCAGGCCCTTTTCAAAGGCGGCCTTGAGGTCCAGCACGGCCTGCTCGATGGTGTGGGTGGCCACGAAGCCCAGCTCGCGTTTGATCTTGTCCGAGCTCACATGGTAGGAGCGCAGGTCGTTGGAGGGCGTGACCACGATCTCCACGTCCGTGGCCAGGGCCTTCTTGACCAGGTCGGCGATCTCCAGGACCTTGAAGTTCTCGTAGCCCACGTTGTAGATCTTCTTCTGGATCTTCTCGGCGGGCTGCTTGAGCATGAACAGGTAGACGTCGACCATGTCCTGGATGTGCAGGTTGGGCCGCTTCTGCTGGCCGCCGAAGACCGTGATCTTGCCGTTGTTGATGGCGTGGTTGGTCAGGATGTTCACGGTCAGGTCCAGGCGCAGCCGCGGGGCGTAGCCGCAGACCGTGGACGGCCGGATGGTGGTGACCACGAAGTTGTCGCCGGCCTGGGAGTTCAGGTAGTCCTCGCACATGGCCTTGTACTTGGAGTAGTCGGTCAGCGGCTCCAGGGGCAGGTCCTCGGTGACCTCGGGCTCGTCCTTGATGCCGTAGACCGAGGAGCTGGAGGCGTAGAGGAAGCGCTGGCAGCCGGAGGCCTTGGCGATGTCCACCAGGGGCAGGAAGGCGTCGTAGTTGATGGACTTGGCCAGGGCCGGGTCCAGCTCGTAGCTCGGGTCGTTGGAGATGCAGGCCAGGTGGATGACCGCGTCGCTGCCCGGGATGGTCCGCTTGAGCAGATCGGCGTCGCGCAGGTCGCCCTCGATGATGGTCAGGTTCGGATTCCCGGCCACACCGTCCAGGACCTCCTTGCCGTACCAGAAGATGTCCATGGCCCGGACCTTGTAGCCGGCGTCCAGCAGGGCCGGGACCAGGGCGGAACCGACGTAGCCGCCGCCGCCCGTCACGTAGACGGTCTTGATCGTGTTCATGGATGCGTGTGTCTCCTGCCTTGGGTTGTGTGCGGAAAGGCCCGTTGCGCGGGCCGCTTGTCAGCTCGCCTTGGGAAACAGGTCCACCAGGTGGTGGAGCAGGGCCGCGTGTCCGGATTCGGCCATGCCGTAAGTCTTTGCCGGGATGTAGAAGTTCAGGTCGCCCAGGGCCCGCAGCTTGTTGCCCGGGGCCATGGCCGAGAAGGTCGCCACCTTTCCGCCCAGTTCCCGGGCGGCCTCCGCGGCGCGCAGCACGTTGGGCGAGTTGCCCGAGCTGCTCACGGCCATCAGGACCTCGCCGGGCCGCATGCGCTGGCGCAGGGGAATGGCGAAGACGTTCTCGTAGCCGTC
Source organism: Desulfovibrio sp. UBA4079 (assembly GCA_002382645.1). GTDB lineage: Bacteria > Desulfobacterota > Desulfovibrionia > Desulfovibrionales > Desulfovibrionaceae > Aminidesulfovibrio. The sequence continues at coordinate 4,692 of DFYP01000180.1, read as the reverse complement.
GTCGTTGCCGATGGCCGTGACCAGGGCCGGGTCCGTGAAGACCTCGGCGGGCGCGCCGGACATCTTGGCGATGTCGGCCGCGAAATGGCTGGCCATGCTGGCGCTGGCGCCGTTGCCCACGAAGTAGAGGCGGCCCTTGCTCTGGGCGCAGTGGCGCACCCAGCCGGAGAGGATCTCGAAGGCCGCATCGGCGTCCAGGGTCTTGCCCTGGGCGTCGGTGACGGCCAGGGCGCTGAGCGCGCCGGTGAGCCCGGAAAGGGAGTCGGTCCAACGCATGGAGTCGCTGCCTGCAGAAGGGTTCAGGGACCGGACCGGGATCAGTCCCGGAGCGCGGTCCACAACTGGGGCACGGTCTCGCCGTGCATCCCCCGCACGTAATAGCTTTCGCCGCCGTCGGCAACCGTGCGCACGAGCATGGTCTTCCAGGGCCGGAAATAATACTCCGGGCTGTTCTTGGGGGCCTCGGCCGAGATGTCCTCGGGCAGGGCCCGCAGGTCGCAGACCAGGGTGGTGAAGCGCCGGATTTCCCGGCCCTCCCGGGCGGCGGCGTTGCGGACCATGGCCAGGGCCTTGAGATAGACCTCCGGGGCCATGATGGCGCTGCCGAAATTCATGATGACCCCGCCCTCCAGGTTCTCCAGGATTGCGGCGAAGTGCAGGAAGTCCGCATAGGAGGCCGCGCCCCAGGCCGCGCCGTCGCAGTTGGGGTGCTCGTGCACGATGTCGTAGCCCAGGCTCACGTGGGTGGTGAACGGAACGCCCAGGCGATGGGCCGCGGCGTACAAGCTCACGTCCTTGTGCGGGAAGTCGCCCTCCAGGATGGCCTGGCCCACGGCCTGGCCCACGCCCAGGCCCCGGACCGCGCCCTCGCGCACCACGTCGTTGAGGCGGCCGGTCTCCTGCCAGAGCCCGAAGCGGCCGTCCTTGATGTAGCGGGCCACGCTCTCGGTGGTCTGGCCGATGAGGGCGAACTCGAAGTCGTGGATGGCGCAGGCCCCGTTGCCTGCCAGGCAGGTGATCAGGCCGCGCTCCAGGAGGTCGATGAGAAAGCGCTGCACGCCCGCGCGGATCACGTGGGCCCCCATCATGAGCACCACGGCCGCGCCGCGTTCCCGGGCCTTGCGGATGCGCTGGGCCACGGCCGTGAGCGAGGGGTGCACCTGGGGCGTTGGCGCCGGCTCCCGGACCACGGAGAGGCTCAGATCGTGGATGCGCTCGGCCAGGGGCAGGACCGTCAGGCGCGAGGGGTCGAATTTCCGGAACATGACGCCTACTTGAGCAGGGAGGTCACGTGTTTCAGCACGGTGGCGCGGTCGATGGCCTTCTTGTTGCCCACGATGCCCACGGCGATGCACCCGGCCACGTTGCCCAGGAAGGCCAGCACGTCGGGCTGTACCCCGAGCTTGGCCGCCAGGGAGGCGATGGAGAAGAAGGCGTCGCCCGAGCCGATGCGGTCCACGATCTTGTCCACGAAGGCGGGCACGAGCACATCCACGCCGTCCGCGGTGAGCACGTAGGAGCCCTTCTTGCCCCGGGTCACGGCGAGCAGGGAGGCCCCGGTGCGCTTCTGCACGCGCTCGGCGAGGATGGACACGCCGCTGGCGTTGTCGCGGGCGTCCAGCCGGAGTTCCGGCTCGGCCAGGCTGATGAAGTCGCAGCGTTCGTAGCAGGAGATGGTGTGGAATCCGCGGTTGCCCGCGTTGGCCTGGGTGTTCACGGCCAGGAAGGGGCCCGCGCTGAGCACGCTGCGGCAGGCCGGGCTGATGGCCCCGTGCCCGAAGTCCGCGGCCACGGTGAGGTCGGTGCTTGCGGCCTGGGCGGCCAGGGCCTCGCGGAAGGCCGCGTCGCGGGTCTCCTCCAGGCCGGAGCTGTCCATGTGGTAGATCTCCAGCAGCTTGGCCATGCTGTAGCCCTCGATGTACCGCCGCTTGCGGATGGTCGGGGCGTTCGCCTGATAGGCGAAGTGCGGGACCACGTTCTCCCGCAGGCTGGCGCGGATGAACTCCTCGTGGGAGTCCTTCTCGCCGAGCACGGTGAACAGGTGCACCCGGCCCACGAAATTGGCCAGGTGGTTGGCCACGGCCAGGGAGCCTCCGGCGAACAGGTCTCCGCCCTCGTGGGTGAAGACCAGCACCGGCTCCTTGGAGGAGGCCCCCAGCGGGCTGCAGAACTGATAGTCGTCCAGGATGGCGTCGCCGACCACGGTGACGGTGAGCTTGGACATCTGCTCCAGGATCCACTCGATGTCTGCGATGGAGTACCGCGAGCGGAAGACGTCCAGGAACTCCTGCACGTCGTCGTCGAACGAGGAGAGGAAGCGGTTGATCAGGTTGGTGGAGCTGAAGACAATGTCCTGGGTCAGGCGCAGCTCGATGCCCAGTTCCTTGCAGACCTCGGCCTCGCGCTGGAGCTTGCCCGTGGGGTCGGACTCCACGCTCTTGAAGTCCGAGCCCTTGACGTAGACGTCCGGCCGGAGGGCCCGCAGGGTCTCCTCGGCCGTGGGCCAGAGGTTCACGGCCGCGTGGCTGACCGCGTCCTGGGAGGCCACGGCCTCGGCCCGCAGGGCCTGGTTGAAGGCCGGGCGGTGCGGGCCCTTGTCCACGTGCTGGTCCGGGGAGACCGTGACCACGAGGACGTCGCCCATGGCGGCCGCCTGGCGGAAATAGCGGATGTGCCCGATGTGCAGCAGGTCGAACACCCCGTGGCAGTGGACCACCCGCTTGCCCTGGCGACGGTATTCGGCCACGAGCTCCACGAGCTCGGGCATGGGGACGACTTTTTTGCTTTCGTGCATGGCTGCCTCTGATAGCACTCCTCCAGGGCCAAAGCAACGCCGCCGGGGTGCGGAGAGCGGGCCGATGCCCGGCCCGGCTCAACCCCGGGGCAGTGGCAGGTCGTGGAAGGGCTTTTCCAGGCCCCCGCGCCAGTGGCGGAGAATCTCCACCATGCGCCGGCTCGTGCCGGGCTTTTCCAGGGGATTGGCCGCGTTTTGGGCCCGGGCCGCCATTTCCCCGGACAGGGCCCGGCGCAGGGTCTCGGCCACGGCCAGGGCTTCGGCCGGGCAGTCCAGCACCGAGGCGGCGCGCACCCGGCCCTCCTGGCGGTTGCCCACGTTCACCGTGGGCACGTGGAGGCTCGGGGCCTCGATGAGCCCGGAGGAGGAGTTTCCGGCCACGCAGGCGCAGTGCCGCATGGCCGCGAGGTAGCGCAGCTGGCCCAGGGACGGCCGCACCAGGACGCGGTTCTGGAAGCGCGCGGCCAGCTCGGCGGCCAGGGCGTCCACCGCGTTGCCCCCGGCGTCGGCGTTGGCCCCGGTGATCACGGCGCGCAAGGAGGGCTGCTCGGCCAGGACCGCGGCGAGTCCCGCGAAGAAGCTGCGGGCCTGCTCCGCGGGGTCGGCGTCCAGGGTCACGGGGTGGAAGGTGGCCAGGACAAAGGCCGGGGCCAGGTCGAACTCCAGGGCCGCGGCCAGTTCCTCCCGGCCGGGCAGGGGCAGGGACAGGGCGTTCTCCACGCCCAGGGCCCCGACGTTGAAGACCGTCTCGGGACGTTCGCCCATCTGGATCACCCGGCCGCGGTACTCCTCGCAGGCCGTGAAGTGCAGGACGGAGAGCTTGGTCAGGGCGTGGCGGAAGAGGTCGTCGGCCGCGCCGCGGGTGGCCTCGCCGCCGTGGACGTGGGCCACCGGCACCCGGCAGAGCGCCGCGGCCATGGCGCAGGCCAGGGTCTCGTAGCGGTCGCCCAGGAGCAGGAGCATGTCCGGCGCAAGCCGCGCCAGGGCCTGGGCGCAGCCGGTGAGGGCCTGGGCCGCGGCCCGGGCCACGCCCTGGGGCGAGTCGTCGTCCAGGTCCAGGGGGATTTCCTCGTCCGGCGCAAAGCCGTCGCCCCGGACCTCCTCCACGGTGCGGCCGTGGCGGGNNGAGAGATGGCTGCCGGAGACCAGCAGCTGGAGTTCCATGTCCGGGGCCTCGCGCAGGCCTTCCAGGACCGGGCGCAGCAGGCCGTACTCGGCGCGGGTGCCGGTGAACACGGCGATTTTCATGGCTCGATCTTCTCCCCGGCGGCCAGGGCTCGCGGCGCGGGCCGTCCCATGATCTCGTCCCAGCGCATGGGGCTCACCCCGCCGGAGCCCGTGCGCCGGACGGCCACGTTCTCCGGGGAATAGGCCTCGCCCTTGGCGATGTCCCGGCCGGCCACCAGATAGCGCCGGGCCACCAGGATGTTCTCGCGCTCCGAGGGGCTGGGCTCCTTGCGGCCGTGGCCCAGGGCCAGCTCCACGCGGCGCACGCCCGCGACCATGGCCGCCAGTTCGTGGGGCTCCAGGGAGGCCTTGTGNNTCCGGTCCCTCCATGTTCCTGTCCAGGGTGAAGTGCTTCTCGATGACCGAGGCGCCCAGGGCCACGGCGGCCAGCGGGCACTCGATGCCCGGGGTGTGGTCCGAGTAGCCCACCGGGCAGCGGGGGAAGGCCTGGGCCAGGGTGCGCAGCGCCAGCA
>DFYP01000180.1:0-130 GCA_002382645.1 Desulfovibrio sp. UBA4079 | reverse complement strand
CGGGGTTCCCGCGGCCCGCAGGACTTCCAGGGCCTCGGCCACCTCGTCCAGTCCGCACATGCCCGTGGAGAGCAGGACGCGTTTGCGCAGTCCGCCCAGGTGGCGCAGATAGGGCAGGTTGGTGATCTCG
>DFYP01000138.1 GCA_002382645.1 Desulfovibrio sp. UBA4079 | reverse complement strand
CACGCCGCGGCCCTGGTCCACGAGCGCGGCGGCCTCGTCCAGGAGCATTTCGTAGGCCCTGCGGCGCTCGTCCTCGTCGTAGCGGGGCTCGGGAAACCAGGTCGTGCGGCGCTCGTCCATGGACAACCGGACCACGTCCAGGCCCCGGGCCGCAAGCTCGCGCTCCAGGCCCCGGGCCAGGGCGCTCTTGCCCGAACCCGGCAATCCGGTGACCCAGACCGCGAATCCCGCCACGTTCACTCCATGTACCGGTTGACGTGCTCCCAGTCGAAGACCTCGTCCTCCAAAACGTTGACCAGGAAGCGCAGCAGCCCGCGCCGCACGGCCGGAGGATGGTCCGGGTACCACTCGGGCGAGGCCACCACCAGTCCCCGGAACACGAAGAACGGGGCCATGACCTCCAGGCACTGGCGGTCGCCGGTGCGCTCCAGGTACTCCTCGAAATAGGCCCGGTAGAGCCGCTCGAAGGGCCCGGAGAGCTTGGCCTCCTTGTACAGGCCGTAGAGCAGGTAGTTGATGGCCATGGTGCAGACGTCGCCCGCGGGCTCGCCCCACTCGCCCCGGCTGCGGTCCAGGACCCGGAAGTCGCCGTCGTCGGTGACGAGCACGTTCCAGGGGTGGAAGTCGCCGTGGACCACGCTCAGGCGCCGGGCAAAGCCCTTGAGCTTCCAGCGCCACTCGATGATGCGCTGCTCCATGTCCAGGAAGCGGCGCTCCGGGAACTCGGCGTAGGGATGGGGAAAGGCCTCGTCGATGAGGCCCATGATGCACTCGCTGGAGCCGATGAGGTTGCGCACCCCGCGGAAGTAGAGGTCCGGGTCGTCCTTCTTCTCGGCGTGGATCCGGGCCAGCCAGCGGGCGAACTCCCGGGCCAGGGCCTCGTCGGAGGGCCGGAAATCGCCGCCCCGGATGCGCTCCAGGTCCTTGAAGTAGTCGTGGCCCGGCAGCTTCTCGTTGAGGATGAAGAATTCCTCGGGCTCGCGCAGCGGGATCATGCTGCCCTCGGCGTCCAGGTAGCCCAGGCCCATGGGCCGCACGTGGCGCTCCAGGCGGGCCGAGGTGGCATGCTGGAACATGAGGATGGCGGCGCGGTCCCAGTAGAACTGGTGGCCGTACTTGTCCCCGCGCATGGTCGAGAGCACGGCCTCGCGCTCCCGGCCTCCGGCCGTGAAACGCACGAACAGCGGCTTGCCGTAGCCCAGGGCCTTCATGCCCTGCTCCTCGGGCCGTCCGATGCGGCCCACGTGCAGGAGCCGGGCGTCCTCGCCGAAGGCCTGGCGCAGATAGGCCTCCAGGTTCTCGGGCGAAAGCTCGGTCATGGCGTCACCTCGCTGGTTCAGGCCAAGGAGCCGAAATTCTCCGTGTAGCGGGCCGCGAACTCCGTCTCGCTGAAACGGTGCTCCTGGGTGCCCCGGTGTTCCACGGCAAAAGCCGCGCAGACCGCGCCCAGGCGGGCGGCCTCGGCCAGGGAACGCCCCAGGGCCAGGCCCCGGATGAGCCCGGCGCGATAGGCGTCGCCCGCGCCGGTGGGGTCCAGGGCCTGCGGCACGCGGGCCGCGGGCACGCGGACCTCGGTCCCGTCCTGCGCCAGCACCGAGCCCTGCTCGCCCAGGGTGGTCACCAGCACCGAGGTGCGCGCCTTGAGCTGGTCCCGGGTCTGGCCCGTGGCCTTCATGACCATCTCCAGCTCGTAGTCGTTGGTCACGAGCATGTACGAGCCGGTGATGGCCTCGAGCATGTCCGGGCCGGACAGGGCCGTGATCTGCTGGCCCGGGTCGAAGATGTAGCGGATGCCCAGCTTGCGGAACACGCGCGGGTACTCGATCATGTCCGAGACGTTGCCGGGCGAGATGATCGCCAGGGTGTCCCCGGCCGGAAACCCGCTCACGTCGAACTGCGCGGGGTGGCGCATGGCCCCGGGGTTGAAGCCGGTGATCTGGTTGTCCGAGAGGTCCGTGGTGATATAGGCCCCGGCGGTGTGCTCCTCGGGGATGCGCCGGATGCCGGCGAGCGGCAGGCCCAGATCCTGGAGCCAGGTCTCGTAGGGCCCGAAGTCCTTGCCCGCGCAGCCCACGATGAGCGGCTTCTCGCCGAGCAGGGCCAGGTTGTAGGCGATGTTCCCGGCCGTGCCGCCGAACTTCTCGTCCACCCCGTTGACCAGGAAGCAGACGTTCAGGATGTGGATCTTGTCGGGCAGGATGTGGTCGGAAAAACGGCCGGGAAAGGGCATGATGCGGTCAAAGGCCAGGGAGCCGCAGACCAGGATGTGCATGAATATCCTCCGTGGGGACGGGCCTCAGGCCGTCTCGTCGTGAATCCATTGCAGGAAATCGGGATTGCCGCCCAGGATGGGCAGGGCCACCACGCAGGGCACCTCGTAGGAGTGGCCCGCCTTGACCGCCTGGGTGAAACGCTCCAGCAGGGCCTCGCGGGTCTTGGCGATGAGCACCACCTCGCTGCCCTCCTCCACCTTGCCCTTCCACCAGTACAGCGAACGCATGCCGGGCAGGAGGTTGACGCAGGCGCAGAGACGCTGCTCCACCAGGCTCCGGCCCAGGCTCTCGGCCTGGGCCATGTCCGCGCAGGTGACGTAAACGAAAATCTCGGTCATCTCACTTGCAGACCGGTGCGGAACCGGGCGCCAGCGTGGACAGGTAGTCGATCACCAGGGTCTGCTGGTTCGCGTCCAGGGCCGCGCCCTTGCTCACCATGCGGCCCACCGTGGCGGCCCAGGCGGCCTTGTCCTTCTGCCCCAGGTTGCGGCAGACGCGTTCCGTGGAGTGGCACGCGGAACAGCGCTCGGTCACCAGGTCCTTGCCCTCGGCCCCGGCCAGGCTGAACGAGGCCAGGACCAGCGCCGCATAGAAAACCACCACGATGCAGACAAGGCGTTTCATAAGACCCCCCAGCGGTTCGTCCGCTCGGCCCAAAATACAATCTTCAGCGCCCAATGCAACGGAAAAGTGCCCGGGCAAGCCTTGAGCCCCGGGCCTTGAGGTGCTACCACCCAGCCCATGCGCACGATCGATCGCAAGAAAACCGCCGCAACCGTCTTCGAACGGCTGCAGGCCCGCTACCCCTCGCCCCAGCCCGCCCTGGTCCACGAGGGCGCCTGGGAACTCCTGGTGGCCACGGTGCTGGCCGCCCAGTGCACCGACGCCCGGGTGAACATCGTGACCCCGGAATTCTTCCGGCGCTGGCCCGGACCGGCCGAACTGGCCCGGGCCGAACAGCCCGAGATCGAAGCCGTGATCCATTCCACGGGCTTTTTCCGGAACAAGGCCAAGAACCTCCTGGCCGCGGCCAGACGCGTGACCGAGACCTTCCAGGGCCAGGTGCCCCGGACCATGGCCGAACTGACCACCCTGCCCGGGGTGGCCCGCAAGACCGCCAACATCGTGCTCTCCAACGCCTTCGGCGTGCACGAGGGCATCGCCGTGGACACCCACGTGACCCGCCTGGCCTTCCGCCTGGGCCTCACCGGAAGCGACAACCCCGTGGTCATCGAGAAGGACCTCATGCCCCTGTTCCCGCAGGAAGGCTGGGGCGACATCAACCACTACCTCGTGCTCCTGGGCCGGGAAATCTGCCAGGCCCGCACGCCGCGCTGCGGCCAATGTCCGCTGGCCGACGTCTGCCCCAGGAAGGGGGTGCGCCAGTGACCCGGCCCGGGACCTTCGAGATCACGGCCCGCGACGGCCTGGCCCGGCGCGCCAGCCTGGTCACGGCCCACGGCGTGGTCCAGACCCCGGCCTTCATGCCCGTGGGCACGGTGGGCTCGGTCAAGAGCGTCTGCCCCCGCGACCTCAAGGACGCCGGGACCCAGATCCTGCTGGGCAACACCTACCACCTCTATCTGCGGCCCGGCGACGAGCTGGTGGCGCGGCGCGGCGGCCTGCACCGGTTCATGGGCTGGGACGGGCCCATCCTCACGGACTCCGGCGGATTCCAGGTGTTCAGCCTCCAGGGCATCCGGACCATCAGCGAGGAGGGCGTGGAGTTCCGCTCGCACATCGACGGCTCCAAACACTTCTTCTCCCCGGAAAAGGTCGTGTCCATCCAGCGCAACCTGGGCTCGGACATCATGATGGTCCTGGACGAGTGCGTGGCCTATGGCGCGGACCGCGAATACACGGCCCGCTCCCTGGAGCTGACCACGCGCTGGGCCCGCCGCTGCCGCGAGGCCTACCCCGTGGGCAGCGGGAACCAGCTCCTGTTCGGCATCGTCCAGGGCGGCTTCTTCCCGGACCTGCGCGAGGAGAGCCTGGCCCAGCTTGCGGAGATCCCCTTCGAGGGCCTGGCCATCGGCGGCCTGTCCGTGGGCGAGTCCCCGGCCCAGATGTACGATATCCTGCGGCACATCGCGCCGAAGCTGCCCGAGGACAAGCCCCGCTACCTCATGGGCGTGGGCACGCCCCTGGACATCCTCACCGGCATCGAGGCCGGGGTGGACCTGTTCGACTGCGTGCTGCCCACGCGCAACGCCCGCAACGGTACCCTGTTCACCTCCCTGGGCCGGGTGAACATCAAGCGCGCCGAGTACAAGGAGGACGACGGCCCCCTGGACCCGGCCTGCCGCTGCTACGCCTGCACCCATTTCAGCCGGGCCTACCTGCGCCATTTGTACGTCTCCCGGGAACTCCTGTCCTACCGGCTGAACACCATCCACAACCTGACCTTTTTCCTGGGCCTGGCGGCCCAGGCCCGGGCGGCCGTGGAACAGGGCTCCCTGGCCGGACTCAAGGCCCGCTTCGAGGCCGTGTACGGCGCCAATGGAGAGAAAACGTGACCCTGCTGAAAAAGGTGCTGGCGGTCATCGGCGGACTGGCCCTGGCGGGCCTGCTCCTGGCCGCGGCCGTGTTCCCCTTCCTGGGGCGTCTCCTGGAATCGAGCGACGTTCCGGCCCCGGTCGAGGCCATCGTGCTGCTCAACGGCAACCCGGTGCGGGGGATCCAGGGCGCGGAACTCTACAAGAAGGGCCTGGCCCCGCTCATCTTCGTGGGACGGCCGGAGTTCACGGCCCAGAAGGAGCTGGTGGACCTGGGCCTGCCGTTCGCCCATGAGGAGGAGGACTATCTGCGGGTCCTGGCGCTCAAGGGCGTGCCCCGCAGCGCCATCCGCCTTTTCGGCCAGGGCCACATGAGCACGGTGGAGGAGGTCGAGACCCTGCGGAGGGAGCTGGGCTTCCAGCCCAAGAGCCTGCTGGTGGTCACCGCGCCCTTCCATTCACGCCGGGCCCGGCTCATCTTCCAGAGGGTCTTTCCGGAGACGAAGATCCTGGTCTGCCCCGATCCCCAGGAGGCCCTGGAGCCGCGCTGGTGGAAGGACCGCCAGTCGGCCCTCAAGGTGGTCCAGGAAACCGCCAAGATGGCCTACTACCTGGGCGGCGGAGCATTCCGCTCCACCCCGGCTCCTTAGTGTGATGTCCGCAAAATACGCAGCGCCTCTTTGAGGACGCGACCCGAGGACCCGTTCAGTTGATCCGCAGCGGGGTCCCGGACTCGGGCGAGGTCTCGGGCTCCAGGCGCTGGGCGTACTCGGCCAGGGTCTCGTTGGCCGGGCTCTCGGCGGCCGCCTGACGCAGGGCCACGAAGGTCTCCTCCACGAAGCCGAAGCGGTTGTTGGTCAGGGTGAAGGCCCGGCGGCCGGACACGGGATCGGCCACGGCCCGGAGCACGTCCCAGACCCGGATGGTCCCGGGATTGTTGGCCAGGGCCACGGCCCGCTGGTTCTCGTTCTCGGCCAGCACGGTGAGTCCGGCCTCGCTGAGCTGGCCGAACAGCTCGCAGACCAGCTCCGGCGGCACGGCCAGACGCCGGGCCACGTCCTCGGCGGCGTACGCCGGCAAGCCGTCCAGGAACCGCCGGGTCACGGCCAGCATCATGAGCAGGGCCACCTTCTGGCGCTCCTCGGACCCGGCCCGGCCCAGGAAGCGGCGGGTGGTGAAGGCGTTCAGGTCCTGCCGGGCGTGGCACATCTCCGCGCCCAACAGCACGATGACCCAGCTGATGTACAGCCAGATCAGGAGCAGCGGCAGCTGGGCGAAGCTGCCGTAGATGGCGTTGTACTTGCCCACCCCGATCTGCCAGTTGATGTAGGCCCACTGGGCGCTCTGCCAGAGGATGCCCGCCAGGAGCCCGCCCGTGGCCGCGCTGGAGAGGTGCACCTTGGTGTTGGGAATGAAGGCGTAGGCGAAGGTGAAGGCCAGCCAGATGAGGAAGAGCGGCACCAGCTGGAGCACCAGACCCTCCAGGCTGCCTATGGCCGACACGGACAGGAGTTCGCGGACCAGCTCGCTCTTCTTGAGGCTCACGGTGAAGCTGGCCGAGAGCACGATGATCAGGGGGCAGACCAGGATCACCGAGAAGAAGTCCGTGAACTTGCGCCAGGCCGTGCGGCCCCGGCGCACCCCCCAGATGGTGTTGAAGGCCTTCTCCACCGTGCCGACCATGGAGAAGACCGTGGCCAGCAGGGTGACCACGCCGAGCCAGCCCAGGGTCTTCACGTTGGTGTTGGCGATGTAGGTGAGGATCTTCTCCACGATCTCGGCGCGCTCGCCGGTGATGCGCAGCAAGAGCCCGCGCACGAATTCGGTGTTCTGGATGCCGAAGCCCTTGGAGATGGAGAAGGCCACGGCCAGGAAGGGCACGATGGACAGGATGGTGGTGAAGGTCAAAGCCGAGGCCCGGATCAGGCACTGGTTCTCGAAGACGCCGCTGATCACCAGGAAGACCCAGCGCGAGACCGCGTTGGCCGTCTCGCGCACCCTGCCGCGGCCGTGCTGGCCGCTCCAGATGTCCTGGCTGAAGTGCCGGACCAGGTGGGCCTGCATCTTGTCCAGGCGCTTGACCGAGGGGTCATTGTTCATGCTCCGCTCCTTGTCGCCCACCCTACAGCGACGCGGACGAACCGCGCAAGGGGCCCATTAGAACACCAGGTCCTTGAGGATCTTGAACGACTTGGCCGGGATGCCCAGGATGTCCTCCACGGTGTTGCCCAGGAGCTTGCCCGGGGGCAGGGCCACGCTGGGGTCGTAGAGGTTGCCGTAAACCCGGATGGGCACGTTGGGGGTGGCCACCAACACGGCGTTGAAAAGCATCTCCACGCTCTCGTCGGCCAGGCTGAACTGGCCCTTGCCCGTGGCCGAGACCACGTTGCCCTTCATGACGAAGTCGCTGGTGGAGAAGACCCCGCGCTGGACCGTGAAGCTGGCCGAGAGGCTGTCGTAGTTGGTGCGGGCGGTCTGCTCGTGGGTCTTGCCCTTGCTGTCCGTGCCGCCCGAACCCAGGCCGAAGAGCCGGTAGGAGCCCTCGCCGATGCGCAGCCGCATCCGCCCGCCCAGGTTGCGCAGCAGGTCCGTGTCCGTGGCCCCGAAGCTCGTGAGCTCGGCCTTGAAGTCCGTGACCCCGCGCAGATACTCCTTGGACAGGCCGTCGTTCAGGAAGGGCCCGATCTGGAAGGCCTCGGCGTCCAGGTTCACGGCCGCGCTCAGGGACTTGCTCTCGGCCTTGAGGTTCAGGGAGCCGGTCAGGTGCCCCTCGTAGAATCCCGAGGTGACCGGCCGGACCTTGATCTCCCCGCGGTCGGCCGAACCGGCCAGCTTGAGGTGGTTGAAGGTCAGGCCATAGACCTTGAGGCTCTCGAAGACCACGTCGCCGGTCAGGTTGAGTTTGCGCAGGGACTCCAGGGGCAGGGGCTCGGGCGGAGCCTTTCTCTTGGCCGCGCCGGACGGGGCCGCAGCGCCGTCCTTCTTGGCCTTGGGCGGCAGATAGCGGTCCAGGTCCAGGGCCCCGGTCTGGAGCTGGAACTCGTAGCGCGGGGCGTCGAAATTGCTCAGGCCGAACTTGCCCGTCACCGGGGTGCGGTCCAGGCGCAGGTTCATGTTGCCGCAGGAAAGCCCCTTGGGGTTGACCTGGAAGTCCGTGCTCCCGGCCAGTTTGCTCAGGGAGGCCGGGTCGGCCGTGGCGGGCGGGGTGACGCCCAGGAACCGGAGCAGGCGCTTGAGGTCGGCCTGCTGCACCTCCAGGTGCCCGGAGAACGCCGGCTCGGAGTTGAAGATCTTGGTTCCCTTGAGGCTGCCGCCCAGAGTCTGGCCCAGCCCCTGGGCGTTCAGGTTGCGCACGGCCAGGGTCTGGGCCGCGCTGTCCAGGTCGGCCTGGCCCGAACACTCGGCCTTGAACTCCTCGACCTTGGGCTGGGCCGCCTGCATTGCGACATGGAGCGCGGCGTCGCGGACCCGGACCCCGCCGCCTTTGGGCAGGCCGAGCGGCCCGCGCAACCGGACCTCGGCCTGGAACCGCGGGCTGTCGCGGAGCACCTTGAGGGCCATATCCGCGGCCCCGATCAGGCCTTCCTCGCCGGGCGGCTGGGTGGCGGGCGCCAGGCGGAACTGGGCCTCGGCCCGGGAAAAGGGATAGCGGTCGGTGTGGCCCGCCGAGGTCAGGGCCAGGACTCCGGAAAGCACCGAAAGCGCGGCCTCGGCCTTGGCCTCGGCCAGGGCCTCGCGCAGGGGCACGGGCTTGGACAGGCTCTTCACCGGCAGCTGCACGCTGCACGTGCCCGCGCCCTTGCCGGACAGGCTCCAGGAGCGCTGTTCCGGCAGGAAGGGCAGGCGGGCCACGTCCAGGTCCGCAACGCGCAGGGAGGCGGAAAGTTGCAGCGCGGGCGCGCCTTTGTCCTGGCGCTCCGGGGTCTGGACCACCAGCTCGCCGCCCAGGGTCCCGCCCAGGACCGAGGAGGACTTGAGCTCCAGCCGGGTGCGGTTCCCGGAGCCCGCGCCCTCCAGGAGGCAGTCGGTCCATTGCAGCCCGGAGGAGCGGAACGAGCCCACGGCCAGCTGGCCGCTCCAGCGGCCCGAAAGCAGGGCCGCGGGCAGGAAGCGCAGGTCCAGGGCGGGCTCGGGCCGTTCGCCGCCTCCGGCCCCGGCCTTGGCCTCCCCGCCCTTCTCGCCCCAGAGCGCGGCGTAGCGGTCCACGTCCAGGCGGTTCAGCTCCAGGTTGCAGAGGAACTGCGGCCTGCTGAAGCCCTTCATGGCCAGGTCGCCGCGCAGCACGCTCTCGTCCAGGGTCAGGGCCATGTTGGTCAGGGCCAGGGAGGTCCTGTTGCCGGTGACCTCGGAGTGGAAGGAGGCCGTGCGCAGGGCCTCGCCCGGGCGCTTGGGCGCGGCCTCGGGATAGTTGCGCTCCAGGAACTGCCGGGGGTTGAAGGGCTTGATCTCCAGCAGGCCCTGCACCTGGGGGTCCAGGTAGAGGTTCCTGGCCGTGACGCTGCCCGACAGCTGGAGTCCCAGGGTCTTCATGCGGAAGTCGTGCAGGGAGAGGTCCCCGGCCTTGTAGTCGAAATCCACGTCGGCCAGGAGCACGGCCCGGCCGCCCTTGGGCAGGAGGCCGCCGGTGACGTCCAGCTGGAGGCTGGCGCCCTGGAACAGGGCCGCGGACTCCCCGCCGAAATCCGTGATCATCTTGCCCGAGAACAGGGCCTTGGCGTCCAGGCCCATGTTCTCCCAGCCCAGGCCGCTCTCCAGGCTGAAGGCCACGGGCTCGCCCGGCACGATGCGGCCGGTGCGCACGCTCATCTTGCTGGACTCGAAGACCTCGCCGCTGGCCCGGTCCTCGAAGCGCACCGCGGCGCCCGACACGGCCAGGCCGCGGATGAGTACGGGCGGCAGGCCGACCGCGGGCTCCTGGACCGGCGGGGCCGCGGTCTCAACGGCCGGGGCCTCGGGTTCCGGACTCCCCCAGCCCTCCCAGTTGCCGTGGCCGTCGGGCAGGAGCACGAGGCGCACCTGGGCCCCTTCCACGATCACGGTGCTCAGGTCCACGCGCTTGTCCAGCAGGGCCCCCAGGCTCAGGCCCAGGACCAGGTGATCCACGTGGATGAAGGGCGCGTCGCCATAGCCCGGGGGGTTGCCCAGGGAGATGTCCCAGGCCTCCAGGCCCAGCAGCGGGTAGATGGACACGTCCAGTTCGCCGCCCAGGACGAGCTTGCGGCCAGCGGCCGCGCTCAGGCGCTCCACCAGCTGTGTGCGAAAGGATTGGGAATCCAGGTAGCGCGAAAACAGGAACAGCCCGCCACCGGCCAGCACCGCGAGGAACAGCACCGCCGCCAGGAGGATGCGCAGGAGGCGCAGAAAGATGCTCATGAACGCGCTCCCATGGCCAGCAATCCCGGGGCTGTCAGGCGTTTTCCTGTTCCAGCCCCAGGTCTCCGGAAAAACCATACACCGCGATGCCGGCCTTGTCCGCCTCGGCCAGGGCCTCCTCGCGGTCGAAGAACAGGCTCTTGCCGGCCTCCACGGCCAGGCAGACGGCCTGGCCCCGGGCCATGGCCCGCACGGTGTCCGGCCCGATGCTCGGCAGGTCCACCCGCTCCTCCTGGCCCGGCTTGAAGACCTTGACCACCACGCAGCCCGGACCGCCCAGGGCGCAGCCCCGCTCGATGGTGACGTCCGTGCCCTCCAGGGCCTCCACCGCGGCCACGATGCCCTCGCGCACCACCACGCACTGGCCGATGTCCAGGCGGCCCAGGGTGCGGGCCACGCGCACCGCGAAGCGGATGTCCGAGAGCTCGCGCTCGTCGGGCGCCCGGCGGGAGAGCACGCCCTCGGGCGTGAGCAGGTCCGGCATGTACAGGTGGGCCGGAACCACGGGCATGCCCTCGGCCTCGAACTCCCGGGAAAGCAGGCGCAGCAGGGCGTCGTCGCCCTTGCCCTTGCGCCGGAACACGAGCTTCAGGGCGCGCAGATCCAGGTGGCGCAGGTCCATGGCCTTGGGCTTGTCGATGGTTCCGGCCATGACCACCCGGGTCACGCCGTGCTGCTTGAAGAAATCGATGAGCTTGCCGAGCTGGCCGAGCTTGAGTTCGCGGAAGACGTCGGCCTCGGCGGCCACGTCCAGGTTGGAATGGCCGCTGAAAGCAGCGGCCACCAAGGTGTTTCCAGCGGCCTTCACGCCGCGCGCCACCAGCAGCGGAAACTGCCGTCCGCCGGCGATGAGCCCGATGACTTCCGGGGACGGGGTCATGCACTCTCCCCGGCGGGTTATTCTCCGTTCCCGTTCTTGCTCGAGGCGGGAGCCACGCCGTTCTTGCTCTCCCGGATGAAGGCCAGCAGGCGGCCCACTTCCGGGATTCCGGGCAGTTCGCTCTCCACCCGGGCCAGGGCCTCTTCCTTGCCCAGACCCGAGCGGAAAATGATCCTGTAGGCCTTCTTCAGGCCCTGACAGGCCTTGGTGGTGAAGCCATGGCGCTTGAGCCCGATGAGGTTGGGGCCGAACAGCTTGCCGCGCACGCCGTGGGCCAGCATGTAGGGCGGGATGTCCAGGTTGTAGCCGCTGGCGCCGCCCAGGAACGCGTATTCACCGATCTTGAGCCACTGCTGCACCGCGGCCATGCCGCTGATCACCGCGCAGTCGCCCACCTCCACGTGACCGGCCAGGTTCACGGAGTTGGCCATGATCACCCGGTTGCCCACCGTGCAATCGTGGGCCACGTGGGCATAGGCCATGAGCAGGCAGCCCGAACCGATGGTGGTCTTGCCGTGGCCCTGGGCCGTGCCCCGGTGGATGGTCACGCATTCGCGGAAGATGTTGTTGTCGCCGATCTCCACCCGGGTGTCCTCGCCCTTGTAGCCCAGGTGCTGCGGCTCGCCGCCGATGCAGGCGTAGGAATGGACGTGGTTGCCCGCGCCCATGATCACGTCCTTCTTGATGTGCACGAAGGGCTCGATGCGGCAGCCGGGCCCGAGGACCACGTTCTTCTCGATGACTGCGTATGGGCCGATGATCGTGCCCTTGCCGACCTTGGCGGTCTTGTGGATCACCGCGGTCGGATGAATATTCCTGGCCACTAGAGGTTCTCCTTGTTGACCATGGCGGCGGAAAACTCTCCCGTCGCCGCCGTCTCGCCGTCCACCTTGGCCACGCCGGCCATCTTCCAGAGGTTCATCTTGCGCCGGACGTCGCTGATGTGGAGGAACAGCTGGTCGCCTGGCACCACCGGACGGCGGAACTTCACCCTGTCCATGCCGGTGAACAGAAAAATCTTGCTGTTCAAGTCCACTTCCTGGGAGAGCAGCACAAAGAGACCGGCGGCCTGGGCCAGGGCCTCCAGGATGAGCACCCCGGGCATCAGCGGCATGCCCGGAAAATGTCCCTGGAAGAACGGCTCGTTCATGGTCACGTTCTTGTAGGCCGTGATGGTCCGTTGCTCATTGTCCCACTGCAGCACCCGGTCCACCAGCAGGAACGGGTAGCGGTGGGGCAGCATGTCCATGATGCGCCGGATGTCGATGAGATCGGGATTCTTAGGCATCCTGGCTCTCCTCCTCTGCCGCCGTCCCCTTGAGCGAAGCGATTTCCTTTTCCAGACGGCGCACCCGGTGCAGCAGCTCCGGCAGTTTGGGCAGAGCCAGCCCGGCCCGCCGATAAATGTTGTAGTCCATGAACGGCGCGCCGCCCACAGCGGTTCCGGCGGGCACGTCGCGGCCCACTCCGGCCTTGGGCGCCAGGATGGCCCGGTCGCCGATGACCAGGTTGTCGGCCACGCCCGCCTGGCCGCCCATGACCACGCCGGCGCCCACGATGGTGCTGCCGGCGATACCCACCTGGCTCACCAGGAGACAGTAAGGCCCGATCTGGACGTTGTGGCCGATCTGCACCAGGTTGTCGATCTTGGCGCCCGCGCCGATGCGGGTCGCGTCCAGAGCGGCCCGGTCCACGGCGGAATTGGCCCCGATCTCCACGTCGTCGGCGATCTCCACCCGGCCGATCTGGGGCACCTTCACGTGCCCGGCCGCCCCCTGGACATAGCCGTAGCCGTCCGCGCCGATGGAGGTGCCGGGATGGATGATCACGTTGCGGCCGAGCCGCGTTCCGGCCATGAGCACCACGTTGGGATACAGGGTGCAGTTCTCGGCCAGGACGCAATCCTCGCCCACGTAGCAGCCCGGGAAGACCGTGCAGCCCGGCCCGATGACGCTCCGGGGCCCGATGAAGGCGAAGGGATAGACCGTGGCGGTTTCATGGATCTGGGCATCGTCGTGGACAAAGGCCAGGGAATGCACGCCCCGCAGGCTGCCCTGGGGCTCGGCGAAGAGCGCCACCACCCGGGCCCAGTCCAGGCGCACGTTGGCGCTGACCAGGGCGCAGGCCGCGGCCGGGGCGTGCTTCTCCTCGAGAAGCACGGCCCCGGCGCGGGTGCTCGCAAGCAGATGGACGTGTTTCGGACCGGCTAGGAAGGCGATCTCGTCCGGACCGGCCTTTTCCAGGGTGTTCACGCCCAGGACGGTCTTGTCCGTCCCGCGCAGTTCAAGGCCCAGGCGCCCTGCCAGTTCCGAGAGGCGGATCGGCATGATCCTATTTGCCGCCCTTGGCCTTCCAGGTGGCGTTCAGCTCCTGGGTGATGGTGGCGTTCAGGTCCGAGGCCTGGTCCACATAGAGGATCACCAGGTCGTTCTTCTCCAGGATCACCGTGTACTCGTTCTTCTTGGCATAGTTCTGGATGACTTCCGTGAGCGTCTTCCAGACCGGCTCCAGGGCCTGAGCCTCGGCGGTCTTCATCTTCTGCTCGTAGGCGCTCTGGGTGTCCTGGAAGTCCCGGACCTTGCGCTTGAACTGGATGTCCTTCTCCTGCTTGGCCTCCATGGACAGGACCATGCCCTGCTTCTGGAGATCCTCGCGCATCTTGTCCAGGTCCTTCTTCTGGCGCTCCAGGTCGGCGCGCATGGTCTCGGACTGGGCTTTGAGCTTGGCCAGGGCGGCGGCGCCCGGCTCGGACTTCTTGAGCACCTCGGCGCGGTTGACCACGCCGATCTTGGGAGCGCCGGCGGCAAAGGCCGGAATCTGCAGCATGACAGTCAGAAAAAGCACAGCCGCGAGAAACTTTTTCATTGTATTTCTCCTTAATGAATGGCTCAAAACCGTAGTTCGGACGCCCTCGCTCCGAGGGCCCGTCCGGTGCGAATCCGTACGCTTACACCGAAACGGACCCCAAGGCAAAGGCCGGGGGACCCCCCGTCCCCCTAGAACTGCTGGCCCATGCTGAATTCAAACTTGTGGTGCGAACTCTCGTACAGGTCGTCGATGCCGTAGCCGTACTCGAAGCGCAGGGGCCCGAAGGGCGAAATCCACCGCAGGCCGCCGCCCACGCTCTTGTACAGGCCCAGGGGCGGCGAGTCCCCGTGCACCAGGGTCGGCGCGGAGAGGTACATGTCGCCCTCCTTCCAGGAGCCGCCGGCGTCGAAGAAGGTGACGCCGTAGATGCCCATTTCCTTGTTCAGGGGATGGATGAGCTCCAGGTTGGTGTACATGCTCTTGTTGCCGCCCATCTGGTCGCCGTCGCTGTCCTGGGGCGAAATCTTGTGGTAGGAGTAGCCGCGCACGTCCTGGATGCCGCCCAGGAAGTAGCGCTGCGTGACCGGGATGTCCTTGCCGTTGAAGTTCTCACCCACAAAGCCCACGTGGACCAAGCCGTGGAAGACCAGGTCGCCGAAGAGCGTGTGGTAGAAGCTGTTCTCGCCCTCGGTCTTGATGAACTCGTCGGTGCCGCCGGTGATGCCGCCGCCGTTGGACACCTTGACCATGCTCACGTTGCCCCGGGTGGGGTTGTAGAGCTTGTCCGTGGTGTCGCGCTGCAGGACGCCGGTGATGACGCTGGCCACGTGGCTGCCGGACTGCTTCTTGATGTACTTGGAGGCGCTGCTGCTGATGTTGGTGATGTCGTAGAAGTCCAGGGAGTACTCGGTGAAGAACTTGGTGTACTCACCCAGGGGGTGGCTGGCCGAGATGCTGCCGCCGAGGGAATCCATGTCGTAGTACACGTAGTCGCCCTGGGTGGCCCAGAGCTGGCTGCCCATGGACCAGAGCGAGTCGTTGACCCGGGGATCCAGGAAACTCAGGGTGTAGCTCGTCTTCTTCGAGCCGATGTAGCCCGCGAAGCCCGTCTGGTACCCCTTGCCGAAGAGGTTGCTCTCCTGGATGTTGCCGCCGAAGAACACGCCGTCGTAGGTCGAGTAGCCCACGCCGCCGCCGATCTTGCCCGTGGGTTTGTCCACGACCTTGACCTTGAGGTCCATCTCGTCGGGGTCGCCGGTGGGCACGGGCTCGATGTCCACGTCGCTGAAGTAGTTGAGCTTGTTCAGGCGCTCGGTGGAGCGGTGGAGCTTCTCGCCGCTGAACTGGTCGCCGTCGGCCAGGCGCATCTCGCGCAGGACCACGTTGTCCCGGGTCTTGCTGTTGCCTTCCAGGATCACGCGCCGGATATGGACCTTCTGGTGCTTGGAGATCACGTAGGTGAGGTCCACCAGCAGGTCTTCCTTGTGCACGTCGGTGCGCACGTCCACTTCGGCGTAGGCGTAGCCGTAGTTGTTGTAGTAGGCGGCCAGGTTCTTGATGTCCTCGCGGACCACGGAACGGCTGAAGTACTCATGGCTCAGGCCGAGGTCGTCGATCTTGGTGACCTCGTCGGCCAGGGCCGCGGGGTCGGCGATGAGGTCGCCCTCGAAATGGATCTCGCCGGTGCGGAAGCGGGGGCCCTCCTCCACGCGGAAGACCACCTCGATGCGGTCGTCCAGGATGTTGACCTCGGGCTTGCCCACCTTGACCTCGATGAAGCCGTGGTCCCCATAGTAGTTCATGATGTAGGCCGCGTCGCGCTCGAGCATGTCCTCCTTGAGCACGCCGCTCTTGGTGAACCAGGAGAACATGCCGTGCTCCTTGAGGGACAGGCCGCTCCTGATGTCGTCCGCGTCCAGGGACTTGCAGCCCTCGATGCGGATCTTCTCGATGTAGAGCTTCTTGCCTTCCTCGATGGCGAAGGTCAGGCGGGCCTGCCCCTCGCCGGAGCTTTCCACCTGGTGGGTGATCTTGACGTTGTAGTAGCCTTCCTTGCGGTACATCTCACGGATCACGTTGATGTCGTCCGCAAGGACCTTGGGGTTCAATACCGCGCCCTTCTTGGTGGCGATGGCCGCGGTGATGTCCTCCTCGCTGAACTTGTCCTCGCCGGTGACGCCGATGGCCTGGATGCGCGGACGCTCCTTGACCGCCACGACCACCTTCTTGCCGCCGGGCACGTCGGCCACGCGGATGCGCACGTCGTCGAAGTAGCCCAGGTCGTAGATGGTCTTGAGGTCCTGGTTCACGGCCTTGGGGCTGAACGGCTCGCCCTTGCGCATGGTCAGGCGCATGAGGACCACGTCCTTGTCCAGGACCTTGGTCCCCTCCACGTCGATCTCCACCACGATGTCGCTGGAGAGCACGTTGCGGGACACGTTCTGCACCACCCCGTCCAGGGCGGGCAGGAGGTTGATGAGGCCTTGTTTGGAGATCGTGATGGGCAGGACCGGGGACTGGGCCGTGACGTCGGCCAGTTTGGCGTCCAGGGAAAGGACCTCGCCCACCTGGGAGAAGCTGCCGTACACGGCGTGGGTGGCTCCCACGGCGCGGGCCGCCTCGCGGGCCCCGGCAGCGTCCTGAATGGCGGCGCCGTGGGCCGCGTTGCGGACCTCGGCCGGATCGGCCACGCTGAAGCCGGCGGCCTTGAAGCGGTCGGTGAGCAGGTCGGGCAGGCTCTGCTTGAGATAGGACAGGTCCGCGCTCGCATTGACCTCGAAGGGCAGGACCGCGATCTTCACGGAACCCGCTGCGGGCGCCGCGCGCAGAGACTGGGGCGCAAAGACGAGAGCGGCGAGGAGGAGAAGGGGAAGCAGGCCGTAGAGCGCTTTCCTAGTGGGCATAGAGTTCTCCTGAACGTAGCTCCAGGCGGCGTCCCAGGACGCTGGCCAACTCGACATTATGCGTAACCACGACAAAAGTCATTCCCAAATTCCGGTTGAGGGAGACCAGCAGTTCGCCGACGGAGCGGCCGGTCTTCTCGTCCAGGTTGCCGGTGGGCTCGTCGGCCAGGACCACCTTGGGCCGGAGCAGCACGGCGCGGGCGATGGCCGCGCGCTGGCGCTCGCCGCCGGAAAGCGTGGTCACCCGGTGCTCCAGGCGGTGTTCCAGGCCCACCAGCGCCAGGGTCTCGCGGGCCCGTTCCAGGGCCTCGCCGCGGTCCATGCCGCCGATGATCCCGGGCATGGCCACGTTCTCCAGGGTGGAGAACTCGGCCAGCAGGTGATGAAACTGGAACACGAAGCCGATCTCCCGGTTGCGCAGTTCGGCGCGGGCGCGCACCGAGAGCCCGGCCAGGGGCCGTCCGGCGAAGCGCACTTCCCCGCTGCTCGGGGCGTCCAGGGTGCCCATGATGTGCAGAAGCGTGGTCTTGCCCGATCCCGAGGCCCCGATCACGGCCACGGACTCCCCCGGCTCGATGCGCAGGTCGATCCTGCGCAGAACCTGCAGGCGTTCGGTGGGGGCGTCGTATTCCTTGCCCACCCCGGTGAGGAGGTATAGCGGCTCGCTACTCATAACGCAAGGCGTCGCTCGGATTGAGGGCCGCGGCGCGACGAGCCGGATACAGGGTGGACAAAAAACAGAGGGCCAGGGCCGCCAGGCCGATGAGCGTCAGGTCCAGGGCCTCCAGGCGCACCGGGAGGTAGTCCACGGGGTAGACGTCGCTCGGCAGCTTGATGAACTGGTATTTCTTGAGCAGCAGGCCAGCCGGGACGCCCAGGGCGTAGCCCAGGACCGTGCCGATGACCCCGATGAAGGTGCCCTGGAACATGAAGATGCGGCTGATGCTCGCGGGTTCCGCGCCAAGGGACATGAGGATGGCGATGTCCTTGGTCTTCTGCATGACGAGCATGACCAGGGTGTTCACGATGCTGAACGAGCCCACCAGGACGATCATGGCCAGGATGATGAACATGGCCGTCTTCTCCAGCTTGAGCGCGGCGAAGAGGTTGGCGTTCATCTCCTGCCAGTTGCGCACGTAGACCGGGAAGCCGGTGAGCCGCTTGCGCAGGCTCTGGCTGACCTGCTCGGCGCGGTCCACGTCCTTGATGCGCACCTCCAGGCCCGAGACGAAGTCGCCCTTGTAGCCCAGGAGGTCGCGGGCCGCGTCCACGGTGACGTAGCCCAGGGTGGAGTCGTACTCGTACATGCCGGTGCGGAAGGTGCCGCGCACCAGGAAATTGCGGATCTTGGGCTGGAAGCCCGCGGCCGTCTGGCGGCCCGAGGGCGAGAGCAGGCTCACCTGCATGCCCGGGGACAGGGCCAGGCGCTTGGCCAGCTCGCTGCCGATGATCACGCCGGGCCGGCCGTCGGGGTCCTCCTCGGCCAAGTCGGAAACCTTGCCCTGGACCATGTCCTTGGACAGGCTCAGGACCTGCTCGGCGGTGCGCGGCTCGATGCCCCGCAGGACCACGCCCTTGACCCCGTCGGGGCTGGACAGCATGACCTCGGAGTAGATGAACGGGGTCACCCCCACCACCTCCGGGGTCTGGGCCGCGGCCTCGGCCACCACCGCGGACTCGCGGATGCCCCCGGCCAGGGAGCTGATGATCACGTGGGCGTTGACCCCCAGGATCTTGTCCCGCAGGTCCTTGGAGAACCCGTTCATGACCCCGATGACCACGATGAGCGCGGCCACGCCCAGGGCCACGCCGCAGACCGCGCAGATCGAGATCACGGAGATGAACGACTGCTTGCGCAGGGCAAACAGGTAGCGCAGGGCCACGAACGCCTCGAAGCGATGACTCGGCATCAGCCGCCAACCTCGGGGCGCAGCAGGGGAAACAGGATGACCTCGCGGATGGACGGGCTGTCCGTGAGCAGCATGATCAGCCGGTCGATGCCCACGCCCTCGCCCGCGGCCGGGGGCATGCCGTACTCCAGGGCGCGGACGTAGTCCTCGTCCATGAAGTGGGCCTCCTCGTCGCCGGCGGCCTTCTCGCGCACCTGCTCCTCGAAACGCAGGCGCTGGTCCACGGGATCGTTCAGCTCGGAGAAGGCGTTGGCCATCTCGCGGCCGGCGATGAACATCTCGAAGCGGTCGGTGAGATCCGGGTTGGCCTCGTTGCGCCGGGACAGGGGCGAGATGTCCGTGGGGTAGTGATAGATGAAGTGCGGCTGGATGAGCTTGGGCTCCACGAAGAGGTCGAAGAGCTTGGCCTGGAGCTTGCCGAGCTTCTCGCCCTTGACCACCTTCTCGCCGCTCTTGCGCACCAGGGCCGCGCACTGGTCGTAGTCCAGGAACACCGAGGGGGCCACCCCGCCGATCTTCTCCAGGGACTCGTGGAAGGCCACGCGCTTCCAGGTGCCGGGGGTCAGGTCGATCTCCTGGCCCTGGTAGGGCACCACCGTGTTGCCCGTGGCCTCGCGGGCCACGTGGGCGAACATGTCCTCGGTCAGGTCCATGAGGTCGCGGTAGTCGGCATAGGCCCAGTAGAACTCGAGCATGGTGAACTCGGGGTTGTGCTGGGTGGAGATGCCCTCGTTGCGGAAATTGCGGTTGATCTCGTAGACCCGCTCGAAACCGCCCACCAGGAGCCGCTTGAGATAGAGCTCGGGCGCGATGCGCATGTAGAGCTTCATGTCCAGGGCGTTGTGGTGGGTCTCGAAGGGNNTGCGCAGGGCGCGCACCACCAGGGTGCGGCGCCGGAAGATCTCGGCCGTGCGCGGGGTGACGATGAGGTCCACGTAGCGCTGGCGGTAGCGGGTCTCCACGTCCTTGAGGCCGTGGTATTTCTCGGGCAGGGGCCGCATGGACTTGGTCACCAGGCGGATGACCTTGCCGCGCACGGTGAGTTCGCCGGTCTTGGTGCGGAAGAGGTCCCCGGTCAGGCCCACGATGTCGCCGATGTCCACCTTCTTGAAGCGCTGGTAGTCCTCGGCGCCCATCTCGTCGCGGGCGGCGTAGACCTGCACCCGGCCGGTGGGGTCCTGGAGGTGGAAGAAGGTGACCTTGCCGAAGGAGCGCAGGGAGACCACCCGGCCGGCCAGGGAGAACGTGCGGCCCAGGGATTCCAGGGCGGCCTCGTCGTGCTCGCTGTAGGCGGTCAGGATCTGGGCGATGTCGGTGTCCTTGCGAAAGTCGTTGGGATAGAGCGGCGCGTTCTCGTCCAGGACGGCGCAGGCCTTCTCCACCCGGGTCTTGAGGACCTCGTTCAGCTCGTCCCGGGCCGCCAGGGCCTGGAGCATGGGCATGAATCGGGCCACGTGCGGGGATTTCGTGGCCAGTTTGATCTTCTTTTGCTGTTCTGCGTCGGACAAGCTGATGCTCCCCATCCCTTGCGAAAGTCTAGAAAAAAACAAGAGTGCCCGGAGTTGTGGTTTCACCTATGCCAATTATGTTGCGGCGTCAAGAATTTCGTCCCCCCGCGCCCGGCTTAGCGCCGCAAGGCGAAAGTTTCCCCGGGGAAAAAGCTCTTGACCATCGCCTGGGGATTGATTAAACGATGCGTCTCGCTGCGGCGAGGATTGTTCCCCGGTAGCTCAATCGGCAGAGCGGGTGGCTGTTAACCACTAGGTTGCAGGTTCGAGTCCTGCCCNNCGGGGAGCCAGCAGAGCACAAGGGATCGCGGAAACCCGCGGTCCCTTTTTCTTTGCCGATTTGTCGCCCGCCGCCACCGCGCAGGGCTGGAAAAAACAGCGGGGATGGCCTATCCTGCCCCGAATCCGCCGCGGCCCCGCCGCCAACCCGAGAATCCGGAGACGCCATGCCCCTTCTGGACTGGAACGAGCAGTTGACCCTGGGCCATGACGAAATCGACAGCCAGCACCAGATGCTGGTGGACATGATCAACGACCTCCACGAGCAGCTCCAGGGCGGCCACGAGCGCCAGGGCCTGACCGACGCGATCCAGGGCCTCAAGGCCTACGCCGACTACCACTTCGCCGAGGAGGAGCGGCTCATGCTCCGCCACGGCTTCCCGGAGCTGGAGACCCACCGCCTGGCCCACCTGGAATTCCAGGAGCAGGTGGAGGCCTTCACCGCCGCGATCCTGCGGGAGCAGTACCAGGAGACCTCCCTCAAGGTCCTGGCCTTCCTCACCGGCTGGCTCAACCGCCACATCCAGCGCGACGACCGGATCTTCGTCGAGTTCGCGATCCGGCACTGAGGCGAAGCCCCCATGGACGGCGGCCCTTCCCTGACCTTCGTGCTCCTGGCCCTGCTCTCGGGCTTCTGCGCCGGGGGCTGGCTGGCCTTCCGGGTGAACGCCGCCCTGGTCCGCACGGCCCCGGGCGAGGACCACACGGCCAAGCTGCGCGCAAGCCGCCCCCGCCGCCTGGCCTGCGCAGG
>DFYP01000052.1 GCA_002382645.1 Desulfovibrio sp. UBA4079 | reverse complement strand
CCCCCTCTACGTGGCCACGGTCCTGCCCGGCGCGGCCGGGCCTGCGGATTTCCTGGGCGGGGCCGGACAGGCTTCCGGCGAAGACCTCCTGGGCTGCCCGCCGGAGGGCGTGGCCCTGGCCGCCGCGCTCCAGGCCGCCGAATGCCTGCGCATCCTGGCCGGGCAGGGACCCGGCCTGGCCGGGCGGATGCTGGCCGTGGACCTGCGGGCCCTGTCCTTCGACCTTTTGAGCCTGGGCTGAGCCGTCCATGCCGGTCATCGCGGTGCACCGGGACATGCGCCTGTTCGGCGGCGTCCAGGCCACGCAAGTCTGCATCCTCTGCGGGCTGATCTTCGAGCCCGCCTACAGTCCGGGATGCGGCCGGCTGGAGGGAGGGGAGTGGGTCTGCTCCGGGGAATGCCGGGCGGCCGCCTGCTACGACTACCGGGATGAGTGCGCCGGGCCGTGAGCCCCGGCTCAGGCCTCGTCGCGGTACTTTTCCCGGATGGCCTGGACCACGTCGAAGATGGACAGGAAGGCGTCCACCACGGCGGGATCGAAGTGCCTGCCGCGCTCGGCGCGGATCACTTCCAGGACCTGGTCCTCGGACCAGGGGTCCTTGTAGGAGCGGCGCGAGCAGAGCGCGTCGAACACGTCGGCCAGGGCCGTGATCCGGGCGGGCAGGGGGATTTCCCCGCCCCGCTTGGGCCGGACGCAGAGCCCGGTGACCTTGCCCAGGTCCTCGGCCAGGCGGCCGGGGTAGCCCGTGCCGTCCCAGCGCTCGTGGTGGCCCTGGGCGATGTCCGCGCAGAGGTCGTCCAGGTCCGAGGTGGAGTGGGCGAAGAGCGCCGCGCCGTAGACCGTGTGCCAGCGCATGGTGGCGAACTCCTCGTCGGAGAGCTTGGCAGGCTTCTTGAGGATGAGGTCCGAGATGGCCACCTTGCCCACGTCGTGGAGCATGGCCGCCAGGCGGATGAGGTCTTTTTTGCGCTTGATCTCCAGGCCGTCCAGGCCCTGGTTCTCGGCCATGCGCTGGTAGATCTCCGCGGCGTAGGCCCCCACGCGCTGGACATGGGCCCCGGTTTCCGAGGGGTCGCGCATTTCGGCCATCTTCATCATGCGCAGGATGAGTTCGCGGGTCATGATGCCGCGCTCGATGGCCACCGAGGCGTGGGCCGCGAAGAACGGGGCGTACTGCACGGCTTCCTCGGAAAAGGCCGTGGCCTGGCCGTCACAGGTGGCGTTGATGAGCTGCATCACGCCCACCCGGGTGCCCCGCAGGGTAGTCAGGGGGATGGTCAGAATGGAGCGGGTGCGGTATCCGGATTCCTCGTCAAAGGTCCGGTTGAAGGAATAGGGCAGGCCGGGGTCGAGATGGTAGGCGTCCTCGATGACCAGGGTCTGGCCGGTGAGCGCGGTGTAGCCCACGATGGACTTCTCGCTCACGGGCACGGTGATGTTGGAGTAGATGTGGCGGCTGGCCTCGGACTGGCGGAACAGGGTGTCGTTATGCACGTAGCTGAAATGGAGCTGACCGTCGCGGATGAGAAAGATCGAACCGGCGTCCGCCGCGCTGATCTTGCGCGCCTCCAGGAGCACCCGGTCCAGGATCGTGTCCACGTCCCGGAATTGCCCCAACTCTTCGACAGCCTTGAGAATATCCCGGACAATGTCCACGGGCTGCTTGCAGAAGAAGTCCACACCGTCTCCGAGGTTCGAGTTGCCCCCTCGGGATTCTCGTGCCCCAGGAGGCACACTAGCGCCGGGCGTTGAAAAAATCCATCCCTGGCAAGGGGGAGCGGCGATGAACCCGATCATCCAGGTGGCCGGGGTGCGCAGCCTGGCCGAGGCGCGGATGCTGGCCCGGGCAGGGGCGACCCACGTGGGCATCCCCCTGCGCCTGGACGTGCACGCCCCGGACGTGAGCGAGGAGCAGGCCGCGGCCATTGTCCACGGCCTGGCCGGGGCCGTGGAGACCGTGTGCATCACCTACGCCGCGGACCCGGAGGAGCTGGCCGGGCTGGCGGACGTCCTGGGCGTGACCGGGCTCCAGCTCCACGGGCCCGTGGGCCTGGAGGCCGTGGCCCGGCTGCGCGGCCTGCGGCCCGGGCTGTTGCTCATCAAGAGCCTGGTGCTGGCCCCGGGCCGGGAGCAGGGACTCTTGCGGGACGTGGAGCGCTTCGCGCCCCTGGTGGACGCCTTTCTCACCGACACCTTCGACCCGGCCACCGGGGCCAGCGGGGCCACGGGCAAGGTCCACGACTGGGCCGTGAGCCGGAGGCTGGCCCTGGCCTCGCCCCGGCCGCTTATCCTGGCCGGGGGGCTCACTCCGGGCAACGTGGCCGAGGCCGTGCGGGCCGTGCGGCCGGCCGGGGTGGACGCGCACACCGGGCTGGAGGACGCGGCCGGGAACAAGGACGAGGCCCTGGTGCGGGCCTTTGTGCGCGAGGCCCGCGCGGCCCTGGCCGCCTGCGGCCCGGCCTGACCCGGGGCCGGGGAGTTGCCTCTTTTCCGGGAACAGGGTAGGGATAATGCGTTTTTTCGGCCGATACGGGTGGATGGTCCGCCATTCCGGCCAGTTATGGAGGGTTCATGTCCAAGGAAGAAGCCATTGAGGTTGAAGGCGTCATTCAGGAGGCCTTGCCCAACGCCATGTTCCGGGTGGAGCTGCAGAACGGCCACACCATTCTGGGGCACATTTCCGGCAAGATGCGCAAGCACTACATCCGCATTCTGCCCGGCGACAAGGTCAAGGTGGAGCTTTCTCCCTATGACCTGACCCGCGGCCGGATCACCTTCCGCATGCGTTAGCGGGCCGTCCCCCGGCCCGCCGCGCCGCCTGTCCGCTGCGGCGCGTTCCCCATCCCTTTCCCCGGAACCTTGCACATCCGCCTGTTGGCGGGTATTCTGCGTCCTGGCCGCGTCTGGCGCGGCAGGAGGCCTCGGGTGCGGCACAAGGGCGTAGTCAGCTGGTTCGACGAGCGCAAGGGCTTCGGGTTCATCACCGACGAGCACGGCGAGGACGTTTTCGTGCACTACAGCGAGATCGTGCGCGAGGGCTTCCAGACCCTGTCCCAGGGCGAGCGGGTGAGCTTCGAGCTGGCCCAGGGCGGGGAGTCCCGCAAGGCCTGCAACGTGGTGCCCCAGGAATCCGCCTCCATGCTCTAGCTGATTCCCGAGTCTGTTTTTCAACAATCTGGAATTATTGAGATTCGATTCTCAGACCCCGGCCGTGTCGCGGGTCCGTTCCACGGCCTGGTCGCCGTGCACGGAGCGGGCGCTCCAGGCCCCGTCCTGCACGCTGTAGCGGGTCAGCGTCCATTCGAGCTGGTCGATGACGTCCAGCTTGCCCCAGCCGCCAGGGCCCAGGAGCTTGGCCACGGCGTCCAGGAAGGGCTCCACGTCGATGTAGCAGCCCTCGTAGTCCACGCTGAGCACCCCGTCCCGGAACACGGCCTTCTGGAAGGGCGAGTCCTTGCCGAGCCGCTCGGCGTCCCCGGCCGTGAGGCCGTGGAAGTCGCCGTAGGCCCGCACGGCCTCCAGGGCTTTGCCCACGGCTAGCCCCTCCCCGCGCCGAGCACGGCCAGGTCGTTCAGGATGAGGCCGGCGGCGCGTCCGGCGGCCCCGGGTTCGCCCACGAGGTGGCGGAGCCTTGCCAGGTCCGCGCGGATGTTCGGCAGGCTCGTGTCATTGGCCAGCCACATGCGGCCGATGGCCGCCATGACCGCGGCCCGGGCCTCCTCCTGGATGAGCTCCGGGAAGACCTTGCGGTCCAGGATGAGGTTGGGCAGGCCGATGTACTTCACCTTGATGAGCCGCCGGGCCAGGAAATAGGACAGGGGCGAGAGCTTGTAGGCGATGATCGTGGGCGTGCCCACCAGGGCCGTCTCCAGGCTCACCGTGCCCGAGGCGGCCAGGACGAACTGGCTTCTGCGCATGGCCTGGTAGCGGGCTTCCGGCTCCACCAGATCCACGGGCAGGTCCTGGGGCCAGTGCCGGAGGAGCAGTTCCGGGTCGATGCCCGGGGCCCGCACCAGGCTGAAGCGCAGCCCGGGCTGGTTCTCGGCCAGAAGCCTGGCGGCCCCGGAGAATTCGGGCAGCAACCCCTCGACCTCCTTGCGCCGTGACCCGGGCAGGATGCCGATGCGGCCGGGCTCGGGCTCCAGGCGGTCCAGGTCGGCCAGGGGGATCTGGTCCAGCAGGGGGTGGCCCACGTAGTCCGCCTCCATGCCGCGCTCCCGGTAGAAGGCCTGCTCGAACGGGAGGATGCAGAGCACCTTGCGCACGTTCTTGTGCAGGAAGTTGACCCGGCCCGAGCGCCAGGCCCAGACCTGCGGGCTCACGTAGTAGTAGACCGGGATGCCCAGGGCCCGGGCGCGGCGCACCACGTGGAAGTGGAAGTCCGGGCTGTCGATGACCACCACGGCCTGGGGCTGGAACTCCTCGAAGGTTTTGCGGGTGTCGCGCAGGAGTTTCAGGATGCGCGGCAGGCTCGAGAGGATCTCGGTGCCGCCCACCAGGGAGAGCTGGCGCATGGAGAAGCGCACGTCCACCTTGGCCCCGACCATGGCCGGGCCGCCCATGCCGGCCAGGGACAGCCCGGGATTGCGGGCCCGCAGGGCCTCGGCCAGCAGGGCCCCGTGCAGGTCGCCGGAGGCTTCTCCGGCGCTGATCCATATCTTGCTGACGTCTTCGGACATGAGGGGGGAATCTAGCCCCAACGGACCCGGCCCGCAAGGGCCCAGGCCGCGGGTTGCCATTCGCCGCGCTTGCAGGTAGGAATCCCCGAACCAAGCCGGGCGTGCCCGGAAAACGTCAAGCGGACGGGAGCATCATGAAGGTCGGTGTCATCGGATTGGGCTGGATGGGCCGGGTCCATCTGCGCAACTACTGCGAGATGCAGGGCGTGGAAGTGGTCGGAGTGGTGGACCCCAACGAGGAGATCCTGGGCGAGGTCGCCCAGCAGTTCCGGGTGCCCGTGCACACGGACCTGTCCGCCCTGTTGGCCAAGGACCTGGCCGCGGTGAGCGTCTGCGTGCCCACGATCCTGCACCACGACGTGGGCCTGGCCGTGCTCGGCCGCGGCATTCCGGCCCTGATCGAAAAGCCCCTGGCGGCCACGGCGGCCGAGGGCGAGGCCCTGGTGGCCCTGGCCAAGAGCAAGAACCTGCCGCTCATGGTCGGCCACGTGGAGCGCTTCAACCCCGCGGTGCAGCGGGTCAAGCAGCTGGCCGGGGACGACGTCATCTCCATCCAGATCGAGCGGGTGGGCCCCTATCCGCCGCGCATCCAGGACGTGGGCGTGATCAAGGACCTGGGCTCCCACGATATCGACCTCATCCGCCACATCACCGGCTCGGAGTTCAGCCAGGTCTACGCCGTGACCTCCCGGACCATCGGCAAGCACGAGGACTCGGCGCTCATCACGGCCCAGATGGACAACGGCGTGCTCGCCTCCATCAACACCAACTGGGTCACCCCGTACAAGTCCCGGCGCATCCACGTGGCCTGCAAGAGCAAGTACATCGAGGCCAACCTGATCACCCAGGAAGTGAAGGAATACAGCCAGTTCTCCACCTACGACAAGAGCTACAGCGTGCGCGAATGGCCGCTCATTTACCGCGAGCCGGTCAAGGAGGAGCTGAACCAGTTCCTGCGGGCCGTGCGCGAGGGCACGCCCGTACCCATCACCGGCGAGGACGGCCTGGCCGTGCTGCGGACCATCGAGCGGGTCATGGCCTGCGGCTGCTAGCCCGGGACCGAAAAAAGCAGAACGCCGCCCTGGTGCAGACCGGGGCGGCGTTTTTCTTTTGGGAAAACTAGCGGGCGGCCAGCTGGCGGCCGGAATCGGCCAGGGGCAGGTAGGTGGTCACGGGACCGGCCTCGGGCACCGAGGCGAGGGCGTTGAGGATGCGCCCGCGTTCGGCCTCGCTGGCCACGTAGGCCAGGACCACCACATGGCTGCCCACGGCTTCCACGCGCAGGCGCTGGGGCCGCACGCCCGAAAGCGAGGCCAGCTGCCGGTTCACGGCGTTGACCGCGGCCTGGCTCTGCGCCGGGGAGGTGGCGGGGGCGCCCGGGCCCAGGAGGCAGCGCGTCACTCCCTTGACGCCCGGGGTGGAGGCCGCGGCCCGGGTCACGGCCGCGCGTTCGGCCTCCGAGGACACGCGGCCCAGGAGATAGACCTCGCCGTTGTAGCACAGCGGGACGACCTGGGCGTAGTGGGTCGAGGGATCGCCGTGCAGCCGCTGGCGCACGGTCTCTTCCAGGCGCAGGTCCGGGCTCGTTTCGGCGTCCAGACGCTCCCTGGGATAGTACTCGTTGGTCAGGGCGTACCCGTTGTAGGCGGAGCTGGCGTACTGGGCAACGGTGATCCCGCCTTCCAGCGCCGGAAGCACGGCGCAACCCGGCACCAGGGCCAGGAGGAGGAGCAGGAGGAGAGTTCGCCGCATCGCCGTATCCGCCGTCGGGCCGCGCCCGGGTTGGGGTTGTCGCGCGGAGAACTTCTAGCAAGAATCGGGCCGGTTATGCCGGCCCCGGTCAGCGGGGGGCGGTGGCGGCCAGGACATAGACCTGGCCCGCGATGTTCTGCTCGTCGAAGGCCACCAGGCGCGAGGGGCGGTTTTGCCAGGCGTCCCAATGCTTTTTGCGGATCACCAGGATGGCCCGGGGGGCCCTGTCCAGATCGGCGATGAGGACGTTCAGGTCGCTGGTCTCCAGCAGGTTCACGCCCGCGTAGTAGGTGAAGATGCCGCTGTAGATGTCAAAGGCCAGGGGGGTGTAGCCTTCGGCCGCGTAGGCCTTGATGATCTCGCCCTGGCGCTTGGGGCTCATGTAGGTGTCCAGGGACGGCGCGGTGATCAGGTGCAGGGGCAGGCTCCAGAGGAGCAGGCCCAGGGCCAGGGCCAGGAGCGGGGCGCGGGTGCCGCCCCGGCGCAGGGCGATGACCCCCGCCCCTGCGGCGGCCAGGAGCACGAAGGACAGGGCCAGGCCGCGGGGCGCCACGGGCAGGGGAACCAGGGCCTCGGTCACGGGCAGGGCCAGGGCCAGGGCCAGGAGCAGGCCGCCCAGGACCATCCAGAACCGCCCGGCCTTGAGCCAGTCCATGGCCTCCAGCTCGCGGGCCGCCAGCAGGGCCAGGGGCGCCAAGAGCGGCAGCACATAGACGAAGACCTTGCCCGAGAGGCAGCTCAGCAGGAGGAAGGCGGGCAGGACCATGCACCAGAGCCAGGCCCGCGGTCCGGCCTGCCGCCGTCCGGTCCAGGCCCTTTTCCAGAATCCCGGGGTGAACGCGCGCCAGAAGGGCAGGAACGCGGGCAGCAGGAGCCAGGGCAGGCAGGCCGCGGGCAGGGCCAGGAAATAGTACCAGAAGGGTTCCTTGTGGTGGAACGTGTTCACGGCCCGGGTCACGATCTGCTTGCCCAGGATGTCCGTGATGAAGCCCGTGCCCTCGGCCAGAAGCGCGGCCAGGAGCCAGGCCAGGAGCAGGCCGGTCATGATCCCGGCGGCCCGGAGCGTGGCGCGGTTCTTCATCTTGCCGAGCTCGCCGCGCCAGGCCAGGAAGCAGACCAGGGTGAGCAGGGGGAAGACCAGACCCAGGGGGCCCTTGGTCAGGGTGGCCAGGGCCGCCAGCACGAAGCCGGCGTTGATCCAGGCGGTCCGGCCCGTGCCCGCGGGCCCGTAGGCCCGGTAGAGGCAGGCCTGGCTGGCCAGGATCAGGGCCGCGAACAGCAGGTCCATGCGCGAGTAGTGCAACAGCCCCAGGAACACGAAGTCCGTGAGCAGCAGGAGCCCGGCGGTGAGGCCCAGGGCCCGTTCCTGGCCCAGGGCCCGGTTCAGGTTGAGGGTGGCGAAGAGGTAGAGCAGCCCGGACAGGGCCGCGCCCAGGAAGAACACCGCGGGCATCTCGGAGAGGGTGTGCAGCAGGGCCAGGAGCCAGAAGTACAGCGGCGGCTTGTCCGGATAGGGTGCGCCGTTGAGCGAGAGCACGAGCCACTTTCCGGCCCGGATCACGTTCTCGAAGGCGTTGGCGTAGCGCACCTCGTCGGAGAACCAGAGGGCCCGGCAGTTCATGGTGAAGGCCGTGTGCCCGGCCAGGAGCAGGCCCAGGGTCCACCAGGGGTGGCGGGTCAACAGTCCGTAGGTCCGGTCGAGAAGGTCACGCATGGCTGTCCCTGTGGGCCAGGAGGTGGATGGCCAGGCCGGCCACGGAACCGAGCAGCCAGCCGAAGAACACGTCCGAAGGGTGGTGCCAGCCCAGGTAGATCCGGCTGAACCCGGTGAGCGCGGCCAGGAGGCCCAGGAGGAGCAGGGTGATCCGGCGGCGCGAACGCAGGCCCAGGGGCAGGGCCGCGCCGGTGATCTCCGTGGTGTGCCCCGAGGGCATGGAGTGGTGGCCGGGGTCCGTGGTCAGGGGGGCGAAGGACGCCCCGGCCCCGGGCCGCGGCCTGCCGATGAGCATCTTGAGCCCGTGCACGGCCAGGACGGCCACGCCCACCTGGACCACCACGTAGGCCAGGGCCAGGCGGACCAGATCCGGGCGCTTCTCGCGCCAGCCGCGCCAGAGAATCCAGGCATAGGCCACGTAGAACGGGGGATTGGCCCAGTCCGTGACAAAGCGCAGAACGGACTGGAGCCCGGGATGGGCCTCGCGGTGTTCCCGGAAAAAGGCCGCCACCTGGGCCTCGCTGCCCAGGAAGACCCAGAGCAGGAGGAGCAGGACCAAGAGCGGCCAGGAGAACCGGAGCCAGCCGGAAAGCACCCGCGTCATCGGCAGCCTTATAGGCGCTCCTGCGCGGGCGCGCAACCCGGGCTAGGCCGCCTGGCGGCTGCCGGGGCCCAGGCAGCGGTCGATCTCGCGGACCTTGCGCAGGACCTCCTTCTCGATCTTGCGGAATTCCGAAAGGTCCTTGGGTTCGTATGTCTGGCGCGTCTTGGCCAGACCCGAGAGGTTGATGACCTCGTTGAACAGGTAGGGCAGGT
Source organism: Desulfovibrio sp. UBA4079 (assembly GCA_002382645.1). GTDB lineage: Bacteria > Desulfobacterota > Desulfovibrionia > Desulfovibrionales > Desulfovibrionaceae > Aminidesulfovibrio. The sequence goes on along the minus strand of DFYP01000052.1, from coordinate 9,086 downwards.
AGAGCGGGTCCTGCTTGATGAACAACAGGGCCTGCTCGAACAGCCCGTGGATCTCGCCCTGGTTCTTGCCCAGGTTGCGGAACAGCTTGGTGAGCCGCTTCTCGGCGTTGCGCAGGGAGCTGGACCAGCGGTGGCTGCGCGGCTCGAAGTCGAAGCCGCGGCGCCGTTCCCGGCACAGGCGCAGCCCGGCCAGGAAGCGCTCCAGGCTGCCCGGGGCCGAGGTGAGCAGGCCGCGCCGGCGCAGGCCCTCCAGGTCGGCCACCTCGGCGCCCTCGATGACCGCGCCGCCGCCGTAGATGTTGAAGATCGGGAAGGGCGACTTGCGGATGTCCAGCTCCAGCTCGCGCTTGGCGGCCATGAACTGGGCCGAGGTGATGATGGTCTCGCCGTGGAGGTTCTTGATCTTCTGGTGGATCTTGGGATTGAACCGGAGCTTGCGGCCCGCGGCGTGGTGGCCCGCGGCGTGGGTCTGCTCGCCCTGCCAGGCGAAGTCCTGGCCGGCCAGGACGAGGCGCGAAACCCCGCACCAGCGCAGGAAGCGGATCAGGGTCAGGCTCACGTTGCCGCCCGCGTCCAGGACCAGTTCGCGGTCCTTGAGTGCGAAGGTGGCCATGCCGCCGATGGTCCACAGCGGGATGGTCGGGCCGGGATAGCGCCGGACCAGATCGGGCTGGACCTTGGTGGAGTAGATGAGCGGCACGTTGGCGGCCTTGTCCAGGTCCAGCCGGTCGAAGATCCGCAACATGCTCGGGTCGTAGTCGATGGCCAGGCAGAAGTCCGGGACAAGGTCCAGGGCCTGCACCGAGGGCATGGTCTGGAGCGCGGTGGCGTACAGGGCGTAGCCCCGGTCGCGGCGCAGTTCCGGGGCGAAGCGCGGCAGGGAGGGGCCCGCGCCCAGGATCACGGCCCCGACCCCGGCGGCGGTCCCGGCCAGTCCGGCCAGGCTGCCGTCGGCCAGGGCCCGCTGGAAGTTCTGGAGCTCGTTGCCGACCATGACGTCCTGGCGGCTGCGCAGGGTGTTCATCTCCACGGCGAAGTTCTCCACCCGGCCGCGGATGCGCTCCAGGAGCGCGGCGTACTCCGGGCCGATCTGCTGGCTGGGCAGGTCGGCGCGCAGGTTGATCACGCCATAGACGTACTGGAGGTCCAGGTTCTTGATGAGTTCCCAGAGGTAGTCGTCCTCGGGCAGGGCCAGGTGGAGTTTCTTGGCCTCCACGAAGGGCCGGTAGTCGGTCTGGCCCAGGCAGGCCAGGAGCAGTTCGGGATGGGGCTCCACCAGGATGATCTTGTGGCTGTCCGGGGTGTTGGTCAGCAGGTGGTTCAGGCCGTAGCCCAGGTTGCAGCCCACCAGGATGGTGGCGCTGGTGTGCGGCTTGTCGCCGCCGTCCCAGGCCCGGTAGAAGGCCTGCGGCGGCACCTGCTCGAACATGCCCGCGCCCGAGGCCAGGCGCCAGTCGAGCAGGCCGTGGCGGTTGACAAAGACGCTGTCCTTGATGCGCTGCTCGTCGGGTTTCTTGGCGGCCATCCAGGCCACGATCTTGTGGCCCAGGCGGTCGAGGGTCTCCATGTTGGCCTGGAGGTGGGGGAAGAGTTTCATGCGCCTTCCTCGGGTTGGTGTTCGTCAGCGGGTTTTGCAAATTGTCTGCCAACTTGCGGGCGAGGCGGTTTTGTCCTAAATCCGGACGGCGGGGACCCTGCAAAACTCCACTCCCCCGGGGATGCGCATGTTTCACGAAAACGTTCTGGGCCTGATCGGCGACACGCCGCTGGTGGAAATCCGGCGGCTCAACCCCCATCCCCACGTCAAAATCCTGGCGAAGATCGAGTGCCGCAATCCGGGCGGCTCGGTGAAGGACCGCGTGGCCCTGGCCATGATCGAGGCCGCCGAGGCCTCCGGCGAGCTGACCCCGGACAAGACCATCATCGAGGCCACCAGCGGCAACACCGGCATCGGCCTGGCCATGGTGGCGGCGGTCAAGGGCTACAAGATCAAGATGCTCATGAGCGAGGCCGCTTCCGAGGAACGCAAGATGATCCTCAAGGCGTACGGCGCCGAGATCGAGCTGACCCCGGCCCGGCTGTCCACGGACGGGGCCATCGAGCTGGCCTACCGCATGGCCCGCGAGGAGCCGGACAAGTACGTGCTCATGGACCAGTACAACAACCCTGCCAGCATCCAGGCCCACTACCGCGGCACGGCCCGGGAGATCTGGGAGCAGACCGGAGGCCGGGTGAGCCACGTGGTGGCGGCCCTGGGAACCACGGGCACGGCCATGGGCCTGGTCAAGGGCCTCAAGGAGTTCAGCGGGGGCGCGGTGCGCGTCCTGGCCGTGGAGCCGTTCGCCGGGCACAAGATCCAGGGCCTCAAGAACATGCACGAGTCCTACCCCCCGGGCATCTACGACAAGAAGTCCCTGGACGGGGTGCTCAACGTGGAGGACGAGGAGGCCTTCGCCCTCTGCCGCCGGCTGGCCCGTGAGGAGGGCATCCTGGCGGGCATGAGCTCGGGCGCGGCCCTGGCCGGGGCCCTCAAGATCGCGGCCGGACTGCGCGAGGGCCTGGTGGTGGCGATCTTCCCGGACAGCGGCGAGCGCTATCTGTCCACCCCCCTGTTCGCCTCCCGGGCCGAGCGCGGGGTCCAGCTGTTCAGCGTGGCCACGGGCCAAAGCGTGGCCCTGGCCGGGCTTTCGGCCCCGGGCCTGTTCACCCCGGGCCCCAGCCTGGACGCCCTGGGCGACCTGGACGCCTGGCGGCGCATGATCCTCCTGGACGTGCTCGCCCGGCACCTGGAGGCCGGGGGCGGCAAACCCCTGGTGGCCGTGGGCCTGGCCGACATGGACGACCGCACCCTGGGCGCGGCCCGGGCGGCCAAGTCCCGGCGCGACCCGTTCGTGCGCCAGACCCTGGAAATTTTGCGCGAGCGCGCCCGGCTCCTGGGCCTGCGCCCGGCCACGGCCTTTCCCCTGGCCTCCGAGGCTCAGGACCGGGCCCTGGGCCTGTGCCGCAAGCTTCTGGCCAAGGGCCTGGCCTATGAAAAGCTGCGCTCGGTGTATTTCGACGTGCTCCGGGACAAGCGCTACGGCGCCATGGCCAGCATGGACGCGGACAAGGTCTCGGTGGGCAAGACCGTGGACCTGGCCTCCTACGTCAAGGAGAACCCCCGGGACTTCACCCTGCTGAAAAGGGCCAGCCTCCTGGACCTGAAGCAGGGCGAGGTCCTGGAGACCGAGTGGGGCAACGTGCGGCCCACCTGGTTCCTCCAGGTGGCGGCCGCGGGCCTGGCCGGGCTGCCCCGGGTGGACGTGGTCCTGGCCTCCGAGGCCCACCAGTTCCCGCACCTGGAGAACCTCCGGGCCTTGTGGTCCGCCGAGGGCCAGGAGCCCCGGGCCTGGCTGGTGGACAAGCGGGTGGCCGCGGAAGAGGGCCAGGAGTGGGACCTGGACGCGGCCCTGGCCGAGACCGGCGGGCCCCGCGCCCTGCGGCTCTGGCTCCTCTCGGGCTCCTACCGCAAGACCCTGCCCCTGACCCGCCAGAGCCTGGCCATGTGGGCCAAGAACTGGCGCAAGGTCCAGGACTGCGCCGCGGCCCTCACGCTCCTGGCCGAGGGCCCGGGCGAGGACGTGGCCGAGGCCGCGCACCAGGCCGTGTTCGACGTGAAGGCCGCGTTCGCCGCGGCCCTGGAACAGGACCTCGAACTGCACCAGTTCTGGCCCGCGCTGTTCGGGTTCGTGAAGACGGTCAACGGCCTGGCCGCCAAGGGCAAGCTCGGCGGGGCCGGGGCCAAGGCCTGCCTCAAGGCCCTGCGCCATGTGGATGCGGTGCTCGGCATCCTGGACCCGGTGCAATTGCCCGTGCCCCTGGCCGACCTGCCCGAGGCCGTGCAGGACCTTTTGGCCCGGCGCGAGGCGGCCCGCAAGAGCAAGGACTTCAAGGCCTCGGACGCCCTGCGCGACGAGATCGCCACGGCCGGATACCGGCTCGAGGACACGGCCTCCGGGCCCAGGCTGTTCCCGGCATGAAAAAAGGGAGCCGCGAGGCTCCCTTCTCTTTTCCGGAATCCGGCGGGCTCTAGGCCGTGGGGCCGGTGCTCTTCTTGCGCCGGGGCTTGACCGCCGTGAACTTCTTCACGTCCAGGCCGTACTTCTTCACCTTGTAGTTCACGATCCTGTAGGACACGCGCAGGTCCCGGGCGGTCTGGAGCATGTTGCCCCGGGTCTTCTTGAGCGAATCCACCAGGAGCTCGGTCTCGAACTTGGCCACGGCCTCGCCGAAGGACAGGTTCGTGCCCGTGGCCGAGCTGTCCGCAGTCTGGAGCGTGGGCGGCAGGTGGTAGGTGCGGATGACCTCCTCCTCGCAGACGAGCACGGCGCGCTCCATGCAGTTGCGCAGCTCGCGCACGTTGCCGGGCCAGTGGTACATGCTCAAAAGCTCGATGGCCGGGGTGGAGATGCGCTTGATGCTCTTGCCGTACTCCCCGGCGAAGTCGGTGAGGAAATATTCGGCCAGGGGCAGGATGTCCTCGCGGCGTTCGCGCAGGGGCGGGATGAACACCGGGAAGACGTTGATGCGGTAGTAGAGGTCCTCGCGGAAGCGGCCCTGGGTGAGGAGCTGCTCCAGGGGCTGGTGCGTGGCGCAGATGAGCCGCACGTCCACCATGATGGCCTGTTCGCCGCCCACGCGCTGGATCTCCTTCTCCTGGATGGCCCGCAGGACCTTGGCCTGGGCGTCCAGGGAGAGTTCGCCGATCTCGTCCAGGAACAGGGTGCCGCCGTTGGCCACCTCGAACAGGCCGCGCTTGGTCTGGAAGGCCCCGGTGAACGCGCCCTTCTGGTGGCCGAACAGCTCGGACTCCACCAGCTCCGAGGGCAGGGCCGCGCAGTTCAGCTTGACCAGGGGCTTGTCCTTGCGCGGGCTCACGGCGTGGATCTCCTCGGCCAGGAGTTCCTTGCCCGTGCCCGATTCCCCGCGCAGGAGCACCGTGGCCCGGCTGGGGGCCACCTGGCGGGCCTGCCGCAGCACCATGCGCACGCTCTTGCTGGCGGCCACGAAATTCTGCGGCGGCGGGGAGTCCTGGCCGCCCATCAGGCCCTGGGAGAGCAGGTGCTTCTGGAGCGCCATCTCCTCCTGGAGCTGGGCCACGTGGTTGGCGATCATGGCCCCGACCACCTCCAGGAGGCGGCGGTGGGCCTCCAGGTCCTCGGCCGGGAGCACGGGCAGGTCCACGCTCAAGGTGCCCAGGGTCTCGCGGTCGCCGCGGGAGTGGTGCACGATGGGGATGCAGATGAAGGCCAGGCTTTTCAGTTCCTCGTCGGTGCGGCCGAAGGCCTTGTTCAGGAACTCGCGGTGCTCGGAGAGCCGGGGCACCACGATGGCCTTGCCGGTCTCGAAGACCTGGCCGATGACGCCCTGGCCCGGGGCGTAGGTCACCTGGGAGGCCTTGGCCGGGCTGTAGGTGAGCGAGAGTTTCAGATCGCTGGTTTCCGGGTCCACGATGACCAGGAAGGCCCGGACATAGCCCATGTCCTTGGCCAGCACGCGCAGGATGGCGTTGAGGCTCTCCTCCAGGGGCGCCTGGGGCGTGATCTCGTCCAGCAGGCGCTTGAGGGTGATGAGGGGCCCGTGGTCCAGGCTTTCCAGCTTGTTCATGGGTCCGTCCCCTAGGCCGCGGCCGCGGCTCCCAGTTCCAGGGCCTTCAAGTTGATCTCGGCCACCTTGGGCTTGAGCCCGGCGCGCAGGGCGTCGGCCACGGCCTCCTTGCCGAAGGGCAGGGCGTCCATGGCGCAGAGCGCGCCCAACAGCGCGATGTTCCCGGCCTGCACGGCCCCGGCCTTGAGCCCCAGGCTCTGGCAGGGCAGCCAGGCCGAGCGCTTGGTGCAGGCCGCGACCTTGTCGCGGATGGCCTGGATGTCCGGGCAGGGCTGCTTGCCCATGGCCACGGATAGGGGCGGCAGGAACTCGGTGGAGGAGAGCACCAGGCCGCCGGTCTTGAGGTAGGGCAGGGCGCGCAGGGTCTCCAGGGGCTCGAAGCCCATGAGGATGTCGGCCTCGCCCAGCCCGATCTTGGGGCTCTTGCAGCCGATGAGCAGGAAGGATTCCACCACGCCGCCGCGCTGGGCCATGCCGTGGATCTCGCCGCTGGTCACGGGCAGGCCCTTCAGGGTGGCGGCCTGGGCCAGGATGGTGGTGGCGGTGAGCGTGCCCTGGCCGCCCACGCCGGTCATGAAGATGCGCACGGGTTTGACGGTTTTCATTTGGCCTCCAGCTTGCGGGCCTTGATGTGCGAACAGACCTGGAGGCAGAGCATGCACCCGGCGCAGAGCAGGGGGTTGATCTCCACCTTGCCGGACATCTTGTGGAAGGCCGGGCAGGCCAGGGTGTCCAGGCACTCGCCGCACTGGTCGCAGGTGTCGGCCACATAGGCCACCCGCGTGGGCTTGGCCCCGTAGATGCGCCGGGCGTGCAGCGGGCAGGGCTCGCGGGCGATGAGCACGCGCACCCCGCGCTGGGCCTTCATTTTTTCCAGGATTTCCAAGGTCTTCTTGTGGTGCAGGGGGTTGACCTGCTCGACCACGGGCACGCCCAGGCCCTTGCACACCGTGGCCACGTCCAGGCGCACGCTGTTGTCGCCGTGCAGGGTCTTTTCCACGCCGGGGTGGGGCTGGTGGCCGGTCATGGCCGTGGTGTGGTTGTCCAGGACCACCAGGAGCAGGTCGTGCTTGTTGAAGACCGCGTTGACCAGCCCGGTGAGCCCGGAGTGGAAGAAGGTGGAGTCGCCGATGAAGCCCACCACGGTCTGGCCCGAGGCCCGGGACACGCCCGATCCGGCCGAGACCGAGGAGCCCATGCAGACCAGGAAGTCGGCGGCCGACAGGGGCGGCAGGATGCCCAGGGTGTAGCAGCCGATGTCCGAGGAGTACACGGCGTCGTTGCCGAAGACCTTTTTCACCGCGAAGTAGGTGGCCCGGTGCGGGCAACCGGCGCAGAGGTTCGGCGGCCGCTGCGGCAGGGCCTCGACCCCGGCGCAGGCGGGCCGCGCCTTCTTGCGCAGCCCGAGCAGGCCGCGCAGGGCGTCCTCCACGAGGCCCACCGAGAACTCGCCGTTGCGCGGCAGGAGGTCCTTGCCCCGGATGGCCAGGGACAGGCCCTTTTTCTGGGCCAGGACGCGCAGGTCGTTCTCCAGGATGGGCTCCAGCTCCTCGACCACCAGGAGCTTTTCCAGGCCCTTCATGAACTTGAGGCAGAGCTTTTCCGGCAGGGGGTGGCTGAAGCCCAGCTCCAGGACCTTGACTTTGCCCTTGAGGCCCAGGGCCTCCAGGGCGTCGGCCAGGTAGGCCCGGGAGATGCCCGAGGCGGCCAGGCCCACCGTGCCCTTGCCCGAGATGCGGTTGTAGGGGCTCGTCTCGGCCTCGGCCCGCAGCTTCTCCAGGGTCTCCAGGAGGCGCAGGTGCATGGGCCGGGCGAAGGCCGGGATGGGCACGAAGCGCGAGGGGTTCTTCTGGAACCCGGCGGGCTTCTTTGGCGCCGGCAGGGGCCCGGTGAGCACCGGGCCGCGCAAATGGTTCACCCGGGTGGTGGTGCGCAGCATGAGCGGCGCGGCGAGCTTGCGCGAGAGGAGCAGGGCGTCGCGGGCCATGTCCTTGGCCTCCTGGGCCGTGGACGGCTCCAGGCAGCCCAGTCCGCCCAGGCGGGCGTAGTAGCGGTTGTCCTGCTCGTTCTGGCTGGAATGGCAGCCCGGGTCGTCGGCCGAGAGGAGCACGAGCCCGCCGGGCGCGCCGATGTAGGTGAGCGTCATGAGCGGGTCCGCGGCCACGTTCACGCCCACGTGCTTCATGGTGCAGAGCGTCAGGGCCCCGGCCAGGGTGGCGCCCCCGGCCACTTCCAGGGCCACCTTCTCGTTCACCGAGTATTCAAAGGAATAGTCGCCCTCAAGCGAGAGCCGGAAGAAGGTGTCCGGCACCTCGGAGGAGGGGGTCCCGGGATAGCAGGTGATCACTTGGATGCCTGCTTCCAGGGCTCCCCGGACAATGGCCTCGTTGCCCAGGAGCAGGCGGGTGGTTCCGCCCTCGCGGGCCAGCAACGGATGGGGCATGGTGCGTGTCCTGATGTCTTGTGCGCCTAGTTGGCGGCCTTGAGCTGGGCTATTTTCGACTCGATGTAGGGCTTGTCGCCGGCCTCGCCGCTCTGGAGCAGATCGCCGTAGGCGGCCAGGGCCGTGGCGCGGTCCCCGGCGGCTTCGGCGGCCAGGCCCAGCTGGCGGTCCAGGGGGGCCTTGAAGGCCTCGGGCGCGTTCGGCTTGAGGGCGGAGAGCTCCTTCACGGCATCGGCGGGCTTGCCGGCCAGGACCAGGGCCCGGGCGTGGCCCAGGGAGGCCACCAGCTTGGCGTCGCCCTTGCTCACGGAGACGAGCTGCTGCCAGTAGTCCACGGCCTTGGCGTAGTCCTCCACGGCCATGCTGGCCCCGGCCAGCTCGAAGAGCACGGCCCCGCGCAGGGCGCTGGGGGCCTCGGGCAGGAACTTCTCCAGGGCCGCGATCTTGTCCTTGCCGTTGGTGCTCACCAGGATGGAGCCCAGGGCCTCCTGGGCCCCGGCCAGGTTGCGGGCCTGGAGCATGCGGAATCCGGCCACCGTGGCGGCCAGGGCCACGAGCACGGCGGCTCCGATGAGGATGGGTTTCAGGTTGGCGACGATTTTCTGGAGCAGAGGCGGGGTGTCCCGGTTGATCACGTCCTGGAACTTTTCAAGGGTGACGCCGGGCTGGTTCTTGTTCTGGTCCATGTTGGGCGATGGCCTCCGGATTGATTCAGGCGCGTTGGAACGTGTACCTTTACGCAAAAATGTAAAAAAGGTCAAAAGGGAATTGGCGCGGACCGCGCGTTTGGCCCGGACTCCCAGGCGCGTTGACTTTTCCGTCGCCGCGTGCTTTTTCGGAAAGGGCCTTCCGAGTCCGGGCGGGCCTTTAGCACATTTTTTTCCGGGAGGGAATCATGGAAATCCGCGATGCCGTGCTGGACATGGCCAAGAAAGCCAGGGCTGCGGCCCGGATCCTGGCCGCGTCCCCGGGCAGCGCCCGGCGCAAGGCCGTGGAG
>DFYP01000063.1 GCA_002382645.1 Desulfovibrio sp. UBA4079 | reverse complement strand
CCGCCGGAACAGGCCGCTGTCTCGGCCCGCTACGAAAACCGCCCGGCCCCTGCGGCGGCGCAGGCCGCACCCCAGGCCCCAGCGCCCCAGGCCTCCGGGCCCAAGGCCGACACGCCGCCGCTCCCGGCCACCGGAAGCCTCCAGGCCCCGGCCCTGACCCCGAACAATGCCCCGGCCCAGGAACCGGCCCTGCGGCTCCGGGACATTCCCCCTGCCAGCAAACCGGGGTCCCTGCCCCTGGGCACACTGCGGCCGGTTCCGTCCGGCGAGGTCCCCAACGCTCCCGCAGGAAACCCGCGGCCCGTTCCGGACCAGAACACCACTGCCGCGCCCCCTCCGGGAGACACCCCGCTCCCGCCCCTCGAGCCGGGAAGCGACACGCCGCTGACGCTCTCCGACTGCGTCCGCCTGGCCGTGGAGCACTCCCCCTACCTCAAGGGCCCGGCCATCGAGGTGGAGGTCCGCAAGCTGGACGAGAAGGACGCCTGGTACAGGCTCTTCCCCAGCCTGAACTTCATCGTCACCTCGGACCGCTTGGTCGCCGGGCAGGAAACCAAATACCGCAAGGTCGGCGACACCTACAACAGCCTGGGCCTCAGCAGCGGCAGCTACAACCCCATTGCGGCCTGGGTGCAGCACGATACCCAGAAGGACGTGACCAAGCTGGCCAAGATGGGCCAGATCCTATCCCTGCAAGAACTCATCCTGCAGCTGGCCAACGCCTTCATCGCCCTGGACAACCTGGATCGCCAGATCGCCGCGCGCAAGGAACTCATCGAGCTGGCCGAAAAAGGGCTCATCTACGCCACCCGGCTCGAAAACGTCCAGACCTCCAATATCGACATCCGCATCGCCCAGCAGCGCCTGGCCCTGGCGCACGCGGAATATGAATTCCTCCTGGGCTCGCGGCTCCAAGTGCTCCTGGGGCTCAAGGACACCATGGGCGTCTCGGCCTATGACCGCCTGAAGCTGGACCAGCCCCAGTTCCGGGACGTGGTCCTGCCCCTGTACAAGCTCGAGAACTACGATCTGGCCTACGCCCAGCGCAACAGCATCAAGATGCGCATGCAGGAGGTGCGCACCGAGCTGGCCAAGGCCGACGTGAAGGCTCAGTGGATCAAATTCATGCCCACGCTGACCTTCATGGTGCGCAGGCCGGACCAGGTGAACACCAACACCTCCAGCAACAAGGACAGCTATTACCTGACCACCAACGTCCAGATCCCCCTGTGGCAGTGGGGCGAGTCCCTGCGCGGCGTGGACAAGGCCGAGCTGCGCCAGCTGGGCACGGACTTCAGCAACGAGGTCGACCGGTTGAAGTTCAATTCCAGCTGGACCATGCAGAAGATGCAGACCCAGCAGCAGGCCACGCTCCTCCAACTGGCCGAAACCGAGGTGATCCTGGCGGATCTCAACTACCAGAAGGGCGAAACCGAATACCAGGGCGGCAGGATCACCGGCCGCCAGCTCCTGGATTTGAAGATCAACGTGGTCCAGGCCCGGATCAAGGCCAACGACATGCTCAAGAACTACCAAGGTTCGCTGCTCCAGGTGGTCAGCGAGACGGGTGACCTCATGAAGCGCTTCGTGAACATCGAGGACGTGGAAAATGAATAGGCTCGCCGCCGCCTTGGCCTGCGCCCTGGCCCTGGCCTGCGCCTGTCCCGCCGCGGCCCAGAGCACGGCGGGTTCCGGCGTGGTCCAGCCCGTATCCCCCAAACGGCAGCTTGTGCTCTCGGGCAAGATCTACAACGCCGCGCCCATGCCCGTAATCGCCCCCTACCCGGGGATCGTGGTCAAGCGCTTCCACGACGTGGGCGACGTGGTGGACAAGGACGCCCCGCTCCTCGAGATCAAGCTGGACGCCCAGCTGGTCCTGGACCTCAAGCGGCGCCTGAACATCAACGCCGCGGTGCGCAAGAGCGAACTGGAGATCGCCAAGATCCAGCTGGACCTCAAGGACCTCACGCTCCGGCGCGACACCCTGGAGCGCCTCGTGCGCGACGGCATGGCCGCGGAGCGGGACCTCCAGATGACCACGGACCAAATCGTGATCGCGGAGAAGTCCCTGGACGCGGCCAGAAACTCCCTGGCCCAGGTTCGCGCGGACCAGGCCGAGCAGGTCAAGATGCTGCGCGAACAGTTCGGCCAGCCCATCCATCCGCCCAACGTGCCGCCGACGATCCTCGTGCATGCGCCCGTGGCGGGCACGGTGCTCAAGGTCTCCCCCAACGCCGAGGAAGGCCTCTACGTGCCGCCGGGCGAGCTGTTCACCGTGGGCAGCATGAACCCCATGCTCATCCGGGCCCAGGCCTTCGAAAGCGACGTGGCCCGGCTCAAGGTCGGAGAGGAGGCCGAGGTCACGGTGGAATCCCTGGGCGACCGGCGGCTGACGGCCCGGCTGGACAGCATCTCCCTGACGCCCACCAGCGCGCAGTTCGAGGCGCCCTCCTACTATCTCCTGGAGTTCAGCGTGGACAACAGCGACAACTCGTTGCGCGAAGGCTACAAGGTGCGCATCACCTTCAGGTAGCGGGAACATGTCCACTCCAATCATCATCCTGGGAATGCACCGCAGCGGGACCAGTTGCCTGGCGGGCATACTGCGGAGCGCCGGAGTGGACTTCCGCAACGTCCAGACCAGCAATCCCTACAACGCCAAAGGCAACATCGAGAACCTCGCCGTCACCGGCCTGAACGATTCGCTGCTGGAATACAACGGCGGCTCCTGGGACGATCCGCCCGAACTCGTCCGCTGGCCGGAGATACTGCTCCGGCAGCGCGCGGAGATCCTCGCGCAGCTGGAGACGAATTCCTCCTGGGGCTTCAAGGATCCCCGCACCCTTTTCACGCTCGAGGGATGGCTCGCGGCCCTGCCTCCGGTCCGGATCATCGGAACCTTCCGCCATCCTGCCGCCGTGGCCGCCTCCCTCCAGACCCGCAACGGATTCCCCCTCCGCCGCGGCCTCGGGATATGGAAACGCTACAACCGCCGCCTCCTGAGCCTATGGCGCAAATGGCGCTTTCCCCTGCTCTGTTTCGATCAGCCCGCGACGGATTATCTGGCCAGCGTGCAAGCGGCCATGGCGGCCATCGGCATGCCGCCGGTTCTGCCCGCGGACGACTTCTTCAGCGACGCGCTCCGGCACCACGGCGGCGGGGGCGGCGCCGAGCTCGATGCCGAATCCCTGGCCCTGTACGAACTCCTGCTCCGGGCCGCCGGACTGTCCTCCCCATCGGGGAATGCGCCGCGGATCAGCATCATCGTGGCGGCCCACAACATGGCCCGGGAACTCCCCAGGACCCTGGAGTCCCTGACGCCCTTCCACCAGCGCGGGGTGACCGGCGACGAATACGAGGTCCTCGTGGCGGACAACGGCTCCAGTTCGCCCCTGCCGCCGGAGGCGGTGGCCGCCTTTGGACCGAACTTCCACTCCGTTCCCTGCCCGAAACCGCGGCCATCGCCATGCGCGGCCCTGAATTTCGCCGCAGCCAACGCCCGGGGTGAAATCCTCGGCCTGCACATCGACGGAGCCCGCATCCTTTCCCCGGGCATCCTGCGCAAGGCGCTGGACGCCTTTGCCGCCTACTCCAGGAACGCGCTGGTGCTCACGCTCGGCCGCCATTGCGGCCCGGCCCCGCAGCAGGAGTCCCGCGCCCAGGGCTACGACGCCGAGGCCGAGGACCGGCTGCTCGCCGAAAGCGGCTGGGAATACGACGGCTATCGGCTCTTCCGGCACTCCGTCCCGGCCCAATCCGCGCGGGACGGCCTGTTCGCGCCCATTCCCGAGAGCAACTGCCTGTTCATGCACACCGCGACATTCGCCGCCCTCGGGGGATTCGACACGGCCTTCGACCTCCCCGGCGGAGGATTGGCCAACCACGACCTGCTCGCCCGGGCCCTGGAGCTTCCCGCCATCAGGCCGGTGGTCCTGCTGGGGGAGGCCACCTTCCACCAGGTGCACGGCTCCGCCTCCACCGGCGCCGCCGCGGCCGGAAGCGATCCCTGGAAGGAATATGAACGCCAGTACCAGGCCATTCGCGGCAAGCCCTACACCGTGCCGGACGTCCCTCCGGTCTTCCTGGGCGAACTGCCCGCGGAGGCCGAGGCGGATATCCTGCGTTCGGCCCGGTTCCTGGAGGCGAAACACTTGCGGATGCTCGACGAATCCAGGGGCCGTCTCCTCTGGCTGGGCTTCCACGCACAAGAGAAAGATCGGCGCTGGATGTCCGAGCAGGGGGCCATCGTCCAGCGCGCCGGCGGCGAGGACATCCGTCTTCTGGAATTCCAGCTGGCCTGCGGCGACGCCGCCTGCTACACCCCGTTCCCCTTCAGCGTCACCATCCGGACGCATGCGGGCGAACGACACATCCGGTTCTCGGCCGGCGGGGAACGCAAACACCTCCGCCTGAAGGTGCGGCCGGACGGCGACCGGGTGCTGGCGCGCCTGTCCTCCCAGTCGAGCTTCGTACCCGCGGAATTGAACCTCTCCCGCGACGGCAGACGACTCTCGGTCCTCATCAGCCATGTTGTCGCCCATTCCGTGACCGGCAAAAAGTTCGTCCTGCCCCGCGCGGACCCAAAGGCCTTGGGCGGAGGCCCCTTGTTCCGGCTGCTCTCCAGGGCCCGTGCGCTCCTCCGCCGCAAACCGGCAGACGGGCCCGGGGTCCAGAGGCCCCCCCGGCCATGACCGCCGGCGTTCCCTCCCCCGGCCGTCCAGCGGCCTCCTCGCCGCTTTTTCCAGCCGCCCTGGCCCTGGGCACGACGGCGGTCCTCTTTCTCGTCCAGTACCGCCTGGGGTTGAACCTCTGGGACGAAGGCTTTTTATGGTACGGGACCCAGCGCACGCTGCTGGGGGAAATCCCGCTCCGCGACTTCTCCTCCTACGAGCCGGGGCGCTATTACTGGTCCGCGTTCCTCATGAGGCTGTGGGGCAGCGACGGGGTCCTCGGCCTCCGGGCCGCGGTGGCGGTCTTCCAGTGCATCGGCGTGTTCCTCTGGTTCCTCCTGCTCCGGCAGGGCTGCCGGCAGCGCTCCCTGCTCCTGTGGTGCGCGGCCACGCTCACCTTGGCCGTCTGGATGTTCCCCAGGCACAAGCTCTTCGACATCACGATCTCCATCGCGTTCATGGGCGTTCTCGCCTTCCTCCTCCAGCGCCCCTCCTCCGGCCGCTACTTCCTGTCGGGCCTCGTGCTCGGCATCGTCGCCTTCTTCGGCCGGAACCACGCGGCCTACGGCCTAGCGGCCAACCTCCTGGCCCTGCTCTTCCTGAGGGTCCGCGGCGAACCGGGCCCCCGGCTGTCCAGGGCCCTGGGCTGCTGGCTGACCGGAATCGCGGTGGGACTGCTCCCGTTTCTCCCCCTGCTGGCCACGGCCCCCGGGTTCACGAGGGCCTTCCTGGACACGCTCGCGCAAACGGCCCAGTTCGCCGAAGGAGACTTGTCCAAACTTCCTGCGCCCTGGCCCTGGCTGGCCGTGTCCGCCACGCGCGCCCCTCTGGCCATGCTCCAGGACCTCACCCGGGGACTGTTTTTCCTCGCCGTTTTTGCCGCCGGTTTCCTGGGCTGCGGCCTGGTCTTCTGGCGGCGGCTCCGACGCCTGCCGACGCCACCCGTCCTGGCCGCGGCCTCGTTCACGGCCCTGCCCTACGCGCACCACGCCTATTTCTGGCCTGACTCCAGCCACCTGGCCCAGAGCGTCTTCCCCTTCCTGACCTGCGCCTTCGTCCTGCTGACGTCCCGGCCCGGCAGGCTCCGCCAACTGCTCGTCGCGCTGCTCTGCGCCGCGAGCCTGCTGGTCATGGGCCCCATGCAGCCGTTCTGGCGGGATAAGACCGGGGGCCCCTGGACCGAAACCATGGTGGGAGGCGAGATGCTCAAGGTCCAGCCCCGCCTCGCTTCCGAGCTGAAGGCCTTCGAAGCCCTGGTGGAACAATACGCTCCCGGCGGCCGCAACTTCCTGGTGGCGCCTTCCTGGCCCGGGGCCTACGCTGTGTTCCGGCGCCAGTCCCCCATGTGGGACAGCTACCCCCTCCTGCCCCGGGGAGAACAATTCGAACGCCAGGAACTCGCCCGCATCAAGGCCGCCGCGCCCGGCTTCGCCCTGCTCATCGACTTTCCCCTGGCAGGACGCGACGAACTCCGCTTCCGCAATACCCACCCCTTGATTCAGCAGTACATCCATGACAATTTCATCCCGGTTGAAACTCCGGACCTGCCCTCCTCTTATCGTGTGTTCGTCGTGCCATAAGAGGACGCCGGGGAACGGCGCGGAGGCCATGTCCGGGACGCTCCGGCGAACGGCCTGCGCGCAGCCGGTCCACGCAGGGAGCACGGGAAGAACGAGAAGGAAGACGGCGTGAAATATGTCGAACTGATCCTCTACCGAACCTACGCCGACCTCAAGGCCGAGGCCGCGCGCGGGTATCTCGGCATGCTCTGGTGGATCATCGAGCCCCTGCTCTACCTGGGCATGTTCTCCTTCTTCTTCGTGTACATCCGGCAGCAGGCCGGCGGCAGGATCGTGGCCTTCCTCCTGGTGGGGCTGGTGGTCTGGAAATGGTTCGCCAGCACCCTGCCCGCCTGCGCCAAGTCCATCGAGGGCGGGGTCAACCTGATGCGCCAGGTCTATCTGCCCAAGTATGTCTTCCCCTGGGCGGCTGCGCTCACCAACTTTTTCAAATTCCTCATTGTATTCACACTGCTGCTGGGCTTTCTGCTCCTCTCCGGAGTGGAGCCCACCGCCGCGTGGGCGACCCTCCCCCTCCTGGTGGCGGCGCAGTTCTTCTTCATGCTGGGAGTTGCCGGGCTGCTGGCCGCGGTGGTTCCCTTTGTTCCCGACCTGAACCAGATCATCACCAACATGCTCATGCCGCTGTTCTTCCTCTCGGGTGTCATCTTCGACATCAACCGGATCCCCGAACCGTTCCGGCCATTCCTCTATCTCAACCCCCTGGCCGTGCTCATCGCCGACTACCGCGCCGTGCTCATCGACGGCCAGATGCCCGGCTGGGCCGGCCTGGCGGCGACCCTCGCCCTGTCCTGCGTGCTCTGGGCCTCGGCCTGCGCGCTCATGCGCCGTTTCGACCGGATCTACCCCAAGGTGCTGGTGCGATGAGCGAAACAAGCCGGGTGGCCTTGAGCCTGCGCGACGTGGGGGTCTGCTACCGCCGGAGGAAAAAAACTTCCGGCGGGGCCTTCTGGGCCCTGCGCAACATCTCCCTCGACCTCCTGCACGGCGAGACCCTGGGCGTCATCGGCCGCAACGGCGTGGGCAAGAGCACGCTCCTGCGGGTCATGGCCGGGATCATCGCCCCGGACGAGGGGGACGTGGTGAACCTGGCGGGCCAGGCCTCGCTCTTTTCCCTGCAGGTGGGTTTCGTGCCCCACCTCACCGGCCGCGAAAACGCCATGCTCAGCGCCATGCTCCTGGGCATGCGCCGCCGCGAGGCCAAGGCCAAGCTCGAGTCCATCATCGCCTACTCCGGCATCGGGGACTTCATCGACGAGCCCGCGGGCAACTACTCTTCCGGAATGCAGGCCCGGCTGGGATTCGCCGTGGCCTTCCAGGCCGATCCGCCGATCCTGCTCATCGACGAGGTGCTCGGGGTGGGCGACGCCGAATTCAAGCGGCAGTCCACCGAGGCCATGAAGGAGCGCATCCGCTCGGACCGCACCGTGGTCATCGTCTCCCACGCCATCGACCTGATTGAGGAGCTCTGCGACCGCGTGCTCTGGATCGACCGGGGCCGCCCCGTGGCCCTGGGAGATACGCAGAGTGTGCTGAGCGCCTTCAGGCAGCGGCTGAACCAGGCTCCCGCAGCCCCAGGGGAAAAACGATGACCGGCCCGGCCGCGAAGGCGAAATACTGGCTCAAGCTGCTCCTGAACATGCAGCCCGGATCCCCCGCCGACCGGAAGACCCGGGCCGAACTGGCGACCCTGATCCGGCTCGGCACCAAGTACATGCACGCCGGCCCGGACATCCACCGCCACCTCCAGGACGGCGGCGTGCTCGTGGAGCCGGCCAACTTCTATTCCACCATCCCCCTGATCCGGGACATCGAGACGGCCTTCGAATACCAGGAGCCCGAACCCTTCGGCTCCCCGGAGATATTCCGCACCCCAGCGCTGCGGGAGATCCTGGCGGAACTCGCCGGGTTCTCGCAGGACTTCGATCCTCCGCTGGAGGGCGACTCCGACTCCCCCGGGAGCTATTTCTGGAAGAACGGCATGTTCTCCTATTCCGACGCCATGAGCTACTACGCCATGGTCCGCCGGGTCAGGCCGCGCACCATCCTGGAGATCGGCTCCGGATTCTCCACTCTCGTTGCGCTCGAAGCCTCGCGGCGCAACGGTTCCTGCCGGATCGTCTGCGTCGAGCCCTTCCCCTCCCCCTGGCTGCGCAGGCTCCCCGGGATCGAGCTCCTCGAGAAGCCGGCCCAGGCCCTTCCGGCGGCGTTCTTCAACGAGACCCTGGCCGACGGCGACATCCTGTTCATCGATTCCACGCACACGGTCAAGACGGGCAGCGACTGCCTGCACCTCTTCCTGCGAGTGCTGCCGAACCTGGTCCGCGACCTGGCCGTCCATGTGCATGACGTGTTCCTGCCGGCGGGAATGCCCAAGTCCTGGGGCCTGGAGCTGCACCGCCACTGGACCGAGCAGCACCTGCTGCTGGCCTATCTCCTGGGCAACGGGCGCACCCGCATGCTCTTCGGTTCCTTCTTCGCCAAGCAGAGCCTGCCCGTGGAGCTGGAGGCCTTGATGCGCGGCCGCTATCCGGGAGGCGGCGGCAGCTTCTGGTTCCGCCAGGCCCCGCCAGGACGGGCCGTTCCGGATCGCCTCCTGGACTTCGCCTCCGGAGACCGCGGGGACGACTGATGCAGATCCTCGTGCTCGGCATGCACCGCTCCGGCACCTCGGCCCTGGCCCGGCTGCTCAACATGATGGGCTGCTATTTCGGCGATGAAAACGTCATGGCCCGGGCGGCCCGGGACAACCCCAAAGGCTTCTGGGAGCGCCTGGACGTGGTCTGGGCCAACGACGAGCTCCTCAGGGCCGCCGGCGGGTGCTGGTGGGCGGTGGACTGGCTCAGTTGCAACACGGCCGCCCGGGAACCGCTGGCCAAGACGCAGGAATACCTGGCCCAGATACTGCTCAAGCTGGACGCCCACAGGCCCTGGTTCCTCAAGGACCCGCGGCTGTGCCTGACCCTGGAGCACTGGCTGCCGCTGCTGGAATGCCCGGTCTTCATCCATGTGCAGCGCTCGCCCGCGCAGGTGGCCCAGTCCCTGTTCCGGCGCAACGGCATTCCCCTGGAATACGGCGCGCGGCTCTGGGAGTTCTACACCCGCAGCCTGCTGCGCATCCTGGGCGACCGGCCCCGCGTGTCCGTGCGCTACGAAGACCTGCTGAGCGCCCCCCACCAGACCGTGACGCGCCTGCACGCCGCCCTGGCCGCCGCCGGGGTGAGTGGGCTGCGCCTCCCGGAGCGGGCCGAGGTGGAGTCCTTCGTGGACCCCGGCCTGCAGCATTGCCTCGCCCCGGAGACCGCGGCCCTGGACCGGTTCCAGCTGGACCTTCTGGCCGCCCTGGACCAGGGCGGTTCCGTGGACTCCGACCCGCGGCGGATGGAGACCCTGCGCCGGGAGCTTTCGGATATCCGGACGGGAAGCCCCTGGGCCGATGACCTCGCCCGCAGAACCGTGCCCATTTCCCAGCTCGATCTGCCCGAGAACCGGGTCCTGGCCCTGGAAGCGAGCCTCAAGCGGCTCCATCAGTCCCGGCTGGTGCGGATCGCGGCCGCCATCGCCCGGTTGCTGGGCCGCACGGACCAGGGCCTGGTTCCGGAACTCCAGCGCGTGGAAGAGCTTCTGGCCCTGCCGCGGGACAAGCCCGTGCGGCAGGAGAACCCGGGCCTGTTGCGCCGGGTCCTGCCCAACCCCCACAGGCTCCTGCGGCTTCTGCATCCCCGCCGCGTCACGAAGGGCCTCCTGCTCCTGGCCTCGGGCCGGGAGGGCTTGAGGCAGCTGGGCGAACGCCTCCGGCTGCACCTGCGCGGTCATGGCGTGGAGGCGGTCCAGAACATCCAGCGGCACTGCCTGCCCCTGATCCAGCGCTACGGCCTGCCCCGGAAATCCACGGCCGGCCGCCCCGGACCGGCCACCAACGAGGACGTCCAGGCCTGGAGCCGGGAGCTCCGCCTGCTGGCGAAGGACCAGGCGCTGCCCGGACTCCAGCCCGCGGCCAGCATCATCATCCCGGTCCACAACCAGATCCGCTTCACCCTGGCCTGCCTCCACTCCCTCTATCTCAATGCCGGCCGCCAGGATTTTGAGATCCTCATCGCCGACGACGCCTCCTCGGACCAGACCCGGGAAGTCTTCGCCGAGCGCTTCCCCCGGCTCCGCTACCTGCGCAGCGACGAGAACCTCGGTTTCCTGCGCACGTGCAACCGGGCGGCCCGGGAGGCCCGGGGACGCCACATCGTCCTGTTGAACAACGACACGGTCGTCCTGCCCGGCTGGCTCTCCGAACTGCTGCGGACCTTTGACGAGCACCCCGGGACCGGCCTGGCAGGCTCCAAGCTCCTCTACCCCGAAGGCGCCCTGCAGGAAGCCGGCGGCATCGTCTTCGAGGACGGCGGGGCCTGGAACTACGGCCGCCTGGAAGACCCTGCGGACCCGCGCTTCAGTTTCGCCCGGGACGCGGACTACTGCTCCGGCGCATCCGTGGCCGTGGACGCCGAACTCTGGCGCCGCCTGGGAGGCTTCGACGAACGCTTCGCCCCGGCCTACTACGAGGACACGGACCTGGCCTTCAAGGTCCGGGCCGCGGGCCGGCGCGTGATCTACCAGCCGTGCTCCGAGGTCGTGCATTTCGAGGGCGTGAGCAACGGCACCTCCGAGGCCTCGGGGGTGAAACGGCACCAGGCCCTGAACAAAACCGCGTTCCGGGCCAAGTGGGCCGGGATCCTGGCCGGCTTCGGCCCCTGCGATCCCCTGGCCCTGCCCGTCCTGCGCGGCGTCAAGAGACGAATCCTGGTGGTGGATTCGACCACGCCCACCCCGGACAAGGATTCCGGGTCCATCGACGCATGCAACCTCATGCGCATCTTCCAGGACCTGGGCTTCCACGTCACCTTCCTTCCTGAGAGCTGCTGCCACGGCGGGCGCGCGACGGAAGACCTGCAAAGGGCGGGCGTGGAATGCCTGTACGCGCCCTGGACGCCTTCGCCCAGAAAAGGCCTCCGCCGATACGGCCCGGACGCGGACATCGTGCTGCTCGCCCGGGTCGGCGTGGCCGCGTCCCTGCTGGCAACCGCCCGCCGGTATGCTCACAAGGCCAAGGTCTGGTTCGACACCGTGGACCTGCACTTCCTGCGGGAGAGCCGCGAGGCGGCCCTGCGCGGTTCCGCCTCCCTGGCGCGCATGGCGGACAGGACCAAGGAGCTGGAACTGGGCGTCATCGCGGCCGCGGACCTGACCCTCCTGCGCAGCGAGCACGAACTGGAAATGCTCCGGCAGATCCTGCCCGGGTCCCGGCTGCTCCATATGCCCATCATGCGGCACATCCCGGGCCCGGGCCCGACCCCCTGGGAGGAACGCCGGGACATCGTGTTCATCGGCGGCTACGCGCATCCGCCCAACGTGGACGCGGTGAAGCACTTCGCGGCGGACGTGATGCCGCTGCTGCGGGCCAGGGGCTTTCCCGGGCGCTTCATCATCGCCGGGAGCGACCCGCCCGCCGAGGTCCTCGCCCTCGCGGCCCCGGACGTGGAGGTGCGCGGATTCGTGGAGGACCTGGCCGCCCTGTTTGCAAGCTGCCGGTTGACGGTGGCTCCCCTGCGTTTCGGGGCGGGCATGAAGGGCAAGGTTGTTTCCAGCCTGACCCACGGCGTGCCCTGCGTGGCCTCGCCCATGGCCGTGGAAGGCTCCCGCCTGGTCCACAACGAGCATCTGCTCGTGGCGGAGACTCCCGAGCAGATGGCCGAGGCCGCCATGACCCTCTATGGCGACAAGGAACTCTGGCTCCGGCTCTCGGAGGCGGGCCTGCGCCACTGCGAGGAATTCCATTCCATTGCGGCCGCGTCCCGGGCCCTCGCCGCAGCGGTGGAGGAACAGCTTGGCCTGGCCCGCTAGATTCTTTCCGTGGCGCGCGGCGGGCGGGCCCAAAATCCGCGTGGCCGTGGTCGGCAACTGCCAGGCCCGGCCCATGGCCGCGCTCCTGTCCCTGATGAACCCCGGCATCGAGGTCAGGACCGTCGCCGTGGTCCATCTCCTGCGGGATGAGGAGGAAGCGGCCTACGCGCCGCTTTTTCGCGAGGCGGATTTCATTCTGTCCCAGCATGTCGCGGACACCTATCCCTGCGCCTTTGTCCGGACCTCGGAACTCCGCCAACGCTATGGCTCCAAGCTGCTGCTCTGGCTCAACCTCTATTTCCGAGGCTACAACCCGGAACTCTTCGTCCTGCGGATGGACGGCCGCACCCCCCTGCGCGGCCCGCTGGGGGACTACCACTGCCGGGCCTTTTTCGAGGGCTGGCAGCAGGGACTCCCGGTGAGGGAAATCCTGGCCCGGCACGGCGACCCGGAGTACAACCGCGAGCGCTACGCCGCCGTGCCGGAGGCCTCCCTGGCCGAACTCCAGCGGCGCGAGGAACTGACCCAGACCAGGATTCTTCCCGTCCTGCGGGACCTGGTCTGGAAACAGCGTCTGTTCTTCACGTTCAATCACCCGAGCTGGGCTCTCCTGGAAATGCTGGCGGCGTCGCTCCTGGAGCTGATGGGCCTTTCCGCGGCGCCCCGGAGGAGCCTGCGCGGATCGGAGCCCCTCGGCATGATCCGCATCCCCCTCAATCCCTGGGTCCGCCAAGCCCATGACCTGAAGTTCCCCGAGGACGGCACGTGGACCGGCCTCAAGGTGAGGAACATCGGCCCGGGAACCGTGACCGTGGGCAAGAGGAAGGTCTATGCCCCTGAGGACTTGGTCCGGCAATTCTTCGCGGTGTACGACGCCCACCGGGCAGCCCTCCAGGACCGCCAGACGGGCGGGGCGGCAGTGACATGATCCGCCGGCTCCTCGAAAAATTCTTTCCCTGCAAGGGCCGCCGGGCGATTATCGTCCACAACCACCTGTTCAAGAACGCGGGCACGACCATTGACTGGGCCCTGCGGAAAAATTTCGGCCGCGGTTTCGTGGACCACCGCGACAACGCGGCCATGAAGGGCGGCACCGCCTACCTGGCGGGCTACTTCCGCGCCAACCCCAGGGTGCGGGCCCTGGCCTCCCATCATCTGGCTCTGCCGCTACCCGAACTGGAGGATGTTGACTTCCACCTGCTCATGCTGCTCCGTCATCCCCTGGAACGCGTGACCTCGGTGTACAACTTCGAACGCGAGCAGGCCCAGGCCGGCACCCAGGGCGCCCGCTTCGCCCGGGAGCACGACCTGCGCGAATACGTGCTCTGGCGCATGCGGCCGGATGTGCCTCCCTCCATCAGGAACTACCAAGTGTTGCGCGCCCTGCCCGGGCTCGTCCACCGCAGGGAGATGGGAGACCGGGACCTGGCCGAGGCCAAACGCTTTCTGGAGTCCGTCCCGCTCCTGGGCATCGTTGAACACTTCGACGAGAGCATGTTGCTCTTCGAGGAGACCCTGCGCCCGGTCTTCCCCTCCATCGACTTCACCTACAAGCCGCAGAACGTCCGGCAGGACCGGCGTGAAACCCAGGCCTCGCGCCTCGAGCGGCTGCAAGCCGAGATCGGCCGGGAAGCCTTCGGCCTGCTCACGGAGAAAAACCGAGTGGACCTGGAACTGTATGCCCACGCCCAGCAGATCTTCCAGGACCGCCTGGGCCGGATCGAAGGGTTGGACCGCAAGCTGCAGGCCTTCCGGGAGCGGCTCTGACCGCTGCCATGGACTGCATCATCTTTCCCCGCATCCCACGTGCGCGGGAACATCACAGGATGAAGTTCTTCGCGGAGGCCTACCACAGACCCAGCCAGGAGTGCGGCCTCCCCGACTTCAACGTCTTGAACCGCGTATTCGACCGTTTTCCGGCTATTCAGGGTGGGAAGAACCTCCCGCCGAGGCCCCCCGGCGCTGCAGGACGGCGCAGCCAGCGCTCTTCCGGGACCGTTTGATCGGGCTTGACAGTGCGGAAGCCCGGCTGGCAAAGTTCCGCCAACACCCGCGAAAAACTGAGGTTACAGGGGACAGGCCGCGCCTGGATCACCGCCCGCGTTCCGTTTCACCCGCCGGCATCGCCGCTGGAGCATTGGCATGACCGAATACGACAAGAACTGGGATGCGTACGGCAAGTCCATCGACGACCGAAAGGACGCTCCCGAATGGGCCATACTCCGCCAGGCCCGCGAAACACATTGGCGGGAATTCTTCACCGGCATCGCCGGCAAGAAGGTGCTCGACGCCGGGTGCGGGCACGGGGAATACACCGTCTTCGCCCTGCTCGCCGGAGCCTCGGTCTGGGCCTTCGACTACTCCGCCGAGATGGTCGAAGCCACCAGGAGCCGACTGGAACGCCAGGGATTGCAGGCCCAGGACCTGTATCAGGGCTCGGTCACCGAAATCCCGCATGAGGACAAGAGCTTCGACGTGGTCTTCTGCCTCGCAGTGCTGGACCACCTGCCCGGAGACGCGAGAACCCAGGCGTTGCGAGAGATGCACCGTGTGCTCAAACCCGGCGGCACCCTCTATCTGGACGTGCCCAACCGCCTGGCCCTGCATTGGCGATTCGTGTTCCTCCTCATGCGCCTCCTGCGCCTTTACCCCGGCGGGAAAATACACTTTTTCCTGCCCTGGGAAATTCGCGCCCTGGCCCGGCAGAATGGATTCGAGCCCCAGGCCAGCCTGGGCCTGACCTTCTGCCCGCCGTTCAGCGGCATCTACACCACGGACATCCGGCGGGTCACCTTCTTGCCCCAGTTCCTTATCCGCCCCCTGGACCGGCTTTACCTCAAGGTCGAGCAGACCATGCGCCGCCTGGGTCCGTTCAAGGCGGTCTGCTGGCACTATTTCCTCAAATGCCGGAAGCGGGATGATTAACATGAAGATCGGCATCATCGGCGCGGGCACGCTGGCGGCCTTTATCCTGGACATCGCAGCCCGCAACGCCAGCCTCGAAATCCTCGGCCAGTTCGATGACCGCTTCCCGGAGATCACGAGCGCCAACGGGCTGCCCGTGCTGGGCCGCGTGGACGACGTGCCCCCGAGCACGCCCCTGGCCCTGGGCATCGGCGCGCCGGCCGCGCGCAAGGCGATCTACGAGCGCCTCCGGGCGCGGGGCTTCACCTTTCCCCCGGTCATCGACCCGTCCTGCGTCGTCTCGGCTTCGGCCCGCATCGCCGCCGGCGTGATCCTCGGGCCCCTCTCCTCTGTGCTGGCCGGGTCGGAAATCCTGGAGGGCGCCTGCCTCCTGAGCCACGTGAACGTGAACCAGGACGTCTCCATCGGGGCCTTCGCCCTCATCGGCGCGGGCGCGATCATCGGCAACCACGCGCGCATCGGCACCGGCGCGCACGTGGGGCTCGGATGCGCCATTCCCCTGGGCGGGCGCGTGGCGGAGTGGACGGATGTCACGCGAGGCTAGCCGAAAGACCTTCTCCGTCCCGGCCAACGATCTGCTGCGCCGGGTCCCGGCCTGGGAGTGCCACGTGCACACCCTCTTCTCCGACGGCCGAGACGGCATCCTGGACTGCGCGGCCAGAGCCCGGGACCTGGGGCTGACCCGGATCATCTTCACCGAGCACACCGAACCCTGGAAGGCCAGGACACCCGGCTGGTTCAAGGAATACGCGGCCCAGGTCCACGAAGCCGCCCGGCTGCACGCGGGCGCGCTGGAAGTCTTCCTGGGGCTCGAGGCCCCGGCCACGGACCTCCGGGACGGCCTGGACCTCAGCGCGGAGATGCGCGCGGCCGCGGACTGCATCCTGGGAACGGCCCACCGCTATCCCGGACTGGAAGGCAGGCGGGTCCGGGACCTGTCTCCCGCGGAGTGCATCGAACTGGAGTTCGAGACCCTCAAGGCCCTGGCCCGGAATCCCGGAATCGACGCCATCGCCCACCTGGGCGGCACCTGCGGGCTCTATTGCGCCGCCTTCCCGGAGGACCTGGCCGCGGAAGTGATCCGCATGGCCGCCCAGAACGGTATAGCCATCGAATTGAACTCCAGGTACCATCAGCCGATAGGGCGCATGCTGGACCTCTGTGTCCAGGCGGGTGCGCGGGTGACCATCGGCAGCGACGCCCATTCTCTGGATGAGATCGGAACGGCCTTCGCCGCCCTCCTGGCGGCCCTGGCCAAGGAGCCTTCGTGAGCCACGGCGTCAACCTCCTCGTGACCGCCGCGGGGTCGGAGTTGGCCTTCGCGGTGATCAAGGCCGCACGGCTGGCCTCCTTTCCCCTGCGGCTGCACGGCTGCGACATGGCCGAGGAGGTGGTCGGAAAACACTGGTGCGACGAGTTCCGCACCCTGCCCCCCGCCCGCCGCTCCGAGGAATATCTCCGGGCGCTGGAGGCAATGGCCCGGGACTTCCGCCTGTCCGCAATCATTCCCACCGCCGACGCGGAATTCGAAATCCTGGCCGGGAGCCGCGACCGCTTCCGGGACGAGTTGGGCTGCCACATCCTGGTGAACCCCCTGGAGGAACTCCGGCGGTTCACCGACAAGTGGACCGCGCACCAGTGGTACGTGGACCAGGACATCCCGGCGCCGGCCACCTTCCGGGCCGACACCGGGTCCGAGGTGGATGAGGCCGTGGCCGCCCTGGGCTTCCCCCTGATGCTCAAGCCCCGGGTGGGCGGCGGCTCGCGCCACATCCGGCGCATCCAGTCCCGGGAAGAATTGCGGACATACCTGCCCACGGTGCCCGCCCCCATGCTCCAGGAGTGCGTGCTCCCGGACGACGAGGAATACACGGCCGGGACCTACCGCGCCGCGGACGGGCATATCCACGTGATCATCATGCAGCGGACGCTCAAGTTCGGCATGACCAACCGAGCCAGGAGCCTCCCCGGCCGCCCGGACCTGGAGGACTTCTGCCGAGGGGTCATCGCCCGGACCAACCTCGTGGGCTCCAACAACATCCAGTTCCGGGTGGGCCCGCGCGGCCCGCTGGTCCTGGAAATCAACGCCCGCTTTTCAGGAACCACGGGCATCCGCGCCCACTGCGGCTTCAACGACGTGGAGATGTGGCTGACCGACGCATTGAAACTCGGCGCGGTCCGCACCCCGCGCATCCGGGAGCGTCTCGTCCTGCGGTACATGGAAGAACTCTATGTCGATCTCTAGCAGCGCGAGGGAGGTGGGACCATGCATCTCTCCATGGTGAGCCCGGTCTACAACGAAGAGGACGCCATCGTCGAATTCGTGGAACGCGCCACGGCCGTCCTGGCCCGGCTCGGCGACACGTTCGAGATGATCCTGGTCAACGACTGCAGCACCGATGCCACACCCTCACTGCTGCAGGACCTGGAAAAGAAGCACCCCCAGCTGCGGCTCATCAGCCTGAGCCGCAACGTGGGCCAGCAGGCCGCCACCCTGCTGGGCCTGCGCCAGGCTGCGGGCGACTTGGTCTTCCTCCTGGACTCCGACCTCCAGACCCCGCCGGAGGACATGGAGAAGCTCTTCGCGGCCGGGATGCGGGACGACGACTGGGACGTGGTCATCGGCGCGCGCCAGAGCCGTTCCGAACGCCCGCTGCGCTCCCTGGCCTCCCGGGGCGTCACCTGGATCATCAACCGCATGGCCGGCTCCCGTCTGGAGGACCCGGCCTCCACCTTCCTGCTCATCAAACAGGCGGCCCTGCGCCGGGCTTGCAAAAACGACGTGCTGGCTCAGAACTTCTCCATGCTCCTGAGCTACATGCGGCTCCGCTTCCGGCATGTGCCCGTGGAGCGCCAGGCCAACACCCGGCGCACAAGCAGCTACAGCCTGCTCCAGCTCTTCGAGATACTCCTCCTGGCCATTCTGCGCTACTCCTCGGGCCGCAAGACGCTCATGTTCCTGTTGTTCGTCGGCTGCCTGAGCCTGGGCCTGGGAACCCTGGGCACGGCCTACCTCATCCTCTCCGGCATCATCCACCAGGCCGCCCTGCCAACGAACCTGCTTGTCTTCACCACGGCCCTGGCCGTGGCCGGGCTCCAGTTCCTCCTTCTGGGCGTGATCATCTACAAGATCGAAACCCTGTACCGGAACCTCGACTTCCGCCAGAACCTGAACTGCTTCCATGACGACTGAGAGCACACGCCACCTGCCGGAGTCCGCCCTGTTCACCGGGCGCGGCACCACGGCCCTCTGGGCCCTGCTGCAATGCCTCCAGGGCAGGGGCGTCTCAGTCCTGTTGCCGGTGAACATCTGTGAAATCGTGATCCCGGCCATCCGCCACGCCGGATTCCAGCCCCTGTTCCACGACGTGGACCCGGTCAGCGGCAACGCCACCGTGGAGAACCTGCGCCAAGCCTGGCGTCCCGGCGTGGCCGCCTGCCTGGCCACGCACAATTTCGGCACGCCCCTGGACATGGACGCCATCAAGGCCTGGGCCCGGGAACAAGAGGTCTTCCTCATCGAAGACGCCTGCAACGCCTTGGGCGCCACCTGGAACGGCGCGCCGGTCGGCTCCTTCGGGGATGCGGCCATCTTCAGCTTCGGTCACGCCAAGATCGTCGAGGTGGGCACGGGCGGGGCCCTGCAGGTGCGCGACGCCGCGCTGCGGCGCAAGGCCCGCGGCCTGCTGGATAGCCTGCCCCTCTTCTCGCCCCGGCACCAGGAAGCGGACGCGGCCTTCCAGGCCGTGCTCCGGACCCTGCGCCAGAACCCTCCGGCGGCGAGGCCCGAGGTCTACCGCGCCCTGTACGCCGCCTACCTGCCGCACCTTCTGTTCCGGCCCGACGGCCGGCTGCAGGAGGCCATCGCCCGGAACCTGGAAGGCCTGGACCGGAACCTAGCCGAGCGCCGGGAAAAGGCCCGGCTCTGGCGTTCGCTCCTCGATGTCCCGCCCCTGCGCCAACGGCCCGAGGTTGCAGGAGATGTATATTGGCGGTATACGTTCCTCGCTCCTGAAACAGTCCGTGACCGGCTCCTGGCCGCGCTGCGCGCCAAGGGCATCCCGGCGAGCACGTGGTTCCCGCCCGTGGACCGCCTGTTCGACGGCCGCCGGGCATCGGCGGGCTTTCCGAACGCCGCGCGCTTCGCCGGGCAGTGTCTGAACGTCTTCGTGGACCGTTCCATGGAGCTGGCCGCCATCCCGGCCGCGGCCGCCCTCATCCGGAAGACCCTGGAACAGGCATGAAACTCATCTCCATCATCCAGCCGAGCTTCCTGCCCTGGCTCGGCTACTTCGAGCAGATGGCCCGCGCCGATGTCTTCGTGTACCTGGACGATGTCCAATATACCAAACAGGACTGGAGAAACAGGAACCGGCTCAAGAACTCTTCCGGCTCCGCGACCATTTCTGTTCCAATCGTCAACGAGAATCTCTCCGGCCTCCGGATCAGCCAAGTCCGGATCTCATACGCGCAAGACTGGCAGTCGAAGATGCTCCAGCAAATCAACTCCTGGTATACAAAAGCTCCCTACGCGGCGTCGATCCTTCCTGGACTGCGCGACATTCTTTCCACCCGTTTCGAACTTCTCGTTGATCTCAATTATGAGACCGTCCGTTTTCTGCGAGATCACTTCAAGATCACGACACCGCTGCACCTCGCTTCCGACATTCCCGGAAAATCAAAAGACAAGAATCTCAAACTCATCGATATCTGCAAACACCACGGCGCGGACCTGCTCTACGACGGCAAGGCCGCGCAGAGCTTCATCGATCTCGAGCTGTTCGCCGCCCACGGCGTCAGTGTGATCTTCCAGGACTACGTACATACCCCGTATCCCCAGCTCTGGGGCGACTTCCAGTCCCACCTCTCGGCCCTGGACCTGATCCTGAACTGCGGGCCGGCGTCGCGCGACATTCTGCTCTCCAGCCCGGTGCCGGAGGCCCTGCGTGTCGCCTGACAACCCGCGCACATGCCCGGCCTGCGGCTCCGCAGACTGGCAGGACCTGGTCCACATCCGCACCGGCCGGGTCATGACCTCGGACCAGCGCATCCTCCCAGGGGAACTGCACAAAGTGATCTGTGGGCGATGCGGCTTGGCGGCGAACAGCGCCCTGCTCACCGACGAGGAAGCCGAACGCATCTACGGTGACGCCTACGAGTTGAACACCCGCGACGGTGAGGAGCATCTCTTTTATACCGCAGCAGGGCCGGTGCCACGCTCCCAGGTCTTTTTCGACTGGATTTCCCCCCATCTGCCGGCCGAATTCCAGAGCCTTCTGGAGATCGGCTGCGGCGCGGGCAATGTCCTGCACCGCTTTCGGCAAGCCTTTCCCGGGAAACGCATCTCCGGACTCGAGGGCAGCCACAGGGCCTGCTCCCTGGCCAAGGCCAAAGGGCTGGCCGTGGAGCGCGGGCTGATCCTGGACCAGGAGGACCTCCCCCCCGCGGATGTCATTCTGGCCATCGGTGTGCTCGAACACGTGGAGCCCATCGATCGCTTCCTGACGAGCATCCGCTCGGCCCTCACAGAAAATGGACGGGCGATCTTCATCATCCCGGTGCAGGACTACCCGGGATGCGATCTCTTCTTCGCCGAACATGTCTGGCACCTTACGGTTTCCCAATGCCGTTCGATCCTCTCCCGGCACGGATTTGAGGTGCTTTTCAGCGATCCGGAGCATCCCGTGTACCACGGCTTCGGACTCTTCGTCTGCCGCAAGGCCCAGCCCGGGAATCAGGTCCCCACGCCGGACCTTGCCTCGGTGACCCGCAACCGGGACACCTGGCTGCGCCGTTTCCGGGCCGTGGACGCCTGGCTCAAGGCGCACCCGCACCAGCGCATCGCCCTGTTCGGGGCCAGCGAGGTGGCCACCCTGCTCCTGGCCTTCACCTCTCTCGGGGATCGCGGACCCGTGGCCTGCATCGACGAAGACCCCTTGCGCATTGGCACAAAGAAGCACGGCATCGAGGTGGTCGCGCCCGGCTGGCTGGCCTCGGGCAAGGCCGACGCCGTGCTCCTGGCCGCCAATCCCAGGTACCACGCTCAGATCAAGGAAAAATTGGGGGCCTTCCCCGTGGACATGTATTCATTCGCCGAGGAGGAACAGCGATCGTGAAGACGATCCTCATCACCGGAGGGGCCGGATTCATCGGCTCGAACTTCGTCCGCTTCTGGTACGACCGGCACCCGGACTACAAGATCGTGGTCCTGGACATCCTGACCTACGCCGGACGGCTCCGGAACATCCCCGAGCGCATCTACAACGACAAGAAGCGCTTCGCGTTCTTCCTCGGCAGCGTCACGTCCATCGAGATCGTGAACATGCTGGCCGAGAACGCCGACGTCATCGTGCATTTCGCGGCCGAAACCCACGTCACCCGCTCGATCTTCGAAAGCCGCAAGTTCTTCGAAACCGACGTGCTCGGCACTCACACCATCGCCAACGCGGTGCTCAAGTTCCAGGACAAGGTGGAGCGGTTCATCCACATCTCCACCTCCGAGGTCTACGGCACGGCCCACTCCGACCCCATGGACGAGGAGCACCCGCTCAACCCGAGCAGCCCGTATGCCTCGGCCAAGTGTGGGGCGGACCGGCTGGTGCACTCCTACTTCCTGACCTACGGCATCCCCTCCGTGATCCTGCGGCCGTTCAACCAGTACGGCCCGTTCCAGCACCTGGAAAAGGTCATCCCCCGGTTCATCACCTCGGCCATGAGGAACGAACCCCTGACCATCCACGGCGACGGCAGCGCCGTGCGCGACTGGCTCCACGTGGAGGACACCTGCGAGCGCATCGAGGCGGCCATCCTGGCCCCCCTGGAGCGGGTCCGGGGCCAGGTCCTCAACATCGGCTCCGGCGAATGCGTCAGCATCCTGGACATCGCCCGGATGATCCTGCGGGAGACGGGCAGGGCCGAGGACGCCGTGGTGCACCTCGGCGACCGTCTCGGCCAGGTGGTCAAGCACGTCTCGTCCACGGACAAGGCCAGGAGGCTCTTGGGCGTCGGCCCCGGCCGCCCGTTCGCCGAGGGCCTGCGCCAGACCATCGACTGGTACGCGCGCAACGAGGCCTGGTGGCAGGAGATCGAGTGGATGAAGCACGTCACGGTGCTCACCCGGGCGGGCAAAGAGGAGGCGCATTGATCGGCTATCTGTATCTCTCCCTGGCCCTCGGCCTGGCTGCCTATGGGAATATCGTTCTCAAGTACTGCATGAACAAAGCCGACGTGGGGTCGCTTTCCGGGCTCGAGTTCGTGCAATTCTATTTGCATTTCTTCTTCCTCACCGCCTGGGGCTGGAGCTGCGTGCTCAGCATCGCCTTCTGCTGCCTTTTCTGGTTCGCAGCCCTTTCCCGCTTTGACCTGAGCATCGCCATTCCTTTCCTCAGCCTGAACTTCGTGCTCATCACGCTGCTGTCCATCTTTATTTTGAACGAGCCCTTTTCCTGGAACAAGATCATCGGCGTCTGCGTCATCGTGCTGGGCGTGTTCATCGCCAGCCGGGGGGGCTGAGCATGGCCGGATTTCCCGAGGACGGCATCCGCAACCTGCATGAGGGCCGGGACCATTTCTGGTTCCGGCACCGCAACGCCGTGGTCGAACGGGCCCTGCGCCAGGCCCTGGGCAGCGCGGCCGGGGCCAAGGTGCTCGAACTCGGATGCGGCAGCGCCATCATCGGGGGCCATCTCCAGCACGCCGGATTCAACGTGACGGTCTCGGACCGGGACTCCGGCTTCCTCGCCTTTGTCCCGCCCGGCATGGCCTCCCTGGTCTTCGACCTGACCCGCGACACCGCGCCGGACGAGGCGCGCGGAACCTTCGACGCCCTGGTGCTGGGCGACGTGATCGAACATCTCAAGGACCCGGCTGCCGCATTACGGCGGGCCCGGGACTTCCTGAGGCCCGGGGGCCGCCTCGTGGTCACGGTGCCCGCGCTCCAGGCCCTCTGGTCGGACTACGACGTGCAGAGCATGCACGAGAAGCGCTATGGCCGCGACGACCTGCGCGAGGAAATGCGCGCCGCGGGCTTCACTGTGGACAGGGTTGACTTTTTCATGGGCCTCCCGGCATTACTCCTCTACGTGCAGCGGAGGCTGGCTCTGCGAAAAGGCTCGCCCCGGCTCGGCAGGGACAGTCTGCGCATCTCCCCCCTGCTGAACCGCCTTCTGTTCCGGGTCATGCAGGTGGAGCACTGGGCCGCGCAGTCGGTGCGCCTGCCCTTCGGCAGTTCGCTCCTCGCCACGGGAACCAAACCATGAGCACGGCAACATGGCGCAAGTGACCACGGGGATCAGGGGCATCCTGTCCCACTCCCTGGCCTACGAATTCTTCCGGGACATGCTCGGAGGCAGGCGGGCCTTTCGCCATTTCGTGGACGCCTACATCCGTCCCTTCCCCGGCATGCGCATCCTGGACCTGGGCTGCGGCCCGGCCTCCCTGCTGGACCATCTGCCGGAATCGGTGGCGTATCTGGGCGTGGACATCAACGAGAAGTATGTGGTCTCGGCGCGGCAGAANNTACGGCAGCCGGGCGTCGTTCCAATGCAGCGCAATGGAGGATGCCGCCACCGAGGCCCTCCGGGACTTCGACCTGGTCCTCGGCATGGGATTCCTGCACCATCTGGACCAGGAGCCGGCAGAGCGCTTCTTCGCCCTTGCCGCCAGGGCCGTGAAGCCCTCGGCGGTGCGCGGGTTCCGGCCCCGGTCCAGGGCGATGAGCAGGCGGGCCACGGGATGCTGGCCCGGCACGAGGCAGGAGTCCACGGTCAGGCAGCGCCCGCCGGGTTTCAGGGCCCTGGCCCGCACGGCCTTCCCCGTGGTGGAGCACTCCATCCGGCACGATCTCCTGCGCCTGCCCTACACCCACATCATCATGGAATGCCGGCAACCGGAACAGGGCGGGCGCTAGCCCCCTCCGGGCCGTTTGGGAGAGACATGGCTGACCGGACCGCGAAGATCGATTTCTACCGCCACCATCTGGGCGAAGAGGAGCAGAAAAGCGTCCTGCGCTGCCTGCAGGGGCTCTTCCTGACCACGGGAGACCAGGTCGCCCGGTTCGAGGCCGAATTCTCCCGATACACGGGCCTGCCCTACTCCGTGGGGCTCAACTCCTGCACCGCGGCCCTGCACTTGGCCTTGCTGGCCCTGAACATCGGCCCCGGGGACGAGGTCGTCACCACGCCCATGACCTTCATCGCCACGGCCACGGCCATCCTGCACACCGGCGCGCGCCCGGTCTTCGCGGACGTAGAACCGGACACCGGCCTGCTGGCCCCCGAGGCCGTGGCCGCGGCCGTCACTCCGGCCACCAAGGCCATCCTCCCGGTGCATCTCTACGGGAGCATGTGCGACATGCGCCGCCTGCGGGCCATCGCCGACGCCCACGACTTGAAGATCATCGAGGACTGCGCCCACTGCGTGGAAGGCGTGCGCGACGGCGTCCGGCCCGGCGAACTCTCCGATGCGGCCTGCTACAGCTTCTACGCCACCAAGAATCTCACCTCCGGCGAGGGCGGCGCCCTGTCCTGCCGGGACAAGGCCCTGGCCGCACAGGTCCGCCTGCTGCGGCAGCACGGCATGAGCAAGGAGGCCGCAGACCGCTATCACGGGGCCTACCGCCATTGGGACATGCTGGAGTGCGGCTGGAAGTACAACATGGACAACATCCACGCCTCCATCCTCCTGCCGCAGCTGCCCCGGATCGAGGAACGCTGGCAGCGCCGGGCCGATCTGTACGCGCTCTACGCCGCGACCCTGGAGGGAGTGCCGGGCGTCCGACTCACCGGGATTCCCGGGAACACCAAGAGCGCCTTCCACCTTTTCACCGTGCTGGTGGACGCCGACCGACGCGACCACGTCCTCGATGCCCTGTCCGGCCAGGGCATCGGGGTGGCCGTGAACTACCGCGCCATCCACCTGCTGCAGTACCTGCGCCGCGAGCTGGGCCATGCGCCAGGCGACTTCCCCAGGGCCGAGGAGATCGGCGACCGGACCATCAGTCTGCCCTTCTGGATCGGAATGGGCCAGGAGGAGATCGACATTGTGGCGTCCTGCCTGCGGCGTCTCTGCCGCTGACCGCACGGGAAAACGAGGCACACCATGGAACGCACCCCGGGACGGAGCACCCTCGCCTGTCTGGCCCTGCTCTTGGCCGTCCCCCTGCTCTGCCTGTACCTGAACCCCTACCCGGACATTCTGCTGCGCGACCAGTGGCGCATGGTCCCGCTGTTGGTGGACTATTTCTCGGGGCAGCTCCGGATTTCCTCCTTGTTCGCCCCGCATCACGACGTGAGCATCGTGATCTACAAGACCTTGTTCCTGCTCAACGGCATCCTCCTCGGTCTGAACATGCCCGCCGAATATGCCCTGGGCATCTTCCTCCTGTTCCTGTACACCTGCGTCCTCTTCACCGCCCTGCGTCGGAGCCTCGGCGGCAACGCCTCCGTGACGCTCCTGGTGTTGGCGCCCCTGCTGGCCGTGATCTACAGCCAATCCCAGACCGTCCTCTGGCATTTCTCCCTGGTGGCCGTGCTGGCTGGCGTCCTCCTGTTCTTCTCCGTCCTCACCGTGGTCTTCCTAGACCGGCATCTGGAGGAAGACGGCAGACCGCGCCACGCGGTCTATTCCCTGCTCTGCCTTCTCTTCCTGGTCCTGGGCGATACCACAGCCACGTTCATCACCCTGATCGCCCTGGCGCTGCTGCTGGGCCTGCTCTGGTTCCTCCGCCCGGAGACGCGGAAAAAAATCCTCCCCTACGCCGGCGTCCTGTTCCTGTTTTTCGCCGCGGCCGGAACGCTCCAGTTCTTCTACTCCCACAAACTCCACCCGGCTCCGCCTGAAGGCTGGCTCCTGCACTTCCTCACCAACATCCCGCTGATCATCAATTACGTTTTCCTGCTCTCCGGGTCGTCCCTGTACACCAGCAATATCGTGGACAATATCCCGCGCCCGCTGCTCTGGCTCTCCGGAGCGGTAGTACTCCTGGCCTATGCCGGAGCGGTCTGGCTGTACATCCGGCACAGGCGGGACATCGGCAGCAGCCTGCCCCTGTTCCTCATCCTCTTCAGCGCCGCCTTCGCCGCGGTCCTGATCCTCAGCCGCGCGACCACGACCTACGGCCCGCCCACGGCGCCGCGCTATGTCACCCCCATGCGGGTGGGATTCGCCGGCCTGGTCTGGATATACGGCCACTGGGTCCTGCGGCTGCGCTCGCCTTCCTGGAGACGGGGAAGCCTGGCCGCCGGCCTCTGCACCGTGATCCTGCTGGAAGGACTGAATCTCGCCACAGCCCAAAGGTACAACACCTTCTTCTATACTGCGCTGAAGCAGCAGATCTCCTTCCTCAAGTCCCAGCAGTACGACAAGGCGTCGCGGCCGCTCGCTCCGGGCAATGGGGTGCGGGTGGTGGCCAAGTTCGACATGGAGTTGCGACGCCTGGGCCTCGGCCATTACCGCGACGCTGAGAACCCCGAAGCAACTGAGGCCGTCCAAGCCGCT
Source organism: Desulfovibrio sp. UBA4079 (assembly GCA_002382645.1). Taxonomy (GTDB): domain Bacteria; phylum Desulfobacterota; class Desulfovibrionia; order Desulfovibrionales; family Desulfovibrionaceae; genus Aminidesulfovibrio. The sequence continues at coordinate 8,641 of DFYP01000063.1, read as the reverse complement.
CCGTGACCTATGACCGCGCTTCGCTCTCGCTGCGACAGTTGAGGCCGTATGCGAAAAAGGAAGAGCTGGCGAACACTCCAAGCGTATCAGACATGGCCCGTGCGAATCGCCCGGAGGGGCGGACCCCAGGCCGCTGCCGCGGACTCCCTTGCCACACCGGCTCCGGTCTTTTCCGACCACTTGCGTCGGTCGGAAAAGACCAAACGCCTCTTTCACCCGCAAAGAACAATTGCTCCCGCCAAAGGCAATATGCTATGGGAAAATCATCAGTCAGGTATATCCCTTTGAAAGAATACACTGGCGGAGAAACCAACGCGAATGCATTGATCCAAAACAACAGAGAATCATAATGTCACGATTCATCATAAAAGCTAATCGCTTTCTAAACTATACATTTCATAAACTGGCATCAAAACTTTCCAAGACAACTCATGGGAATGATTTTTTTTATGGGATATCTCCAAAAGATATGATGAAAATCGCTACTGCTGAGATGCTTCTTAGATTCCAGAACACGGTGTCTGTTCCGACAATATGCAGCGTATCCGTCACGAATAAATGTAATTACAAATGCCTCAAATGTGGATTCCATGGACAAATACATTCTAAAAATAATATTGCCGATTATCCACATAGCACAATTCAAAATAAAGATATATTTTGTCATCTATTGTCACTCATCCTTGCCGGTGACGGAGAGCCAACACTGGATAGCTCCATCGAAACACTCATTTCATCTTCACAAAAGGCATGCCCTTCAACGAGAAAAACACTTGTCACAAACGGATCACGTATCACTCAATTGAGCAAAGATTTCTTAAAAAATATTAATGTATTATCTGTGAGCATCGACACTGTGGACACAGATAAATATCGCGCACTCACCGGAACAGGAATACTACAAAATGTTGTCGATGGAATTCAATATGCGAAAAAAACCAATCCAAACCTTTACATAAAATGTGGATTCGTTTCAGCAAGCTATAATATAAATGAATTGGAAGATATCTTGCGCTTTTGTAAAAACAATAAAATCAATGAACTGAACATCGGTCCAATTCAAACCAATGACAAACGACTTCTCCCACACATTTTCAACAGGAATAAATTTGTAGAATTTTTAAATAAACATAAAAAGAGCAGGGCGCCAATTGTCGTCGCCAGGTCAGCAGTCGACTTGTACTTTCAAGATAGCCACTTGAGCACTGATACAATCAACACGGTTGAAAATATAAAAACTTTTTGTGACAATCTCAATGAAAAACAATTGCAGCCATTCCACAAAAATACTGGATGGAAGAAATATTATATCGATGACACGGTCACAGCGCATGAAACAATACCAACTCCTCATTGCAATAACTGGCTAGAATATTATTCTGAACTGTGCTCCAGGCTTGTAAAGCTTTGCAGAATTGATTTGCCATATTGTTTAAATCCATGGTACTTTATAGTTTTTGGATTGGACACAAATACGTTCGCACCATGTTGTGTAATATCATCAAAATTCTCTACTAAATATTCTGAAATAGAAAAAAATACTTTCTTGTCATCAGATTTTGAAAGCATTCATCAGTATATAAATTCACACTACATGATGAAATTCAAGTCATCCATGTACAATAGTGGACTACTTCCAGAAGTATGTAAGGAATGTAAGTCATATCAAAGATACAATCTTTTGAATTTTGTCTTATCTCTTTGCAACGAACTCGGCATAGACAAAAAAAGGCTTCATGTTTCGGACCATGATGTTGTCCCTGATGGATTCCGTCACATATTTCAAAATCAAATTCAGAAATAAAATGAAGCGCTATGAACATTCACTCCCTATGTCGAAACAGGTAAGTATCTGTTAAAGATGGGCGCAAAATCCCCGCTGAAACCGGACCTCGCTCGGTCCTGCGCGAAAATGGAACGCCTCTCATCAGCATTCGACGCGCTCTCGTACGCAGCAGCGTGCGGCCAGGGCCGACATTCTGTTGCGCTGATGGGCCCTCGTCGATGCTCCCGGTTCCGGCGTAGCGGCCAGGGTCGCGCAAAAGGCCTGGGCCCAGGAGACAATAAACGCGATGCATGAACCGCAGGACCAGCAGCAGGGCTATTCCGTCCTGATCCTCAACTACAATCACTGGCGTGACACCCAGGCCTGCGTGGAGAGCGTCCTGTCTTCGGACGTCCGGCCCCGGCAGGTGGTTGTCTGCGACAACGGTTCCAGCGACGGCAGCCTGGCTCATCTGGTCCAATGGGTTGACCACTATGGAGTCCGGCCCCTTTCCCGGCGCCTGCTCACCCGGACCGAGGCCGAGACCGGCCCCGCGGGCGAGGAGCACCCCGCCGAGGATATCCTGCTCGTGGACAACGGCGCGAACCTCGGCTACGCGGGCGGCAACAACGTGGGCCTGCGCCTGCTGCTGCGCTCCGGCGCCCCTTTTGTCTGGCTCCTGAACAACGACACCCTGGTCGCCCCCGGAGCGGCCCAGGCCCTGCTCCAATACATGCGCGGCCACCCGCGCTGCGGCCTGTGCGGCGCCCTCACCCGTTACCTGGACGATCCGGAGATCGTGCAATGTTACGGCGGCGGCTGGTACGACACCGTGTGGGCCCTCGGGGGGCTCCACGGCGACGGCGACAGACTCCCCCGAGGGGCGGCCGGGCCGGAACACGGCCCAACCGAACTCGGCTATGTCAACGGCGCCAGCGTGTTCGCACGCCGGGCATTCCTGCTGGACGTGGGCCTCATGGACGAAGCCTACTTTCTCTACTGCGAGGAGTGGGACTGGGCCGAACGGGCCAAAGGCCGCTGGACCCTCGGCTGGGCTCCGGAGGCCGAGGTGCTCCACCGCGAGGGCCTCAGCACGGGAGTCTCCAACCGCCGGGGACTCGGCCGCTCCGCCCGCTCCGCCTGGCGACTGGCGCGCAGCCGGTTGCTGTTCACCTGGAAATTCCGGCCCTGGGCGCTGCCCACGGCCCTGGCCGGGCAGTTTTTCGCCCTGTCGAAGAAAGTGCTTCCCGGCTCCGGATGATGCCGGGGGAACGCGATTCAGAATCCGATTCCCGGCAGGTCCCGCGCGGCGTCCCGGATGGCCTCGGCGTGCCGCCGCAAAGGCTCCATTTCCGGCTCACCCAGGATGCGCTCCACATCCTCGGGCCAGCGCCGCGCGTCGAACACCTCGCGGCACTGGGAAAAGTCCCGCTCCGGAAAGTCCCCGACCGTCCGCCGCAGGGTCGCGTTATAGTCCCTGTGCCGCTCCCGCAGCATGGCCGCCGTGTCCTGCGGAATCCGAAAGGGCCCGCGGAAGCGGGCCTCGGCCCCGGCCAGCCGCCGCAAGACGAGATAATACTCCTCGCTGTGCGGAAAGTGGCGGTTCACGGCCAATTTGAAGGCCAGCAGGTTGCCGGAAATGGTGGGATTCTTGTCGCCCGTTCCGCTGGCCTCCACCGGCAACCGGAGGCCCAGGCGCTCCAGGAAATCCCCGACGATTCCTCCGGGTTTTTCCAGGGTCCGCTCGTAGCTCAGGAACTCCGTCGCATCGGAAAAGCCCCGCCAGAATCCCAGGAACCGCTCAAAATCGAATCCTGAAAATCCCTGGCAAAAGGCATCGAATCCGCAGAAGAGGCCCGAGGCCTGCACCCTCTGGGCATAGGCGCTGCGGGCATAATCCAGAAACTCGCGCAGGTAGCAGAGCGTGCGGACATGGTAGCGGGGCCTGTTCCGGCCGCCGCGGAACACCCGCCCGGCGAGGTCCAGCAGCGGGTCGCCCGGCCCGCGCCGGAAAAAGAAGTTCAACCGCTCCGCGCTCAGGATGTTCTGGAGTCCCTCGGAACTGCAGATGACCCGGGAATGCGGCCGGATCTCCTCCTCGAACCGCCTGCGGAGCAGCAGCAGCGCGAGGCGGCCGCCCTTGTTGTCGTGGTGAAGCGCGCGGGCGATGGTGACGTGGCTCGGATTCCTGCCGGGCGCGCTGCCCGTCCTGGGATAACAGACGCCCTGGACCGCGAGGCTGTCCCGCTGCTCCTGCAGAAAGTGCTGGAGCGCGCTGGTCCCGGTCTTGTGCCGTCCGATGTGGAGATACAACTCCTTGTCATCCATCAACATCCCTCGCCTTGCCGGTTGTTACACAGTCCCCATGCCCAATGCAAGCCGGGCTCCGGGAACGCGCGCCCCGCGCCAGGGCATCCGCCTGTGGAGCGGCGAAAGTGGACATTTCCCGGCAGTTTGATAAGGGGACCCTAGTCTCCTGATACTCGGACCATTCAGCCCGCGCATGGAGTGCCCCTTGCCCGCCGCCGCGATCCACCCCTTCTCTCTCTGCTCAGCCGTCCGCCCGCTGGCGCTTCTCCTGGGGCTGCTCCTGCTGCCCGCGCCCGCCCTGGCCATGGAGCTGGAGGGCAAGACCGTGTACACGTGGTCGGTTGCGGTGAAGAACGAATACGCGGGGAGCGTCCTGGAGGTGCTGAAGAAGGAGGGCGAGGAGGTGGCCAAGGACGAGGTGGTGGCCCGCTACCGCCTGGCCCCCCGGGAACTGGAGTCCATCCGCGCCGCCCTGGACGACAAGGCCCTCCGCGACAAGGACGCGCGGATCCAGGAGTGGAACGCGCGGATCCAGCTGCAGACCCGGCAGGTGGAACAACTGCGCAGTTCCGTGCAGGCCGGGTACGAGGCTCCCCTGCGGCTGGAATCCGAGGAGGCGGCCCTGGACCTCTACCAGACGCAGCTGCGGGAGGCGCAGCGGGCCAAAGCCGACCTGACCGCCAGGCTGGAGTCGGAACAGGAGCGCATCTCCGAGGATCTGGGCGGCCTGAAGGTCACCCGGCGCAAGGTGCCGGACGCCATACCCCTGAACGCGCCTTACGAAGGCGTGATCTCCAAGATGACCCTCCAGCCCGGCCAAAGGCTCGCGGCCAAGGCCGAGTGTTTCAAGGTCGCGGCCAAGGCCATCTCCGTGAAGGTCCGGGTCTATGCCGAGGACTACCAGAAGCTGCACACGGGAGACGAGGCCACGGTGACCATCCAGGGCTTCCCGGACAGGACCTTCCCGGCGGTCCTCTTCAATCTGCCGCTCAAGCCCGTGGACAAGGGCTTCATGGACCTGTCCTACTATGAAATCCTCTTCCGCGTGACCGAGCTGGACACCGTGGTCCGCGAAGGGCTCAGCGCCCGCGTCACCGTGCCATGACCACCGGCAGACAGAACACGGCAGCCCCCCTGCTCCTCTCCCTGGCCCTGGCCCTGGCGGCCCAGTGGCCGGGCCTGGCCAGCCCCTATGTGATCAACGACGACGTGCGCCAGCAACTCTACTGGATGCGCCGCTGGCTGGACCCCGCGCTCTATCCGCCGGACCTGCTGAACGGCTACGCCCAGCACTACGTGACTTGGGGCGTGCGGGCGCTCTACCGCCTGGCCGCGTTCCTGGGCCTGGGCCCGCTGTTCTGCTCCAAGCTCGTGGCCGTGGGCCTGCTCGCCTGGCTCGGCGCGATCCTGTTCTCCATCGCCGACCGCCTCGGCGGCCGCTGGGCCGCCTGGACCACCCTGGCCGTGTACGGACTCATGCCCGGGTTCGCGGCCAACATCTCCGGCGGACTGAACCGGGCCTTTGCCGCGCCCCTGCTGACCCTCTTCGTCCTGGCCCTGGTGCGCGGCTCGCGCTCCCAGGCCCGCGCCGCGCTCCTGGCCCAGGCCCTGTTCATCCCCTACATCCTCCTGCCCAGCCTGGGCCTCTGCGCGCTCTGGTGGCTGGCCTGGAAGGCAAGACTGGTGCAGGCGCCTCCGGTCCTGGGCGCCGGGAAATCCCTCTGGCTGGACCTGGCCTGGACGGCCCTGGCCCTGGGCCTGGCCGCTGCCTGGCAGTCCGGCCTCTCGGCCTTCGGGCCCGCGCCCTGGGCCGCGGACATGGCCGCGCGGCCGGAGTTCGGACCGGACGGCCGGTTCGCCATCCTGCCCGTGCCCTCGCTCTGGTGGGAGCTGTTCGCCCACCCCTGGGAGCTCATCGCGCCGTTCCGCGACGGCAATCCCTGGNNGCCCGCCCTGCCCGCGCTCGGCTGCCTGCTCCTGGCCTCGATCCTGCTCTATTTCGCGGCCCGGGTCCTGCTGTTCAAGCTCTTCGTGCCCTCGCGCTACCTGGAATACACCACGAACATCCTCTATTGCCTGGGCCTGGGGCTCTGCCTGGCCCCCCTGGCGCGCTCCCTGGCGCGCGGCAGCAAAACGATCGGCACGGCCCTGCTGCTCTGCGCGGCCCTGGTCGGGGCCTGGCGGCTCTGCGGCACCGCGCTCTACGACTATTCCGCGGACGCGGCGCTCTACGCCGCGGCCCAAAAGACCCCCAAGCAGAGCCTGTTCGCCGGGCACCCTGCGCTCATGGACAATGTGCTCACCTTTGGCGAACGCAACGTGTACGTGTCCTTCGAGCTAGCCCATCCCTGGAGCACGGCCTACTGGGCGCAGATCGCCCCGCGCCTGGAACGGCTGTTCCGGGCCTACTACGCCGAGGACCCCGCGGACCTGGAACGCTTCTGCGCCGAGGAGCGCATCGACTACCTGGTGGTGGACCGCCGGCACTTCAGCCGCCAGTTCCTGGAGAACGCGCCGTTCTTCGAGCCCTTTGCCGGGCTCATCCGCGAGGCCGCGGCCCACGGGCGTTTCGCCGCCCTGAACCCGGACTTGCCCGGCACGCCGGTTGGTGCGAATATGATTCTACTGGACATGCACGGGGCGGCCCGCCGCGCACAGGCCCCCGGCGCGCCCTGAACGCCCCGGAGATCCGGCCCAGGCCGAAACCGGGCTGAGACCACGATGAAAGACTTCGACTTCTCCGGAATCTGGCGCAGCAGCTACCTCCTGACCGGCATCCTGGCCCGGGTCTCGCAGGACGGGGACCGGGTCTGGGGCGTGGTGGAGGTCACCGGCCTTCTGGGCGGCAAGGACGTCTACCACGTCACCGGGCGGGTCAAGGGCCCGCGGGTGGTGGCCTGGCACCACAACGGCCGCCTGTTCCGCGGCTGGGCCACAAGCCTGGAGAACGTCGAGGGCGTGCTCACCACCAGGGCCGGCGACAAGCTCAACATCAAGGCCGTGCGCGTGTCCCCGGGGCAGGCCGGAGGCGAGAGGCCCTCGTGAAGCTCGTCATCTCCCTGGACGTGGAGGAGGAAGGGCTCTTTTCCGGCTCCTACGAGCGCCACCCGCGGTCCTTCCGCAACGTGGCCCTGCTGGAGCGCCTGGAGTGGATCACCCGCGACTTCGGCCTGCCCCTGACCCTGCTGGCCACCTGGCCCGTGCTCACGGACCCGGACTGCGCCCGGCGGCTGCGCGGGATGCAGGACGCCCTCGGCGCGGAAATCGGCGCGCATCTGCACCTCTGGAACACCCCACCGTTCTCGCCCCTGGACCAGGGCGAACCCTCGGCCTCGCGCCTGCCCGGCCCGCTGCTGCTCAAGAAGCTCGAATCCCTGTGCGCGGCGGCCGCGGACTGCGCGGGCAGGCCCCCGGTGTCCTTCCGCATGGGCCGCTGGGACTTCACGGACGCGGTGCGTGAGGCCCTGCCCGGCCTGGGCATCCGCGTGGACAGCAGCGTCCAGCCCCTGGCCCTGACCCCGGCCGGACTCGAGCACTTCCTGGACTGGGGCGATCCCCATCCGTTGCCCGCGGCCAACGGCGCACTGCTGGAGGCGCCGCTGAGCGTATTCCCGCTGAGCCCGGCCGCGGCCCGCGCCGTGTTCGGCCTGCGGGGCGTCCTGCCCCAGGCGGCCTTCCGGGCCTTCATGGCCCTGGGCCGGGTGAGCATACAGCCGGTCTGGCATTCCCTGGCAGCCATGAAACTCGCGGCCAATCTGCACGCCCGGCGGGGCGGCCGGGTCCTGGTCCTGTTCCTGCACTCCTCGGAACTGCTGCCCGGCGCCAATCCGCGCCTGCCCGGCCAGGCGGACGTGGACCGGATGCTCGGCAAGCTCCGGGGCTTTCTGGGATGGCTGTCCGGGAAATACGGTCTGGAAGGAATCCGTCTGCAGGACCTGGCGGCCTAGAGCCCCCGCGCCTCCAGCCAGATTTGCAGGACCAGGAAGGTCCAGAGCTCCTCGCGCCGGTCCACTTTTCCGCTCTCGTGCTCGCGGATGAGCCGCGCCACTGCCTCGGCCCGGAACAGCCCCTGGCGCTCCAGGCGCGCCGGGGAGCACAGGTCGCGCAGCAGCCCGCGCAGGCTCCCGGCCAGCCACCCGGCAATGGGCATGAGGAAGCCGCGCTTGCCCCGGCGGCGGACAGCCTCGGGCATGAACCGGCCCAGGGCCCGCTTCATGAACCACTTGCGCCGCGCCCCGGGCATCTTGAAGGCGGCCGGGAGCCCGGCGGCGAACTCCACCACGGCCTGATCCAGGAACGGCGAACGGACCTCCAGGCCATGGCGCATGGAGCAGCGGTCCACCTTGGCCAGGATGTAGTCCGGCAGATAGCCCAGGGCGTAGCAGCGCAGGGCCCGGTCCAGGGGCTCGCCCCGGCCCTGGCTGAAGCATTCTTCCGGACGGCCCAGCAGGTCCTCGGCCAAAGGCACCGGCCCGGTGCAGATCCCGGCCAGGGCCTCGGGCTCGAAGGCCAGGAGCAGGCGCGGGATGCGCTGGGCGTCCGGCGCGGCCACGGCCTGGCGGAACC